>CAJPFF010000223.1 GCA_905339345.1 Geobacteraceae bacterium | reverse complement strand
ATAGGCCCGCTTTCTCATGGTCCAGGTGCAGATGCCTGCCACCCCCATCTCACTCAGGGCCGCCACAAGCTCGCTGTATCCCGTGGAAGGAATGTCCGGCTCCAGGTAGTAGACGTGGTCGAGAAAGAGGGGATCGATCTGTTCGGACCTGACGAATTCGTGAACCTCGATCATCCGGCTGCTCTCCGGGGCGAGTTCCTCCAGTTCCGCCGGATCGATGATGATGTATTTCCCCTCCTCCACCTCGTATCCCTTGATCTGCGCTTCCGCCGGCACCGGCTTTTTCTCGAAGGCGCAGATCATCTGCTGGCGCAATCTCACCTGATCGCGCCTGTGCAGGAGGTGAAACTGGATCCGCTCCTCCCTGACCGCCGCATGGAGCTTCACCGGTACATCCGTATCCTCAAAATGGATACTCCCCTTCCAGATGGTTCCCCCTGCCATATGGGTTCCTCCGCAGTTCCATTAATGCCATTTGTTTCGCTCAGTTATGAACCTTGCTCATGGGGGAAGTATCGCACGAAATTTCCTGTTGTCCATCGAGGTCTCCTGATGGGGAGCCAGAAGCTCATGATCCCTCTGCCGGCCAACTGACGGCGTGGCGGGACGCTCCCATTTTTCCCCTGTTACCAAGGTTTGCGCAGAACCGGGGCACGTAACCTTTCTCTCCCATGTGTTACTGCAAGGTAACGTCACATCCGTCTGCACACATTCATCGAGCCGTTCCATAATTGTGTTAGCTTATATTTATTACATGGTTATGATTTTTTATCCCGCCAGGCGCTTTTGGTACGTGACTTGCCATTATGTTGTTACCCTGTCGATTCCGAATATTCGTGTGGGGAAAGCGTTTGAGTGGAATGGCGCTGGACCCGCCACCAATAAAACATCATTTGGCTTCATCGCCCGGACACTTTCAAAACATCCCGGAATATGATGAAAACGCCAAGAAAGAGGGGATAATTACATGGGGAGTCATGTCTGGAGACCGCTCTATATCGCCGTAGCCCTGATCGTTCTGGTCCTCATTGCCAGAACGTTCCTGGTGCCGGAAGACTTCGGCGTCCATGAACGGGGATACATGTACGGCATGCACCGCAAAGGGAACGAAAACGAATGGAAAGCCGTAACCGTGAAATACAGGACGGCCTCGTACTGCAAGGAGTGCCACGCCGACAAGGTGGAAAGCCTCAGCCGCACTCCCCACGGAATCATCAACTGTGAAAACTGTCACGGTCCGGCCCTGAACCATCCCGACGACCCTCCCACCCTCACCATCGACAGGAGTCGGGCGCTCTGCCTGCGGTGTCATGCAGCCCTCACCACACCGACCAGCGGCAGGGCAAACATTGTTGGGATAAACCCCGACACCCACAACCCCGGCGCGGAATGCAGCTTGTGTCATGACCCGCACAACCCCATCTCAAGGAGTCACAGCGATGAACAGGCGAGACTTTCTCAAAAATAGCATTACAGTTATCGCAGGACTGGCAGTTCCTCTCTCTGCTCTGGAACTCATCAACCCGAGGAAGCTCCTTGCCGAGAAGCCGGACGGATCAAGGGTAAGGTGGGCTTTCCTGGTGGATACCCAGGCGTGTGTCGGCTGCGGCTTCTGCGTCAAGGCGTGCAAGACGGAGAACGAGATCCCCCATGAGACCAACATAACGCGAACCTGGGTGGAGCGGTACGTGGTCACCAAAAAGGGAAAGACCTATGTGGACTCCCCCAAGGGGGCGCGGGACGGTTTCACCACGGACCGCATTGATCTCAACGAAGAAGGGCTTCAGGAGATCAACAAGGACGACGTTGAAAAGGCGTTCTTTGTCCCCAAGCTCTGCAACCAGTGCGAAAACCCCGCCTGCGTCCAGGTATGCCCCGTGGGGGCCACCTACCAGACCCCAGACGGGGTGGTGCTGGTGGACAGGAAGCACTGCATCGGCTGCGCCTACTGCATCATGGCATGCCCCTACGCGGTGCGCTCGTTCCATCCGGAGTACAAGACGGCGGAAAAGTGCACCTTCTGCTATCACCGGATCACCAAGGGGATGAAGACGGCCTGCGTGGACGCCTGTCCCTTCGGCGCACGAAAGATCGGGAACCTGCGGGATCCCGACGATCCGGTGACCAAAACCATCATGTCCGGACGGATCGGCGTCCTGAAGGAACAGTACGGCACCAAGCCGCAGGTCTACTACATAGGCCTTTCCAAGGAGGTTAAATAGCCATGGTACACGGAGAAGCCTGGACACTGAAAGAGCTGTTTGTCTACCCAAACGAATACATCTACTGGACCATCCAGATTGTCATGTATCCCTTCATGACCGGCCTGGTGGCCGGCGCCTTCGTCCTCTCCTCCCTCTACCATGTCTTCGGGATCAAGCAGCTGAAGGACATCGCGCGCTTTTCACTGGTCTTCTCCTTCGCCCTCCTCCCGGTGGCGATGATACCGCTCCAGCTCCATCTCCAGCACCCGGAACGGGGGATCGAGGTGATGCTGACCCCCCACTTCACCTCGGCCATCGCCGCCTTCGGCATCGCCTTTTCCACCTACGGCATGATCGTCGCCTCGGAGCTCTGGTTCGTCTACCGGCGGCATTTCGTGGAGACGGCCCTCGCGTTGCGGGCCAAACCGGACAAGAGCCCCCTGGAGAGATTCAGGTACCTCCTGTTTTCGACCCTCACCCTCGGCGCCTGGGACATCAGCGCCCATGCCCTGGAAAAAGACGAAAAAGCGGTGAAAATCATGGCAACCGTGGGGATCCCGGTCGCCTGCCTCCTCCATGGCTACGCCGGTTTCATCTTTGGCTCGGTCAAAGCGAACGCCCTCTGGACCACCCCCCTCATGCCGTTCATCTTCATCTGTTCCGCGGTGGTCTCGGGGATTGCCCTCTGCATGCTCGTCTACATGGTGACCATGGAGATCCGCAAGCTCATGGCGGGGTGGAAGAGGAAGCAGGACCCTTCCCTTCCCTCCCCGGAAGCGATCAAGAGCATGGAGATGTACGAGATCACCATGACATCCCGGTATCTCGTCTATGCCCTCATTGCCGCGTTGGGGCTTGAACTGCTGGATCTCCTCTTCAGGGACTACGCCAAGTTCCAGTCGTGGGAAATCGTGCGGAGCGTCATCTTCGGCCAGGACTTCGTCAATATCTTCATCGTGCAGTACGGCCTCGGCAACCTGGTACCCCTGACCCTCTTCCTTCTGCCGCGCATCACGGCCAAGAGGGCGGCGGTGGCCACGATCCTCGTCCTCATGGGGGTTTTCATGATGCGCTGGAACCTCGTTATCGGGGGGCAGGCCTTCTCGGCCTCCTTCGCCGGATTCATGCACTACGAACTTCCCATCATTCCCCACGACATCGAGACCTTCAAGGAAGGGCTCATCGGCGCCATACTGGTTGGAATTACGCCGTTTGTCTTTTTCTGGGGACTGAACAAGATCTTTCCCGTGTTCAAGTATGATGACTCCCATTAGCAAAATTTTTTTTGAACTTTCATAAATTTGATCTAAATCAAGGACCCGGATTTGTAAAACGTTATTCTACAGTTATCCTTACAATATATTTATAAGCTCCGGCTTACACTCGGTTTGAGAACCATCTATCCAGTGCGGGAGGAACACCATGATGAAAGGAATGTCTCGAGCAGCAATCAGTACGGTTTGCCTGTTGCTGATGTTGTCCCTTGCAGCGCTCGCTTACGCCGATCCCGGCAAGGATCTGTTCGACAAGCAGTGCTCCGGCTGCCACACCGTCGGCGGCGGCGACGGGGGAGGGCCGGATCTCAAGGGGGTAACCGACAGGAGGGCTGAGGAGTGGCTTGAGTCGATCATCATCGAGCCGGACAAGATGGCGAAAGATCAGGCCCGCGTGGACCTGATCAAGAAATACGGCTACGAGATGCCGAACCTCGGCATCAGCCATGACGATGCCCTGAAGATCATTGCCTGGCTCAGGAGTTCAGGCGGGGGCGGGGCCGCGGCAGGGGCCCAGCCGGCCGCCGCGCCGGCCAAGCCGGTGGAAACCGTGGTGACGCCGCAGCTGGTGGCCCAGGGGAGGGCACTCTTCACCGGCTCCAGTCCCTTCGCCAACGGCGGCGCCCCCTGCGCGGCCTGCCACCCGTTCCGGGCGCCGGGGGTCTCCGGCGGCAACATGGCCACCGACCTTTCGGACCACTATGAGGGGATGGGTGAGCAGGGCTTGCGCGGCGTGCTCAAGAGCCTCAAGTTCCCCGTCATGAAAAAGATGTATGCCGACCGCCCCCTGACCGAGCAAGAGATCACCGCTGTCGTGGCCTTTTCCAAGGATGCGGCGGCCCAGAAGCGGGGGGGGTGGTCCTTCGACATCTTTCCCATAGCCGGCGCCGGCTTCTTTATCTTCTGTCTCGCGGTGTTGATTCTCTACAAAAGGAGGACCAGATAAATGTCACATGAAAGAATAAAAGACGACCGGACCGGATGTGACCGCGGGTGGGAAGAGTTCTACCGGAACC
This sequence comes from Geobacteraceae bacterium, assembly GCA_905339345.1. GTDB lineage: Bacteria > Desulfobacterota > Desulfuromonadia > Geobacterales > Geobacteraceae > Geobacter. The sequence goes on along the minus strand of CAJPFF010000223.1, from coordinate 1,130 downwards.
GCTGGCAGTACGACAAGGTGGTGCGGAGCACCCACGGGGTGAACTGCACCGGCAGCTGCAGCTGGATGGTGCACGTGAAGGATGGCATCGTCGGCTGGGAGCTCCAGGCCAACGACTACCCCCAATTCGACGGCACCATTCCCAATCACGAGCCCCGGGGGTGCACCCGGGGGATCAGCTACTCCTGGTACCTCTACAGCCCCCTGCGGGTGAAGTATCCCTACATGCGCGGCGCCCTCATCGACCTCTGGCGTGAGGCCCGCAGCCGCCACGAGGACCCCGTGGATGCCTGGAAAAGCATCGTGGAGAACCCGGAATCCCGCAAGGCCTATGTGGGCAAGCGGGGGACGGGAGGGATGCGCCGGGCCGACTGGGACGAGGTGACCGAGCTGATCGCCGCCTCCTCCATCTACACGGCGAAGAAATACGGCCCCGACCGGGTCATCGGCTTCTCGCCCATCCCGGCCATGTCCATGATCAGCTACGCGGCAGGCACCCGGTTCCTCCAGCTCTTCGGCGGGGTCGCCATGAGCTTCTACGACTGGTACTGCGACCTCCCCCCCGCGTCGCCCCAGGTATGGGGGGAGCAGACCGACGTGAACGAGTCGGCCGACTGGTACAACGCCTCCTACATCGTGCTGTGCGGCTCCAACGTCCCCATGACCCGGACCCCGGACGCCCACTTCCTTACCGAGGCCCGCTACCGGGGAACCAAGGTGGTGGTCATGTCCCCCGACTACAACATCGCCACCAAGTTCGCCGACAACTGGCTGCCGGTGGAGCAGGGACACGACGGCGCCTTCTGGATGGCGGTGAACCACGTGATCCTCAAGGAGTTCTACGCTGACCGCCAGGTTCCCTTCTTCCAGGAGTACGCCCTCAAGTACACGGACCTCCCCTTCCTCGTGAAGCTGGATGAGAAGGACGGGACCCTGCGGCAGGGGGAATTCCTCCGGGCCTCCGAGTTCGAGCGGAGCGCCTCCCTTGAGCATGCCGACTGGACCCTCTGCGTGGCCGACGGCGCCGGTGACGTGAAAATCCCCCACGGCAGCCTCGGCACCCGCTGGAGCAAGCAGGAGGGGAAGTGGAACCTGGACATGAAGGACCTGGTGGACGGCTCCGACATCGAC
>CAJPFF010000222.1 GCA_905339345.1 Geobacteraceae bacterium | reverse complement strand
ATTATCAAAATCAAGGAGGGATACATGGAAACCTATTTCACCAAGGAGCACGAGTGGGTCAAGGTCAAGGAGGGGGTCGCCTCGGTGGGGATCACCGAGTATGCCGCCCACCAGTTGGGGGATGTCACCTTCGTGGAGCTTCCCAAGGTGGGGAAGACCGTGAAGCAGTTTGAGGTCCTGGCCGCCATCGAGTCGGTCAAGGCGGCCAGCGATATCTACGCCCCGGTTTCCGGCAAGGTGACCCAGGTGAACGAGGCCCTGGACGAGCGTCCCGAGATCGTCAACGAGGCGGCCGAGGATGCCGGCTGGATGGCCTTGATCGAGATGGCCGACCCTGCCGAGCTCCAGAAGCTCATGACCCGCGACCAGTATGACGAGTACGTGAGGAGCCTCGGATGAGCACTGCCAGCTACTGTCCCAACACGCCGGAGGAGGTGCGGGAGATGCTGGCGGCCATGGGGGCGTCGAGCATCGAGGACCTGTTCCGGCCGATCTCGCCGGCTTTGCGGGCACGCTCCTTCGATCTCCCCGAGGGGATGTCCGAGTTCGAGATGCTCCACCGGTTTGAGCACCTGGCCGGGAAGAACGCCCAGCACCTCTCTCACTTTGTGGGAGGTGGGTACTACGACCACCTGATCCCGGCCGTGGTGGACCACCTTTCGGGTCGGGCCGAATTCTACACCGCCTACACCCCGTACCAGCCCGAATGCTCCCAGGGGACCCTCCAGGCCCTCTTCGAGTACCAGACCGCCATCTGCCGCCTCACCGGCATGGAGGTCTCCAACGCTTCCCTCTACGACGGCGGCACGGCCCTGGCCGAAGCGGCCATGATGGCGCTGCGGATAACGGGGCGCAACCGCCTCGTCATCGACGGGGCCGTGAACCCCTTCCACCGGGAGATCGTCCGGACCTATCTGGCCAATCTGGATGTGGAGCTGGTGGAGATCGGGCCGAAGCTCGGCATGGAGGACGACCTGCGGCTCCGGGCCACGATCGATGACGCCACGGCTGCGGTCCTCGTCCAGAACCCCAACTTCTTCGGGAGCGTGAGCGACTTCCGCCGGCTTGCCGCCGATGCCCACGCCGCCGGGGCGCTCCTGGTGGTTTCCGCCTACCCGGTGGCCCTGGGACTCGTGGAGAGTCCCGGCGCCATGGGGGCCGATATCGTGGTGGGGGACGGCCAGAGCCTCGGCAATCCCCTCTCCTTCGGGGGGCCCTCGTTCGGCTTCATCGCCAGTCGCAAGGAGTACATCCGCAACCTCCCGGGCCGGATCATCGGCGAGACCGTGGACAAAAAGGGGGAGCGGGGCTTCGTCCTCACCCTCCAGGCCCGGGAGCAGCACATCAAGCGCCACAAGGCCACCTCCAACATCTGCAGCAACCAGGGCCTCTGCGCCCTGCGGGGCCTCATCTTCCTCTCCTCCCTTGGCACCCAGGGGTTTGCGGAGCTGGCGCGCCTCAACTACGACAAGGCGGAGTACGCGAAGAAGGTTCTCGGCGCCATCGGTGGGGTGGAAGTGATGAATGGCGGCGCCACCTTCAACGAGTTCACCGTCTGCCTGCCGAAGATCGCCGAGGAGGTGGTCGTGGCCCTTCTGCGGAAGGGGATCGCGGCCGGCGTTCCCCTGGGACTCCATTATCCGGAGATGGAGCGGTGCATGGTGGTAACCGTGACCGAGAAGCGGACCCGGGAGGAGATCGACACCTTCGCCCGTCACCTGGAGGGTATCCTATGCAGCTGATCTATGAAAAATCGGTCCCCGGCCGCCGTGGGGTAAGGCTTCCCGCCAGCGACGTCCCCGCCGCCCCGGAACTCCCCGCCGCGCTTCGCCGTCAGGAGCCCGCTCCCCTCCCCGAGGCCAGCGAACTGGACGTGGTGCGCCACTTCACCAGCCTGTCGCGCCGCAACTTCTCGGTGGACACCAACTTCTATCCCCTGGGCTCCTGCACCATGAAGTACAACGCCAAGGCCCTGGAGGAGGCGGCTAAGCTCTTCGCCCCCTACCACCCCATGGTGCCGCTCCTTCCCCACGGGGCCTCTTTCAGCCAGGGATGTCTGGGGCTCGCCTACGAGCTTGGCGCGACCCTTGCCGAGATCACCGGCATGGACGAGGTGACTACCCAGCCCATGGCCGGCGCCCACGGCGAGATGACCGGCATCATGCTCATCGCCGCCTACCACGAGGCCAAGGGGAACAGGAAGAAGTACGTGGTGGTTCCCGACTCCTCCCACGGCACCAACCCGGCCTCGGCCGCCATGGTGGGGTACGAGATCATCACCGTCCCGACGGCTCCCTACGGCGACATGGATCTCGACAAGTTCCGGGAGGTGATGACCGACGAGGTGGCGGCGGTCATGATGACCTGCCCCAACACCCTGGGGCTCTTCAACCCGCACATCCAGGAGATCTGCGACATCGCCCACGACCACGACGCCCTCATGTACTACGACGGCGCCAACCTGAACGCCATCCTCGGCAAGGTCCGTCCCGGCGACGTGGGGTTCGATGTGATCCACGTGAACCTCCACAAGACTTTCGGCACCCCCCACGGCGGGGGCGGCCCCGGGAGCGGCCCGGTGGGGGTGAAGAAGCAGCTGGTCCCCTTCCTCCCGGCCCCCCGGATCGTCAAGTATGACGACGGCTGCTACGGGGTCGACGCTCCGGCCCACGGGAGCATCGGCCGCACCTCCGGCTTCTTCGGCAACTTCGGGGTCATGGCCAAGGCCTTCGCCTACATCACCATGCTCGGCCGCGACGGGCTCATCCAGGTGAGCGAGCAGGCGGTGCTGAACGCCAACTACGTCATGAGCCGCCTGAAGGACGTGTACGACCTCCCCTACGACCAGACCTGCATGCACGAATGCGTCTTCTCGGCGGCCCGGCAGGTGAAGAACGGCGTCCACGCCATCGACATCGCCAAGTTCCTCATCGACAAGGGGTATCATCCCCCCACGGTCTACTTCCCGCTCATCGTCAAGGAGGCCATCATGATCGAGCCCACCGAGACCGAGAGCAAGGAAACTCTCGACGCCTTCATCGCCGTCATGCGCGAGGCGGCGGAACTGGCCGAGTCGGATCCGGCGGTCTTTGCCGAGTTCCCCAAGACCATGCCGGTAACCCGCCTCGACGAGACCAAGGCGGCGCGGGAGCAGAACGTCTGTTATTTTGGCTGCTGATTTCTCCGAGAACCTGACCCGCTGGCGCCTCGTCGACACCGGCCCCCTGGACGGCCCCGCCAACATGGCGGTTGACGAGGCGCTTCTTCAGCATTTCGACCCCGTTGCATCGCTGCCGGTGCTCCGCCTCTACGGGTGGGAGCCACCGGCTTTTTCGCTGGGGAGGTTCCAGCGGGCCGACGATGCGCTCCACCTGGATCGGTGCGCGGCCGCCGGCATCCCCGTGGTGCGGCGGATTACCGGCGGCGGGGTCATCTATCACGCCGCGGAGCTCACCTATGCCGTCGTCTGCGCCCCGCGCCATATTTCCGACGCCCGGGGAGTCAAGGAAACGTTCCGGGCACTCACCGGCTTTCTGCTTCGCTTCTACGGCAATCTCGGGATAGAGGCCTCCTGGGCCGTGGATTCGCCGTACAGACGCTTCGGGGGGCGGACTCCCCTCTGCTTCGCCGGGCAGGAAGAATACGACATCGTTGCCGATGGGAGGAAGATCGGCGGCAACGCCCAGCGACGGCTGAAGGATGTAATCTTTCAGCATGGCTCCCTGCCGTTGCGTTGCGCCCTGGCCGAGGCGCTTCTCTTTTTCCAGGCCCCCCCCCGGGGGCTCCTGGAGGGAACCACGAGCCTCGCCCAACTGGGGGTTACGACTGACCCAGCATGGCTGCGGGAACGCCTAGCCGCCGCCTTCGAGGAATCCCTCGGCGTTGATCTCGTTCCGTCATCGCTCACGGCGGAGGAAAAGGCGACCGCGGCCCGCCTCGGTGCAGAGCGCTACGGAAAGGAAGCCTGGAATCTGCACGGAGAAACGCCATGACCATCGTCCGCAAGCCCCAGTGGCTCCAGAAGAAGATTAACCCGGCGGCCCACGCCGGGATGGAGGGGCTTCTGGGTGAGTTGCGCCTCCACACGGTCTGCCAAGAGGCCCGCTGCCCCAATATCACAGAGTGCTTCCGGGAGCGGCAGGCGACCTTCCTCATCCTGGGGGCCGACTGCACCCGCCTCTGCTCCTTTTGCAACGTGACGAAGCGGACACCTCTCCCTCCCGACCCCGACGAACCGGCCCGGGTAGCCGAAGCGATCCGCCGTCTCGGCCTCTCCCACGTGGTCATCACGAGCCCCACCCGGGACGACCTCCCCGACGGTGGCGCCGGCCTCTTTGCCGAAACAGTCGTTGCCATCCGGCGTGCGTCCCCCGCCACGAAGGTGGAACTCCTCATTCCCGATTTCCTCGGGAGCCGCGCGAGTCTCGCCCGTGTCGTCGCCTCTGCTCCGGACATCATCGGCCACAATGTGGAGACGGTGCCGCGCCTCTACCACATTCGGGCAGGGGCCGACTACGGTCGCTCCCTCGATGTGCTCCGGACCCTGCGGGAGCTGGATCCCGCTGTCAGGAGCAAATCGGGAATCATGCTCGGCCTCGGCGAGAGGGAGGAGGAGGTGCTGGCGGTCCTCGCCGATCTGCGGGAGGCCGGCTGCTCCTACCTCAGCATCGGCCAGTACCTTGCCCCCAGCAAGAGCCACCATCCCGTCAGGGAGTTCGTCCAGCCCGAGCTTTTCGAAAAGTACCGCACTGAGGCCCTTGCCATGGGGTTCGCCCACGTGGAGAGCGGGCCATACGTGAGAAGCTCCTACCACGCGGCCCGCTACGGCGGTCAACCATAACCCTCGGCACGAAACGTGCTGAATATCCGTTGGACCCCTGTTTCGCCTTCAAGGGAGGACGTGGGGCGGTTTGCGGCGGTTATTTGACGGTTGGGGGTGGGCAGGTGGCGTGCGAATGGTGGTATTGGATCGTCTTTGGCTTCGTTTTGATCGGAGTGGAACTTCTTTTCCCCTCCTTCACCATGGTCTGGTTCGGGCTCGGGGCTCTCATGGTCGGCGGCTGGTCCCTTCTCTGGGGGGGCTTCGGTCTGCTGATTCACGTGGTCATTTGGGTTGCTGTGTCGGTTGCCTGTTCCCTCGGATGGCGCAGGTACCTGAGGCGCAAATCGAATCATGGGGAAGGTCGGGCACCGGTAGATATGATCGATCCCCCTTTTGACGTCTGCTCCTCCATGGCTGGCCATGCAGTTCAGGTCGTTTCCCGCCAGGGACATCTCCTGAGGGTGGTCAAGCTCTGAGAGGAGCTGTGGCAGTCGACGGGGGAGGAGCCAGCCTCGCTAACTTTCACTGGACGTTTTTTGAGCATTCTTTCATAATGCGGCGGATCACAGGCCGTGCGTCCATCGGCATCGGTGGCGCCCGGTTGTGTGAAACTGCTTGATGTATTCTTGAGGAGGGAAATGATGGGACGTATGGCTGTTATAGTGCTTTGCTGGTGTGCGCTTTCTCTGGCGGCATGCTCCGGCAAAGGTGCACAGGAACTCTTCGAGACGGCCCAGTTCGAGGAGAAGCAGAACAATCTTGAGCATGCCCGAAAGCTCTACGAAGAGATCATTGCCAAGCATCCCCAGTCTGAGCTGGTCACCAAGGCAAAGGAGCGGCTGAATGCGCTGCCGGCAAAGTGAACGTGGCTTCGCTGTCCCCTGATCTGAAGGCGTTTGGGACAGCTGACTGATTCTGCCCCTTTACACGTCTTCGCCCGGTGGTAAGCTTGTGGAAAATTCACGATGTGGAGGATGCCATGAGCTACGGTGACGACAGAATTTACAAAAAGGTGG
>CAJPFF010000221.1 GCA_905339345.1 Geobacteraceae bacterium | reverse complement strand
TTCTCTTTCCGCTGGTTATGGTTGCCGTCAGCGGCATCCCGCCGGGGGTCGTGACCCGCAAACTGCTGGTGGTCCTTCCCTTCGCCGCCGTGGTGGGGCTCTTCAATCCGCTGTTCGACCGGGAGCCGCTCCTGGCCATCGGTTCCCTGGCGGTGTCGGGAGGGTGGGTGTCGTTCCTGTCGATCATCCTCCGGGCCGTACTCACCGTGGGGGCGGCCGTGGTGCTCGTGGCCGTGACCGGCTTCGCCGGGGTCTGCCTGGCGCTCCAGCGGTTCGGCGTTCCCCAGGCCTTCGTGGTGCAGCTCCTCTTCCTCTACCGCTACATCTTCGTTCTGGGGGACGAGGGGGTACGGATGGCCCGGGCCAGGGAACTCCGCTCCTTCGCGGGACGGGGGATGGGGATGAAGACCTACGGTGCCCTCGTGGGGAGCCTCCTTCTCCGCACCTGGGACCGGGCCGAACGGATCCACATGGCAATGCTCTCCCGGGGGTTCCGGGGTACGTTCCACGTCGGGCGCGAGTGTTGTTTCGGACGGCGCGAGGTTGTCTTCACGGTCGGCTGGTGTCTGCTCTTCATGCTTTTGCGCTTTGTCAACGTGCCGCACCTGATCGGTGTGCTGGTAATGGGGGTACTCCCATGAGTCACCATATCGTCGAGGTCAAGGACCTTCGCCATTCCTATCCCGACGGGACCGAGGCCCTCCGGGGGATTTCCTTCAAAATCCACCACGGAGAATCGGTGGCGGTTATCGGCGCCAACGGGGCCGGCAAGTCGACGCTGCTCCTCCACCTGAACGGGTATCTTCCGCCCACGGGAGGGGAGGTCCGGATCGGCGATACGCCTGTGGTCCGCACGACCCTTGCCGAGGTGCGCCGCACCGTCGGCATGGTCTTCCAGGATCCGGACGACCAGCTATTCATGCCGACAGTGGGAGACGATGTCGCCTTCGGCCCTCTCAACCTGGGACTTCCTCCCCACGAGGTGGAGCGGCGGGTGGCGGAATCCCTCGCGCGGGTCGGTGCCGGGCACCTGCGTGGCAAGCCTCCCTACCGGCTCTCGGGGGGGGAGAAGAAGCGGGTCGCCATCGCCACGGTTCTCTCCATGTCACCGGACATCCTGGTCATGGACGAGCCGACGGCGGGGCTCGACCCCTTTGCCCGGCGGCAGCTCATGGGGCTTCTGCGCGAGTTTCGGCATACGAAGATATTCACGAGTCACGACCTGGACATGGTGCTGGAGCTCTGTGAGCGGACCATCGTCCTCAGGGAGGGGACGGTGGCGGCCGACGGGCCGCCCCGGGAGATCTTCCGCAACGCCGAGCTCCTCGCAGCCTGCCGCCTGGAGCCCCCCTTCTCCATGCAGGGGTGCCCGGTCTGCAGCGCGGCAGGGTAGGGGTGCGAACTGGCGGATTGCTTGGCAGTAATCAAAGGGGCGTGTTTTTTAGAGTGAAGTTCGGTTGATTGATGCCGATAAGTTTTAATGACGCAGGCTGGAGTTGCTGAGCGTGTCGGCTCCTGTAGCGGCCTCGTCCCGTCGGAAACATCAATCCGGGGAGAAGGGACCGAATTCCATGAAAAAGAACATAGTATTCGCCGCGCTATCGCTCGCCCTCGTCGGAGGTGGTGAGAATCTGCTTGCCGCCACAATGGCAGCAACGGAACCGCCGGCCGTGGCGGAGCCCGTCGTCTGCCGGCACATTGCCGATCTGGCGCACCGGTATGGTGCCGAGCGGGCCCTCCCGGCCGCCATGGCGGTGGAGGGGAAACCCTGTCTGCAGAGCGAGGCGGCGGACTGCTTTCTCGCCATTGTCGATAAAATTGTGGTCAAGTACCGGACAGAGGGGGCGGACGCCCTGCCGGCGGACGATCGTGAGCTGATCGGTCGGCTCCATACCGATCTCGCCGACGAACTGGAGAAGCACCACGGCTACCACTCCCTGCGGGGAGAGGTGGAGTCGATGCTGGCAAAGCCGGATCGCTATGACTACCTCTACCGGTTCGGGGTGAACAGCTTTGTGCGGGGAGAAGGTGCCGGAAATCTCCGGCTACCCGATTTCAGCCATGCTCCCGGCCATGCCGAGGGGCGCTTCCTCTACCGGGTGAAACCCTATCTCTTCTGGCATCCGGTCGACTGGCTCGACCTTCATGCCGAGGGGCAGGGGTACGGCTACACCGGCGGCGACCAGTACTATGGCAAGGTTTCCCTCTACCAGGGGTTTGCGGAAATCCTCTGCCTCACCCGGGAAGGGAACTCCCTCAAGGTGGGCCGCCAGGAGCTCGTTTACGGCAGCGCCTTCATGATCGGCAGCAACTCCTTCTACCAGGGGCTTACCTTTGACGCCTTGCGGCTGCAGCTGACCCCGGCAAAGCCCTTCACGGTGGACTTCTTCGGCGGCTGGTACGCCACCCCCTGGTCAGACGGCATCGAAGGGGGGCTTGCCGGCGCCTATGCCACCTGGACCGTTGCGGAAGGGACCGCCCTTGAGCTCTACGGTTTCCGGGACAGCGGCTCCGATGACCGCCAGGCCGGCGAGCACCGAAACTCCTTCGGCCTGCGGGCCACCACGAAGCTGGGGCCGGTTTCCCTGGAGGTGGAACCGGTCTGGCAGCGGGGACGACTCCACAACGGCGTTGACGCCAACGAGAGCATCAACGCCTGGGGTGGGCATGTGGACCTGTACGCCGACGCCGAGCTTGCCGGCTTCACCAACCACCTCTTCGCCGGCGCCGCCTACGGCTCCGGGAGCCGCGCGTCCGCCGACGGCACGAGCGGCCGCAAGGAATTCCTCAACCAGCTCACCGATTCTTCCCTGGCCGGCGACATGAGCGTCGTAGGTGACCTCTCGGGGCTTGATGTGGGGAGTATCCACGCCAGTGGCCTCCAGATCTACAACCTCGGCTGGGGCATCGACCTTACGAAGGAGTTGAACCTCTCTGTCACCGGCCGTTACTTCCTGGCCAACTACGTCCCTGACGGAGTGAGCCGCCGCATCGGCCTGGAGACTGATTTTACCTTGACCTACGCCATGGGCGGCAACTTCTCTGCCATCGCCGGCTACGACCGCTTCTTCACCGGCAAGTTCTTCCGCGATGCCTCGGGGAGCGGCGACGATATTCACTACGGCTACCTGATGCTCCAGTTCGATCTGTCCCACACCAGGCCGAAGAAGGTGGCCGGGAGGTAGACAATCGTTTCCCGTTGGGCTATTCTTCCCGTTCATATTACCAGTGAAGGGGGAAGCGATGAAAAGAACCGCATGGGCGGCGGCAGCCGTTCTTCTGGTCGCCACGGCCGCCACGGCCGCAGAGAAGGTCGCGCTGCCGAAGGGATACGAGAAGTGGCAAAAGAGCACGGAGAAAGTGGTGAACGACAAGTCGTCGCTCTTCTACGGCATCCACAACATTTACGTGGACAAGAAGGCCATGCCCGCCTACCAGAAGGGTGGCCCGTACCCGGAGGGGAGCCGCTTCGTGGTGGTGCAGCACACCATCAGGAATGAGGGGGGCAAGCCGGTCAAGGGGAAGAAGAGCATGGTCGTCCTCATGAAGAAGGACGCAAAGCAGACCGCCACCGGCGGCTGGCTCTTCGCCGGTTTCACGCCGGAGGGGAAACTTTCGGGGGTCGATTCGGTGAAGAACTGCTTCGAATGCCACCTGAAGGAGGCGAAGGACCGGGATTTCGTCATCTCCCGGTACGCCGACTTCAAATAGCCATCCTTTTCCTGGTGAGACACAAAAAACGCTGCGGGTGACCGCGGCGTTTTTGCGTTTTGAGACGATGACGACTCAGGGAGCGCCATTTTTTTCTCAATAATCTCCCCGAATGGTCGATAAGCAATCCTGTGAACCTTGTGCGCGAAAGGAGACGGCAGGAATGAAGACACTGATAGTCGAGGATGATTTCATATCCCGCAAGATCATGAAGGAACTCATCACCCCCCTGGGGGAGTGCGACATCGCCATCGACGGCGAGGAGGCCGTGAAGGCCTTCCGGCTTGCCCACGAGGAGAAGCGTCCCTATGACCTGGTCTGCATGGATATCATGATGCCGAACCTTGATGGCCACGGGGCACTGGAACGCATCCGGGAGATGGAGCGGGAACTGGGAGTCGCATGCGCCCATGAGGTTAAGGTTATCATGACCACGGCCCTCGATGATCCCCGAAACGTGGTGGAGGCGTTGTACCGTGGCGGAGCCATCTCCTACCTGGTGAAGCCGATCACCCGGCAGAGGCTGTTGAAAGAGATCAGGAGCCACGGCCTGGTGTAGCCACGGCCATGGGTGACATCAGGAATTTCCTGATTCCCTGAGCTTTTACTAAAGATATCAGGCCCCGTGACGATAGAGTAAACAGTATGTGATCCTGAACAGTGACCGGATCCGGCCCCGGGCCGATCCCGACTATTCCCTTCCCCCAAAGGCGGTCTTTTGTGGAACTATCGTTCTTGCGCAGGTTTAATAGAGAGCCCGACCACTCCGCAGCTGCACCGGGTATTCCCTCGGCTGCTACGGCAGATCAATCCCTCGCCGGTCATTTCGAAGAGTGGCACGGGCGGCTCTCGACCATCGGCAGCCGGATTACCCTCCTCAATGGCTCCACCGAGGAGGAGTTTCTCGCCATCGGTTCCCGGCTCCACGACTTTTACGCCCGGGCCGGGGAGATCGAGGGGATGTCCCGCCAGGTGGCCGACCTGATTCTGGGCGAAGAGGTCGGCCGTGACATGGCAGCGCTCCACGGCATTGTCGACCGGATTACCGACTACCTCAACCGTGCCGAGGCGGAAACCGAGCAGAGCTCCACCACCCTCCAGACGATTCTTTCCTACATCGGCTGCGTCGACGAGCCTCTGGAGGGGTTCCGCAAGATTATCAAGAACCTCCACATGCTGAGCACCGCGGTCAAGATCGAGAGCGCCCGGCTCGGGGAAGGGGCGGCAGGGTTCACTACCCTGGCCGACGACGTGGAGCGGCTTTCAGTCTCCATCAAGGAGAAGTCCGTCGCCATCCTTGCCGAGAAGGATACGCTCTCCGCCATGATTGGCGGGACCCTCGCCCGGGTCACCGCCACGGAAGCGGAGCAGCGGGGAAACGTCCGCCAGATCCTCGACAGAACCCGCGAGAGCCTCGCCACCCTGGCCGAGATCCATGGCCGCTGTTCCGAGGCCGTTGCCATCGTAACCTCTTCCTCCGCCGAAACGGCGGAAAGCATCGCCGAGGTGGTCACCTCGCTCCAGTTCCACGACATCACCCGCCAGCAGATCGAGCACGTTAAGGAGGCCCTTGACGACTTAAGCCCGCATCTGACCGGCCAGGCCGGCGACCCTGTCAAGAGGGCCGGCGAGGTGGCCGACGTCTGCGAGCTCCAGGAGGCGCAGCTTCGCCACGCCCGCGAGGAACTTTCGGCCGCCGTGGCGCGGATCGTGGAGAACCTGCGCGACATCGCCCGCCAGCAGACCCGCATGTCGGACGAAACCCGCGTCATGGCCGGAACCGCCGATCAGGCCGGAAGTTCCTTCTTCGTGGAAATGGAAAGCGGCATTGGGCGGGTGACGGACGTCCTATCCGACAATGCCGTGGCCAACCGGAACCTGGCGTCGGCCATGGAATCGGTGGTGTCATCGGTGCGGGACATCGCCGGTTTTGTCACCGACATTGAGGAAATCGGCTCCGAGATCGAGCTGATCGCCCTCAACTCCCAGGTAAAGGCCGCCAATACCGGCGACGGTGGAGCCGCCCTCGGCGTGCTTGCCGAGGCGATCCAGCACCTGTCGGTTGAGGCGCGGGCCCGGACCGGCGCCGTTTCCGATACCCTCCGGAAGGTCACGGAGGTGACCGAAAGCCTGAGCCACGGCATCGACACCGACGTCCGTTGCATAGCCGAAGAGGTGGACGGCTTCATTGTCGAAATCCGGAGCCTCCTCGGCTCGGTCCGTGGCGTCAATGAGCGGCTCCTCTGCCTCCTTGGCCGCATCGACACGGCTGTCCAGTCACTTTCCCGCGACATCGATCTGGTCACGGGTATGATGTCGGTCCATGAGACTTCGGCGGCGGTCATCGACGAGGTGCTGGCGGAGATCGACAGCGTCGTTGGGGAGGTGCGGCGGTTTGTGCCTGCCTCGGCGGACCATTCCAAGGAGCAGCGGCTGCGGGAGCTGGCCGACCGGTATACCATGCACAGCGAACGGAAGGTGCATGACGCGCTGCTCAAAGGGATCGGCACGAAAGCCGCGCCGGCGCCGGCAGCGTTCGCCGCGCCGCCTGTCCTGGCGGCCGCAGCCGATGACGGGCTCGGCGGCAACGTGGAACTGTTTTGAGGCCGGGACCGGGGACCGGTAAAGGCGTGAGCCTTACGGGGAGAGATTATGGACGGATTGACTATTGAGAAGGAACAGTCGACGGAACAGGGCGGAACTTTCGTTCTCCGTGTGGGGGGCGATCTGACGATTCCCTTTGCCGGCGAGTTCAGGGGGGCGCTCCTCGATGCCTTCGACGCAGCGGGAAGGGTCGTCGTCAACCTGGAGGGGGTAAGCGCCGTGGACATCACGGGGCTGCAACTCCTCTGCTCGGCCCACCGGTCGGCCTGTGCCCGCGAGAAGGGGTTCGGCGTCGAAGGTCTGACGAATAGCGTCCTGGCTGAGGCGGTGGGCCTTGCCGGATTCCGGCGCCATGTGGGGTGCGCCGCTGACGTGGGAAAATCCTGTATCTGGATTGGAGGATACGAGTAATGGCCAAGACAATCATGACAGTTGACGATTCCGCCAGCGTGCGCCAGATGGTTGCCTTCACCCTCAAGCAGAACGGCTACGACGTGGTGGAGGCGGTGGACGGCAAGGATGCCCTGGGAAAACTGGGGGGCGTAAAGGTCGACATGGTGATTACCGACCTGAATATGCCGAACCTGGACGGAATCGGGCTCATCAAGGGGGTACGGGGACTTCCCGCCTTCCGCTTCACCCCGATCATCATGCTCACCACCGAAAGCCAGGATTCCAAAAAGGCCGAAGGGAAGGCCGCGGGGGCCACCGGCTGGATCGTCAAACCCTTCAAGCCCGAGCAGCTCGTGGCGGTGGTGAAGAAGGTGCTCGGCTGATGGACGCCCACAGACAGGCATACAAGGAAGAGGCCTACGAGCTGTTGGCCGAACTGGAGACCTCGCTTCTGGAACTGGAGGAGACCCCCGAGGACATGGACCTCATCAGCCGGGTCTTCCGGGCCATGCACACCATCAAGGGTTCGGGGGCCATGTTCGGCTTTGACGACATTGCCACTTTCACCCATGAGGTGGAAACCGTCTTCGACATGGTTCGCAATGGCCGGATGCGGGTCTCGCGGGACCTGGTGAATCTCACCCTCAAGGCCCGGGACCTCATCAAGGGGATGCTCGACGCCTCCGACGGGGGAGGCGAGGCGGTGGAGGGGCGCCAGGCCGAGGAGGTCATCGCCGGACTCAGGCGTCTCGTCCCGGCGGCGCCGGAGGCCGGGGCGACCCCCAAATCGTCCCCGGCGGAATCGACTCCCGAGGCAAAGGGAAGGGAGGCGGCGGTAACCTACCGCATCCGCTTCGTGCCCGTTCCCGAGGTGACCGTCAACGGCACCAACCCGCTGCTCCTTTTAGCGGAGCTTCAGCAGCTCGGCGACTGCCGGGCCGTGGCCCAGATGGCGAAAGTGCCGCGGCTGGAGGAGGTCGACCCCGAGCACTGCTTCATTTTCTGGGACGTGATCGTCACCACGAAGCGGGGGATCGACGCAATCCGCGACGTCTTCATCTTCATCGAGGACGACTGCGAGCTGAAAATCGACGTCATCGACGACGGCGGTGCCCTCGATGTCGACGCCGACTACAAGAAGCTCGGCTTCATCCTCGTCGAGCGGGGTGACCTGACGCGGCAGGACATGGACGCAATCCTCGCCAGGCAGAAGCGCTTCGGCGAGCTTCTCGTGGAGCAGGGAATCGTACCCCCCGAAAAGGTGGAGTCGGCCCTCATCGAGCAGCAGCACGTGAAGGAGGTCCGCAAGGACCGCCAGGCCCAGGAGAGCGCCTCCAGCATCCGGGTGCCGGCCGAAAAGCTGGATATCCTGGTGAACCTGGTGGGGGAGCTGGTCACGGTTCAGGCTCGCCTTTCCCAGACCGCCGCCAGCCGGGCCGATGCGCTCCTCGTCACCATTGCCGAAGAGGTGGAACGGCTCACCAACGAACTCCGCGACACGGCCCTGAACATCCGGATGCTTCCCATCGGCACCACCTTCAGCAAGTTCAAGCGCCTGGTGCGGGACCTGTCGGTGGAACTGGGCAAGGACATCGAGCTGACCACCGACGGTGCCGAGACCGAGCTGGACAAGACGGTCATCGAGAAGCTGAACGACCCCCTGGTGCATCTCATCCGCAACTCCATCGACCACGGGATCGAATCCCCCGATGCGAGGGCCGCCGCCGGCAAGCCCCGCCAGGGGACCGTGCATCTTGCCGCCGTCCACTCCGGAGACAGCGTCCTCATCACCATCACCGATGACGGGGCTGGCCTCGACCGGGAGGCGATCCGGGCCAAGGGTATCGAGCGGGGGATCATCCCGGCCACCGCCGAGCTCTCCGACAAGGAGATCTTCAGCCTCATTTTCGCCCCCGGCTTCTCAACCGCCAAGGCCGTCACGAGCGTGTCGGGGCGCGGGGTCGGCATGGACGTGGTCAAGCGGGCCATCGACGCCCTGCGGGGCACCATCGACATCAGCAGTGAGCGGGGCACGGGAACCGTCATCACCATCAAGCTGCCGCTGACCCTGGCCATCATCGAAAGTCTCCTGGTGAAGATCGGCCCCGACTGTTTCGTCCTCCCCCTTTCCATCGTGGAGGAGTGCGTCGAGCTCACCCGGGAAGATGTGCGAAACGCCCATGGCCGCAATCTGGCCACGGTCCGGGACCAGATCGTCCCCTACATCCCCCTGCGGGAGCGGTTCCTGATCCGGAGCGAGCAGCCGGAGATCGAGCAGATCGTCATCACCCAGGTGGGGGGGAGCAGGGTAGGCTTCGTGGTGGATCACGTTATCGGCGAGCACCAGACGGTCATCAAGTCTCTGGGCAAGATGTACAAGGATGTCCATGGTCTCTCGGGGGCCACCATCCTGGGCGACGGCTCCGTGGCGCTCATTCTCGATATCCCCCAACTCGTGCGCGAGGTGGAGCTTGAGCAGATGGCCCGGTGACGCGGAGACTGTAATGGCACGTTCGAGCCGCCGCGATTGGTTTTCGCGGCGGTTTTTTCGTGTATGAGGGACCATTTGTTGTTTCCGGCAGGAATTGTGCATTAATTTGATGATTCTCTCTCATCTCATGGTAATAGGGGGCAGATCGGCCCCGCTGTAGTTTTGCAAGAACCTCAGAGGATAAGGAAGAGATGGCGCTCCAGATACAGGCTTCCTCAATCAAGGTACGGCTTCTCCGGATAAATATCCTTCTTCTCGGAGTCACATCCGTTGCCATCGTCCTGGTGGTCAACGTCGCCCAGAAACAGCTGGCCCTCACCGATGCCGGCAGGGATGCCGAACGAATCCTCGCGCGTCATCTTGCGATCCACACCTACATCAACAAGCAGCTCAAGCCGCGGCTCCTGGAGTTCACGGCTCCCCTGCGGGACAGGGAGTACTTCGATCCGGTCTGGATGTCCTCCACCTACGCCGTTCGCGAGATTGACAAGATATTCCAGTCCCGCCACGGGAAGGGGTACTACTATAAGGAATGCGCCATCAACGCCCGGAGCCCCCAGAACGAGGCAGACCCCTTCGAGCGTAAGTTCCTTGAGCAGGCCGGCCACAACTCGTCGATTACCACGTTCAATGGCGTGCGCGAGATTGATGGGAAGATGTTCTTTGTCTCCATGGTACGGGGCGAATCGATGGAGAAACCGTGCCTCCTCTGCCACAGCACCCCGGAGAAGGCGCCTGGGGGACTTGTGCGCGCCTATGGGCCCGACCGCAGCTTCAGCCGCCATGAGAACGAGCTCGTGTCGGCCGTCTCCATTCGTATTCCCCTGTCTGGGGCGTATGCCGAGGCCAACAGCTTTTCCCTTAAGCTGTCGGCGCTTCTCCTTGCTGTGATTACCATGCTGTTCGCTGTTCAGAACCGGATTTTAGGGCGTCTCGTTTTCATGCCCCTGGCCGTTGTTGGTGAAAGCGCCCGCCGGATTGCCAACGACCGGCGTTACCTTGGCGAGCAGATCCCCCTCAGCCACGGACGCGAAATGGACGAACTTGCAACATCCTTCAATGTTATGTCGTCGGAGCTTCACGCCTTCATCAACAATCTGGAGGAAAAGGTCGATGAAAAGACCGCAGAACTCGTGACAGCCAGGAAGGAGGCCGAGGAGGCCAGCCGCGCCAAGGGGGATTTCCTCGCCACCATGAGCCATGAGATCCGCACCCCCATGAATGCCATCATCGGCATCAACCAGCTGCTGCAGAACACCCTTCTCACCCAGGAGCAGCGCCGGTTGGTTACGGATTCAAGCAGTGCCGCCGAATCGCTTCTGACCATCATCAACGACATCCTTGATTTTTCCCGGGTCGAGGCCCGGCGCCTGGAACTGTCGGACGAGGCCCTGGAACTGCGTTCCTTCGTCGAGTCCCTCCGCCGCCTCTTTGCCGTGCAGGCGGAGCGGAAAAACATCGACCTTGCGGTAGCGGTGGTCGAAAGGGCCCCCCAGTTTATTTTCGGCGATCCGGCCCGCCTCTGCCAGATACTGACCAATCTCATCTCCAATGCCCTCAAGTTCACCCCGGCGGGGGGGATGGTCACCCTTGCCGTGGACGCGGACCCTGCCGCCGGTGAGCTGTTCTTCTCGGTGAGCGATACTGGCATCGGGATCGACAGGGAGAAGCAGGAAGGTATCTTCGAGGTGTTCCGCCAGGCAGACTCTTCCACGACCCGCATCTACGGCGGTACCGGACTCGGGCTCGCCATCGCCAGGGGGCTGGCGGAGCTGATGGCGGGAAGCATCGAGGTGGAGAGCGAGGCCGGAAAAGGGGCCACGTTCCGGGTACGCCTCCCCCTGAGGCCCGCCGCCGGCCCCCCCGTGGCCGGGGCCAGCGACGACATTCCCGACAGCGCCCTTCCTCCCCTGTCCGTCCTCGTGGCCGAGGATAATGAGCTGAACCGGATGGTGGCCATTGGTCTGCTCACGGCCCTCAACCAGCGGGTCACTGCCGTCGCCAACGGCAGGGAGGCCGTTGAAGCCTTCCGGCACGGATCCTTCGACCTGGTGTTCATGGATGTTTCAATGCCCGAAATGGACGGTATCGAGGCCACCCGGGCAATCCGCCGGGGAGATGCGGGCGAAGGGGCCCGCGCCATTCCGATCGTCGCCTTGACGGCCCATGCCCTTAAGGATGACCGGGCCCGCTTCCTTGCCGAGGGGATGACCGACTACCTCTCGAAACCCCTCTTCCGCAGCGAACTGCGGAGAATGGTCCTCTGTTTCGCCGGAGATGGTGGCAAGCCGTCGCTGGAGGCGGCGCTGACGGCGGAACATGCCTCCGACGAGGGCTCCCCCTTCGACCTGGAATTCCAGCGGTCCCAATTCCACGATGCGGGACTGGAGGACTTCCTTGCCGATATCCTCTCCACGTTTGCCCGATCATCGGCCACGGAGTGCGAGCGGATGGAGGAATACCTCGCCGCCGGCAGGTACGCCGAACTTGCCGCCGCCGCCCACTCCGTGAAGGGGGCGGCGGCCACCATCGGCGCCCCCCAGGTAAGCAAACGCGCCGGTGAACTGGAAGCGGCGGCAGAGAAAAACGACGGCCCCCTTGCCGCACGGCTCATTGTCCAGCTTCGGCGCGAAGTCCGCAGGATCGAGGCCGCAGTCAGCAAACTATCCTGATTCCCGCCACCTGGTTGTGCTCTTCCGGCGACGACACGCTCGTGCTGGGGATGCTGGCCGACTCGTTCAGGAGGTGTTCGAACTGGAGCCCGATAACATCGAGCCGGCGCCCCGCATCGGCACGAAGCTGGACACTTCCCTCATCACGTGTTTTTCTGTTTCTGCTCTGTGCCCCTCAAGAATTCCGCACCGTTGCCGATACAGTTATAGGTGAGAGGTTTTGTCTACGTTACGGGGCGGATTTCATGACGAGCACAGTTGAAGGGCAGGCACTACTCCTTGTCGATGACGACCGCGGGGTTCTTCGTACCCTTGCCGCCACTCTCCGCACGATAGGTTACTCTGTTACCCCTACGGCCAGTCCCCTTGAGGCCGTTACCCTCCTCAAAGCAAACCCGTACCATACCCTCGTGACCGATATCATGATGCAGGAGATGTCCGGGCTCGATCTCCTGGTGGAGGCGCGGCAGATTGATCCTGATCTTCCCGTTATCCTCATGACCGGGTATGCGGAGATCGACACGGCAATCAGGGCGATCAAGCGGGGGGCCTTCGACTTCATTACCAAGCCGATTGATTTCGAGTATTTCTCTTTGACGGTGGGGAAGGCAATCCGGCACCGGACGGCAATCCAGATTCAGCGCGATTACAAGGCCGCCCTGGAAGAGATGGTACGGGTACGCACCCTCAAGCTGACCGAGAGCATGGAGGAGTTGCGTATTGCCAAGGAGCGGGCCGAGGACGCCCTTCGGGTGAAGTCGCGGTTCATCTCCACCATGAGCCATGAAATCAGGACCCCGGTAAACGGTATTGTGGGAATGATAGAGCTGGCCCAGGAGACGGGCTGTCAGGGGGAGCAGTCAGCGTACCTCGATTATGCCAGGGAGGCCGCCCTGCGGCTCACGCGGGTCATGGACAGCATCCTGACCTATTCCCGGATTTGCGGCGAATCGCCCGACGTGATGGCCGGCACCTTCAACCCCCGGGAGGAATGCGATCGGATAGCCCAGGATGTGTCCGCCGAGTGCCGCAAGAAGGGGCTCTCATGCACTTGGGACGTCAGTGATGCCGTCCCTCCTATCGTTGCCGGCGACCGAGAGGGTTTTGGGGAAATTCTGCGCCAGTTGGCCGATAATGCGATAAAATTCACTCCGTCGGGTTCGGTTTCCCTTGAGGTTTCCGTTCGGCTCAAGGCTGACGAGTCTGTTTTGCTCGCCATTGCCGTGGCGGACACGGGAATTGGCGTACCGGAAGCGTGGCGCGCGCGGATTTTTGAACCGTTCTGTCAGGTGGACGGCTCACTCACCCGGCAGTATGAGGGGACCGGCCTGGGGCTCAGCATCGTGAAGCGCTGCGCTGAACTGGCGGGGGGCGAGGTGTGGGTGGAGTCGGGTGCCGCGGGAGGGGCCGTCTTCCTCTGTACCCTGTGGGTCAAGGACGTTTCCCCCGAGAATCGGTAATCGTGCAGAGATATGGCAACAGGAGTTACCCCATGAACCTGCGTATCTTCCTGTTTCTGGCAGCCATGGTGCTGTTCACCCATGGCGCCCATGGCAGGGTCATCGAACTGAGTGCTGCCGACGGGCCCCCCTATTCGACTTCCGACGGGGCCGGGGTCGCCGACCGGATCATCCGGGAGGCGTTCCGGCGCGCAGGGGTGCCGGTCAGGGTTCTCTATGCTCCCTCCGAGCGTTCCCTGGTCAATGTGAACGAGGGAATTGTCGATGGCGAATACCTGAGAATCTCGGGGCTCCAATCAAAGTATCCCAACCTGGTAATGGTGCCGGAACCGATCTGCGAGTACGAATTCACGGCATTCGCCAGGAATCGCGGCATCAGGATCGGGGGGTGGGAAAGCCTCAGGCCCTACAATGTGGGCTTCATAACCGGCTGGAAAATCCTGGAGGAGAATGTGACGGGGGCTAAATCCCTGACAAAGGTAAAGGATCACGATGCGCTCTTCGAAGTGCTCCGCAGCGACCGGGCCGACCTGATCATCTTCGAGCGGCTCCAGGGTGAGGCGTATCTGAAACGGACGGGGGAAAAGGGGATAATCTCCCTCAAACCACCCCTTGCCCGGCGCAAGATGTATCTCTATCTCAACCGGAGGAACGCTCCTCTCGTTTCCAAACTGGCCGATGCCCTCAGGCAGATGAAGCAGGACGGCACGACGCGGCGGATCATGTCGTCAGTGCAGGGAGCGCCACGGTAGCCCATGTCTATCAATCCCTCCCGGAACAGAATCGGCAAGCGGCTCTTCAGGCAGGCGGTCCTTCTGGCGCTGGCGCTCAGCGTCGTCTTTTCCGCTCTCCTGACCGTTATCGAGTACCGCCGCGCCGCGAATTCCCTCAATAATACCGTCGAGCTCCTCCAAAAATCCCAACTGGCGGGAATCACTGCCGCGCTGTGGAGTTACGACCGGCAACAGATTACGGCACAGATCGAGGGGATACGCCACTATCCCTACATCGGCTACGTGGCCATCCTCAATCAGGACAAAGTCATCGGCGAATCCGGCACCAGGAGAGAGCGGTACGTGGATGCCAGGACGATGCCGCTGTCGGTGGAATACAACGGGCGTCAGGTTTCCGTGGGAAGCCTGTACATCGAGATGGACCGGCTGAGTGTCGTTCGACAGGCCTTGGCCACCGCCGCGGTTACCCTGGCGGGCCAGACGGCGATCATCATGCTCGTGATGATCTTTGCCTTCATGCTCTTCGAGCGGCAGGTGACCCGCCATCTTGTGGCCGCCTCCTCGTATTTCACCTCTCTGGATATTGCCCGGGTGAAACATCCCCTCTCCCTGGACAAGCCCCACAACGGCGACGAGATCGATGAGCTGGTGGATGCCTTCAACCAGATGAGGGAATATCTTTCCGTCGCCTACCAGCAGCTGAACCAGGCCCAGAAACTGGAGGCCGTCGGCCGACTGGCGGGCGGTGTGGCCCACGACTACAACAACAAACTTACGGTCATTCTCGGCTATGCCCAGCTCCTCAGGCACAGCGGCGTGGGGAGCGAGGAGAACGCGGAACAGATCGAAGAGATCATTCGGGCAGCGGAGCATTCCCGCGACATCACCAGCCAGTTGCTGGCGTTCGCACGCAACCAGAAAGTGGAGCCGGTCCTCGTTGACCTGAACCGGCTGATCTCCCGGGCTCAGAAATCCCTCGTCAGGCTCATTGGCGAGGATATCAACCTCACCCTGAAGCCCGGCGACGATCTCTGGCCGGTGCGGATGGACCCGACCCAGGTGGACCAGTTGCTCATGAACCTGGTCCTGAACGCCCGCGATGCAATTGTTGGAAACGGCAGTGTCACGGTCGGGACAGAGAACGTCGTGCTGGATGGTGCTGCCTGCGGAAAGATTCCGGGCGCGGTGGCAGGCGAGTATGTACGGCTGACCGTGAGTGATACGGGCAGCGGCATGGATCGCGAGACCATGGAGCATATCTTCGAACCCTTTTTCAGCACCAAGGAACTGGGGAAGGGGACCGGTCTGGGACTTGCCATGGTGTACGGGATCGTGCAGCAGAATGGCGGGGCACTGGCCGTGGAGAGCGAACTGGGCAAGGGGGCGGTTTTTTCCATCTATCTCCCCCGGTTCCGTGGAGAGGAAATGGCCGGTGAACCGTCGCCCGTTTCGAGGTCTGTGGCACCATGCGGCACTGTTCTGCTTGTGGATGACGACGAAGCGATCCGGCAGATAACGGCACATATTCTCCGGCAGTCGGGCTTTACGGTGCTGGTGGCCCAGGGGCCCGAGGAGGCCATTGGCATCTGCCGACGGCCGGGCACGGCCATAGACCTGATCCTGACGGATGTGATTATGCCGACCATGAATGCCGGGGAGATGATCCCGATTCTCATGGGACATCAGCCTGAGGCCAAGGTGCTCTGCATGTCCGGGTATACGGCAGATATCATTGAACGGAGGGGAAAGATAGGGGATGACGTTCCGTTCGTTCAGAAACCGTTCTCGCCTGATAAGCTTTTGCAGGAAATCGGGCGGGTCATGGTCGCCGGGAATTGACGCCAAGCGATAAGGGGAAACAGATGCCGAACAACAACCTTACCAGGCAGGAATACCAGACACTCGTGGAGCAGTCGCCGATCCTGATCTGGCGTGCCGGTACCGACGCGCTCTGCAACTACTTCAACGAACGATGGCTCCATTTCAGGGGCCGGACCCTCGAACAGGAAGCGGGCAACGGATGGGCTGAGGGGGTGCATCCCGATGATTTCGACCGGTGCCTCCGGATTTTCCTGGATGGCTTCAGCCAGCGGGAGATCTTCGAGATGGAGTACCGCCTGCTTCGGCACGATGGGGTCTATCGCTGGATTTTCGACCGTGGAGTTCCCTTCCATGACGACGGTGGGGAATTTGCCGGCTATATCGGCAGCTGCATCGACGTAACCGCCCGGGTTGATGCCCAGGAGGCGCTCCGCAAGGCAACCGAGACGGAAATCCTCCGCCTCAAGGGGCTCCTTCCCATCTGCTGCTCCTGCAAAAAAATCAAAAACGGAAAAGGTTACTGGGAGCAGGTTGAAGTGTACGTCAGTGAGCATTCCGACGCCGAATTTTCCCATGGGCTCTGCCCAGACTGCCGGCATGCACTCTATGGGATTGATATCTCGCCTACCGTCGCGGCGTGAGTTCACCCTGTGCCGATTGCGATAGGCCCCGAAGATGGGGCTTTTTTTGTTTTTGAGCGGTTTCTGATGAACGAAAGAGGCAATTCTATGAAGTGTTAATGGACTGGCACCAATTGTGCTTTTGTTACGGTGTTGCTGAGTAATTGTCTGTAATTAATGAAATTACTTCTTTCATGGAGGAAATGGCGATGCTGCAAACGCACATGATGGCGGGCACCTGCACGGTAAAACCGGCTCGGATATCACCGACCTCCTTCACACGGCAGGGACGGGGAACGGAGTTTATTCCCGGCGACGGAGCTCCTGCCGCCATGGGGCGGCGGATTGAGGAGCTGCTTCTCGTTGCGGAGTTCGGCGCGGCTGTCGGCACCCTCCTTGACCCGCACCAGGTCTGCGCGGCTGCTGGCGAGTGGCTCTGCTCGGCCATCGGGTGGCAACTGCTCTCGGTCTGTTGTCATGGGGATGCTGCCGGCACGCTCCGGCATAACGACGGGACCCGTAATCGTCGAGAGTCAAAAAAATGTCAAAAGAGTGCCGCCGCTCCCGTCTATGTGGCAAAGACACTGAATGGCCTCAGTGACGCCTCCGATGTTTACACAATCCCCTTTCCGGATGGGTCGGGAACCCTCTCCCTGTCCCGTAAATCGATGGTCGAAAGTCAATATTCCGACGAGTTCGTGCTGGGAATTGTCGAAAATCTCGCGCGGTCCCTGGTCAATGCCCGTGAGTGCGACAGGCTCAAGACCCTTTCCATGAGGGATCATCTGACTGGCCTTTACAATCGTCGGGTCTTCGAAGCGATGCTCGAAGTGGAGACCCGGAAGCGGACCTCGAAGCCTTTTTCCCTGCTGCTGATCGACCTCGACAACTTCAAGATCATCAACGATACCTATGGTCACGGAACCGGGGACCAGGTTCTGGTTGCCGTCGCGAAGATGCTCCGGCTCAGTTTCCGGAAATCGGACGTCGTTTCCCGGTATGGCGGCGAGGAGTTTGCGGTGCTCCTCCCGGAAACTGCACCGGACTCCGCCTGGATGGTTGCGGAGCGTTTCCGCGAAAACGTCGCATCTCTCTCGATAGGTTACAGAGCCGAGAATATCATGCCGACGGTCAGTGTCGGCATCGCCTCGATAGCGTACCGGTTCGGCATTGAAGTCGCCGACGTGCTCGAAGAGGCAGATCGGGCCCTCTACCAGGCCAAAGCCAACGGCAAGAACCGGGTGTGCGCCTCGCTCCTGGGAGAAAAGGATTAGGTGCGACGGGCCTACTTCAGTCAGGTCTAACCTGAGTATTACAACCAGTTCGAGAAGTTCTGACCATAACCGATTTACCATAACGATTGAGAACGCCGTGGCCGATGCCGCGGCGTTTTTTTGTGTATTCTTGGATTTGCATAATGATTTGTCCCTATAAATTAGTATGTTACATAAAATTCATGTAAAGTTTTTCCGAATATGGCCGATATCCCCATTAGTGTCAGGAAAATCCTGATGGGGTATGCGGAAAGAGCCTAGCTGCAGGACAGGAGGAGTCGAAAATGTTCAAGAACATGAATGTGGGAAAGAGGCTCGGGATCGGTTTCGGGTCGGTTCTCGCCATCTTCGCGGTGGCGGTACTGGTGACCATCTTTATGCTCAGGGGGGTCGAACGGGAGTCGCGGCAGGTGGCGGAGGAATCTCTCCCCTATCTGATGAGCGCCTACGAGCTGGACCTGGCCTTAACCGAGCTGACG
>CAJPFF010000220.1 GCA_905339345.1 Geobacteraceae bacterium | reverse complement strand
ACACCGCCGGCGTCGTGGCGGGCCTGGTGACCGGCACCATCGTCTCCATCGCCCTGGTCATGGTTTCCCCCAACATGACTTACCCGAAGAAGGTTGCTGCCGACGCCCAGAAGGTGGTCCTGAAGGACCCCATCGCGGTGGCCGGTTTCGACTACGGGCAGCGCTTCCTTGAGCCGGGGCTCTTCCTCAAGAACCCCCTCGACCAGATCTCCCTCGGTATGGCCCTGGTGCTCGGCACCGCCGGCATGCCCCACATCCTGATGCGCTTCTTCACCGTCCCCACCGCCCAGGCAGCCCGCAAGTCGGTTATCGTAGCCATGTTCATCATCGGCTCCTTCTACATCCTGACGACGCTGCTCGGCTTCGGTGCCGCCATCCATGTCACCCCCCAGGGTATCCAGGCGGTTGACAAAGGTGGCAACATGGCCGCCATGATGCTCGCCCAGAAGCTGGGTGGCGACATCTCTCCCTTCCTCGGCGACCTGCTCCTGGCCTTCCTCTGCGCCGTTGCCTTCGCCACCATCCTCGCCGTCGTGTCGGGTCTCGTTCTGGCTGCCTCCGCCGCCATCGCCCATGACATCTACGTGAACGTCATCAAGGACGGCCACGCCGACCAGCACGAGCAGGTCATGGCCGCCCGGATCACCTCCCTCTGCGTCGGCGCCATGGGCATCGTCATCGGCATCGCCGCCGAGAAGCAGAACGTCGCCCACCTGGTGGCCCTGGCCTTCGCCGTTGCCTCCTCGGGGAACCTGCCGGTCGTCGTCATGTCCCTCTTCTGGCGGAAGTTCAACACCGCCGGCGTCATCTCGGGCCTCGTGGTCGGCACCGTCGCTTCCATCGCCCTGGTTATGATCTCCCCCAACATGACCTACCCGAAAACCGTGGCAGCCGACGCCATGAAGGTGGTCAAAAAGCTGGAAGAGAAGCAGGCCGGCGGCGCGGTCCTTTCCGAGAAGGAGATGAAGGACCTCGACAAAGCCAAGGTCGACTACGAGAAGAACAAGGACGGCAAGTCGATGCTGGGCCTCGACAAGCCGATCCTCACCCTCAAGAACCCGGGTATCATCTCCATCCCCCTCGGCTTCATCGCCGCCATCGTCGGCTGCCTCGCCTTCCCGAGCCGTCGCTCCGAGGAGATGTTCGACGAGATCTACGTCCGCCAGAACACCGGCATCGGCATGGCCAAGGCCATCGACCACTAACAAACGCTACGCACAGATCAGAGTCTGGTATCGGGGGAAGGGAAACCTTCCCCCTCTTTTTTTACTCATATCCTACCGGTCCTTCCCTCCAGAGGAACCCCGCCACCAACAGACCTAGCTATACCTCCGTTTTGAATTGCCACCCATTTTTTTATAAAATAAATTGGACATCAGGCCATTCATGCAGGAACTGTCTATTCACTTCAAAACGTCCGTCACTCCGTTCCCACCCCTCAATTCACCGTGCTAGGTTCTGCAAAATAAACGGTACGTGCATTTACAAAACAGATTTTACCTATACATTAAAGATAGTTGCATGCATTTCACTACGCTTAAAAAAATGTCTTGCAAACAAATAGACACCCGTTATATTTTATCCGGCGCACACAAAGTAGAATATTGTTATGTGGACATGTTTACGCATGATTGTTGCTGCAAGACATAACCTCGTGAAACCCTGCTAATTGCACGCTTCCGTGTAACCCCCCAGAGGTCATGGTCGGTCGGCCGCGCCCCGCATAGCCAGACATTTCCAACTGAAACGGCGCTCACCAGACCGCTCAGTACCAGCCAACCCAAATCCCCCATTGCAGTGGGACCATTTCAGCTTTTCAGACCATGCACTCCATGAGGGGTGCTTTGCCATCTCACGCGGACGGCACACCGGCGCCTCTGCGTGGGTAGGGTAGCCGCCTCTTGATGCCCGGCGCACCATGCCGGACACGATATCGAACACACGACGAAAGGAGGGAAAACAGGGACCTTTTTCATTCAGGCTTTCGGGGAGGTGGGACGCCGCCTCACCATGAGCTTCACTGAGCAGTGCATTATCGAAAGGAGTAACGAGACATGGCAGAAAGACAGTATGACTGGAGCGCCATCGCGAAGAACCCCAAGTTCATCGAGCTCCACCACAAGAAGACCACCTTCCTGGTAGGATGGTGGGTATTCTCCACCGTTTTCTACTTCCTCCTCCCCATCGGCGCGGCGTACGCCCCCGGCCTCTTCAAGATCAAGATCCTCGGCCGGGTCAACATCGGCTACCTGTTCGCCCTCTCCCAGTTCTTCGTTTCCTGGGGGATCGCCATGTATTACGCCCATGTGGCCAACAAAGACTTCGACCGGCTCACCCGCGAGCTGGTGGATGAGCTGAAGTAAGGAGGAAGCCAGATAATGAAAAAACTGATTGCTGCATTCACGCTCGCCCTCTCCCTGGGCACGTTCGCCTATGCCGCCGAGCCGGTCAAGGCACCCGCCGCAACCGAAGCGCAGGCCGTTGCCGCTCCCATTCAGGCAGCAGCGCCCGCTCCGGCCGCCCCCGTGACCGAAAAAGCCGCCGTTCCGGCAGCTCCGGCTGACCAGAAGCAACAGCTCAAGGCCAACCCGATGGTCACCATCCCGATCTTCCTGATCATCATCGGCGCCACCATGGCCGTCGTTGTCTGGTCGGCAAAGCAGACCAAGTCGGCCGCCGACTTCTACACCGCCGGGGGTGGCATTACCGGCACCCAGAACGGCTGGGCCATCGCCGGCGACTACATGTCGGCCGCCTCGTTCCTGGGGATTTCCGGCATTATCTCCCTCTACGGGTATGACGGGTTCATGTACTCGGTGGGGTGGCTCGTGGCCTACATCACGGTGCTCCTCATCGTGGCCGAGCCCTGCCGCAACGCCGGCAAGTTCACCCTGGGAGACATCCTTTCCTTCCGCACCGAGCCCAAGTCGGTCCGGGCCATTGCGGCCATTTCCACCGTTGCCGTCTCCACCTTCTACCTGACCGCCCAGATGGTCGGTGCAGGCAAGCTCATGCAGCTCCTCATCGGCATCCCCTACAAGACCGCCGTCATCGGCGTCGGCATCCTCATGGTCGGCTACGTGGTCTTCGGCGGCATGACCGCCACCACCTGGGTCCAGATCATCAAGGCCGGCCTCCTCATGACCGGCGCGGCGCTCCTCTCCGTCCTGGTCGGCCTCAAGTCCGGGATGAACCCGTTCCAGTTCTTCAACGACATCGCCACCAGCCCCAACGTCATCGAGCACGTCCAGAAGGTGGTCCTGAAAGATCCCGTTGCCGTGGCCGGCTTCGACTACGGGCAGCGGTTCCTGGAGCCGGGGCTCTTCCTCAAGAACCCCCTCGACCAGATCTCCCTCGGCATGGCGCTCGTGCTCGGCACCGCCGGCATGCCCCACATCCTGATGCGCTTCTTCACCGTGCCCACGGCGCAGGCAGCCCGCAAGTCCGTTATCGTGGCCATGTTCATCATCGGCCTCTTCTACATCCTGACCACGCTGCTGGGCTTCGGCGCCGCCATCCACGTGACCCCGCAGGCCATCATGGGTGTGGACAAGGGTGGCAACATGGCCGCCATGATGCTCGCCCAGAAGCTGGGTGGCGACATCCATCCGTTC
>CAJPFF010000219.1 GCA_905339345.1 Geobacteraceae bacterium | reverse complement strand
CATGGCATCGGACTGCTCCGTCCGGGCCGGCACCTCGGCAAGGGAGCGCCAGGCGTTCTGCCGGGGCCGGTGACCCACGAAGCCCCAGAGGTACGCATCCAGCGATCCGAACTCCTCCCGGATTCGCAGGACTCCCCGGGCGTTCCTGATGGCCGACTCGATCTTCAGGCGGTTGCGAACAATCCCCGCATCGGCCAGGAGACGCTGCACTTCCGGCTCGGACCAAGCGGCGACCGTTTCCGCATCGAAATTGGCGAAGGCCCGGCGGTACGCCTCGCGCTTCCGGAGGATCGTCAACCACGAGAGCCCCGCCTGGGCACCCTCAAGGACCAGCATCTCGAAGAGGTGCCGGTCATCATGCACCGGCACCCCCCACTCGTCGTCGTGGTAGGCAACGTAGAGGGGATCGGTGCCGGCCCAAGCGCATCTGGTTTTCACCTTGACCGACTCCTCACGGAAGGCCAGTTCCGCTGGAGACGGAAGGAAATCCGGAACTATCTTTATTTCACCCAATGGTTCATCGGTGTATTTTATTTTCCTGCTCATAAATCGCCTTTCCTTTATGCCGAAATCACGAACTCCGGTCTCCAAGGGTCAATCCCCGTATGAAGTTGCGGAGGAACTGGTCGCCGCAGGGCTTGTAATTACGGTGCCCTTGGGCACGGAACATCGCGGACAATTCTGATTTCGAGATCTGGACGCCGACTTTTGCCAGGAGCGCGAGCATTGCCTCCTCATTCAATTCCAGCGCGATCCTGAGTTTCCTCAGAATCAGATTGTTGCTCAATACCCCTGTCGTGTCTCTCACCGCATCGGGCTTTTGCTCCTGCGGCCCTCTCCGGGAAATGATCAGGCCATCCAGGAATGCCCCCATTACAGAGTCATCGCAGCCAGCAAAGCCCGGCTCTTCCTCTTTTTTCAGCAGCTTCAGCACATCGATCGGTTTGATGTCAAGTCCGCCCAGCGCGCATAATCCGGCTATGGTTTCGCCATTGAGGTTCAGGGCGTAGCGGAGCCTGCGAAGCAGATCGTTATTGGTCATGGTGTATCCTTTGTGGGAGTCCCGGCAGGTGCGGCTTCCGGCAGTTCGATGCTGCCGACCAGGCGGATGAAATAATCGGGGATGCGGGTTCCAAAGGTCAGCCGTTTGCCTCTCGCCTCCTTAAGGACCGCATACTCCGTCTGGGACAGCCCCTGCGCCGGATCAGGGGTCGAATAGACCTTGAAGGCGCTGTTCTCGGTGAGGCAGCTGCTGATCGTCCCTGATTTCACCGCCAGCCTGCAGCCGTGACACCATTTCATCTGCCTAATGACCATGCCGATGATGAATGTCCGGCCAGTGAACGTGGGCATGGGTAATTGGTTCATGCTCATGGTGATGCTCATGCTTCGCCTCCTCCTTGCCATCGACATGCTCATGGAGGTGATGCTCGTCATGGACATGGGGGTGGGAGTGGGCGGTTGCTTCATGTCGATGGACATGCCGATGGATTTCTCCATACAGAAAAAACATTCCCGCAAGCATCACAAGGGCTGCTGCCCAGTATTCTACGGGCGGCCGTTCGCCGAGAAGAATGACTGAAAGAACGGTACCTATAAACGGACCCGATGCAAACCACGTGCTGGTTCTGGCAGAGCCGATTTCTCTCAGTGCCTGGATGAAAAGGACCAGGCTCGCGCCATAGCTGAGCGCCCCGATGAGAAGTGCTCCTGAGATTTGGACTAAAGTGGCTTGGGCCTGGAACAGCACCAGGGCGAGGAGGATATTGAACAAACCGGCGCTCCACCCCTTCAGGCTCGCCAACAGTGGTGCGGGAATGGTTTCGAGCTCTCGCGTCAGATTGTTGTCGACACCCCACAGGAGGCATGCGGCAAGAACCGATAAGCCGGGAATGGACATCTGCAGGATGCCCCCACCGGTGGAAACGACAACAATGGAAGCGCCGACGATTAAAAACTTTCCGATCCAAACTCTAACCCCGATGTTTTCGTGAAAAATCATCCATGCAAGCAGAGTTGTTGCGACGGTTTCGAAATTCAGAAGCAGCGACACCTCGCTCGCGGTCCCATGACGGATGCCATAGGCGAGAAAGAGCGGTGCTGCAACGCCCCCGGAAAAGATGGTTCCTGCAAGAATAGCCTTTTGCCGCAGAGAGAGACCCTGGAGAGTTTGACGAACTTTCGTTCCCTGATGAGCAACCACTCCCGTCAGACCAAGGCCGGAGCCCAGATAGAGAAGGCCGGCGAGAAGTGCCGGCGACATCTCCCCTACAATGGCTTTGCAGGCGACCGGAGAAATGCCGAACAGGATTGCGGAGAGAAGAGCTGACTGCAGGGCTTGTTTCTTCATTTTCCTCTTTTCCAGCCGTATCCGATGGTCATGGTATGCATCGAATCCTACCTGCCATTATTCAGATAATGCTCCAGCGTCTCCGGAGAGAAGCCGGACATCTTGTTCGTCCCGATGATGATGAGCGGCACACCATTCCCTCCAAGCTCCCTGTGACGCTGCCGGGCGGCGCTATCCTTTTCGATGTCAAAGGCTACGTAGGGGATTCCCTGACTCTGAAGGTACTTCTCAGCCCGCTTGCAGTAGCCGCACCAGGAGGTGACGTACATCTCCACCGTGCCGGTGAAGCGTCCTTTCCTGGGAAGGGGGGGTTGCGGTGCCGGTTCGACGGAACTCTTGGCGCCGCGCGGAGCGGGCGATGCCTGCCGGGGGGGCGCGGGAGCAAAGTCGCTGTCGTGGTAGACCTTCACGTTCTTACGCTTCTTGGCTGGGGGAGGAGGTGTGTCCTTGAAGGTGACTACACCCTTCTCGTCCACCCATTGGTACATCTCGGCCCCGGCA
>CAJPFF010000218.1 GCA_905339345.1 Geobacteraceae bacterium | reverse complement strand
TTTGACAATGTCAGATTCGTAGAAATCGGCTGATTTTCAGGGGGTGCGTGCACCGCAGAACTCTGGTATGTCTGTGGGCATGAAGAAAACGAAGACACCCCCACCGATTGACCCGCTCGATGTGTTTGATCCGGCCCGTTGGGGCCTGTGCTTGACGGCGATTCTGGATTTGGGACTGCGGTTGTACCGCTTCTGGGAACGGTATCGGCACTTGTTTGCCAGTCGGACCCGCGACACCAGTTCCCAGGCTTATCTCTACTTGCGCGCAGTGTTGACCCTGGAACGTGAGCGCAACTTTAAGAACATGGCGCGGCGTTTGGATCAGGGGGACGACGGGCAAGCGTTGCAGCACTTCATGTCCACTTCGCCCTGGGACAAGTGGGCTGTCTTTCGGCAGATTCAGACCGACCTGAGCGCGATTCCGGCGTTGCGTGTGGGCAGCGTGTTGATCTTGGATGAAAGCGCCAATGCCAAGGCGGGCGAACAGAGCGCAGGGGCGGCCCGCCAACGCAACGGGCGCTTGGGCAAAGTCGACGTGTGTCAGGTGGGCACGTATCTGGCCTATGCAAACGTGGCCGCGAACCTGTGGACCTTGGTTGACGGCGAGTTGTTCTTGCCCGAAGTGTGGTTGACGCCCGCCTATGCCGATCAACGGAAAGCCTGCGGGGTTCCCGCCGAGCGGGTTTTTCAGCGCAAGATCGACTTGGGCCTTCAGATGATTGACCGCGCCCAGGCGAATGGCCTGCCGTTTGAACGAGTAGCCTGCGACGCGTTCTATGGCCGGGATCGGCAATTTCGGGCTGATTTGCAGGCCAAAAACGTGTTGTACGCGGCCGATATTCCTGCCGACACCCGCGTCTATCGACAGGAGCCCCGGGTAGGCGTCCCATCGAAACGTCATCGTCGGGGACGCCGCCCGACCCGCTGGAAAGTCTTGAGTCGCCAGCGGGCGCATTTGGCGAGCCGTCTTGCTCGGAGCAAACAGACCACGTGGCAACACTTGCGACGGCGTCCTACGGAACGCGGCTGGTTGGAAGCCGACTTTGCAGTTGAGCGCGTGTGGACGACCACTGCGGCTGGTCAAGTGCGCGCCGAGTGGTTGGTCATTCGCCGTGAACTGAACGGGAAATGCTCGTACACGCTGTTGAACGACCCGCCCGACACGCCGGTCGAAACGCTGATTGCGGCCAGTTGCCAACGCTATTTCACCGAACGGGTCTATGAAGACGCCAAGACCGATCTCGGCTGGGCTGAGTTTCAAGCACTCAAATATCGCGCGTGGGAACATCATCTGGCCTTGACCGCCTTGGCCCTGTGGTTCGTGGCCGAGACCAAAGGGCAGTGGGCGCAGACATATGCACGTGACCCACAATTGATTCGGCAACTGGAAATCGAGGTCTTGCCGGCGCTGTCGACGGCCAACGTGTGCGAGTTGTTGCGGGCCGTGCTGCCCGTGCCAACGCTCACACCGGCGAGTGCGCTCCAGATCGTCATTCGGATGTTGCTGGACCGGGCCGCGTCTACACGCAGTCGGTTGAAAGCTCGAATTAACCAAGAAGCATCACCTTGAATCTGACATTGCCAAA
>CAJPFF010000217.1 GCA_905339345.1 Geobacteraceae bacterium | reverse complement strand
TTTCAGGTCCCGGTTCGTGGCGACCACGATCCGCGCGGTGGCCCGGGACGGTGTGTCGGCCCCGAGAGGGTAATACTCCTGCTCCTGAAGGAGCCTGAGCAGCTTTACCTGGGATGACGGCTGCAGGTCGCCGATTTCATCAAGAAAGAGGGTGCCTTTGGCCGCCTTGGCGATGAGCCCCTCCCGCGGCTGGTCGGCGCCGGTGAAGGCCCCCTTGCGGTGGCCGAACAAAGTGTCGGAGAATACCATGTCGTCGAGCCCCGCGATGTTGACCGCCACGAAGGGGCCGCAGTGCCCGCTTATCTCGTGAACGGTGCGGGCCACAAGCTCCTTGCCCACCCCCGTCTCGCCGGTGACCAGGAGCGGCTGGTCGCTGCCGGCCACCGCCTCCAGATACTGAAAGATGGCCCGCATCTTCTGGCTGCGGGTGATGATCGGGGCAAACGCCTCTTCGTTATCGAGCCCCCCGGTGAGGAGTCGGCTGCTCAGGGAACTCACCTGGGAGCGGAGACAGTGCATCTCCAGCGCCCTCCTGACCGTTGCCAGAAGCCGTGGCTGCTCCACCGGTTTGACGAAATAGTCGAACGCCCCCGCCTTCATGCATTCCACGGCCATTTCCACTTCGTTTGCCGCCGTCAGCACGATGACCGGAATCTGCGGATGGTTCGCGGTGATCTTTTTCAGGAGCTCGTACCCTGGAAGATGGGGCATGTAGAGGTCCAGGAGGACGAGGGCCACCTCCTGCCGGGAAAGAATTTCCATGACCCTGCGGCTGTCGCTTTCCGTCAGCACCCGGGAAAAGCCGGCACTGCGCAGGGCGATGCTGGTTGTGAAGAGGATCTCCTCCTCATCGTCCACCAGCAGGATGGGGAAGGTATGTTTGTCAGTCATTGCTTCGCTCTCCCACGTGATAGGCGATCGGCAGGGTCACCGTGGCAGTGCTCCCCGTGCCGGGAGTCGATTCGAATTTCAGCGTGCCGTTGTGCTCCCTGATGATGGCGGCGGAGATGGAGAGCCCGAGGCCGGTGCCTCCCCGTTCCAGTTTGGTGGAGAAGAAGGGTTCCGTGAGGCGCTCCATCACCTCCCGCGACATCCCTTCCCCTTCGTCGCGGACGGTGATGGTGATGACGGATGCGGCGAGATCGGCGTCCGTGGAGACGGTGACGCCCGCCTCTTTGCCTGGCAACGCCTGCAGGGCATTCATGATCAGGTTGATGATCACCTGTTCGATCTGCTGGGATTTCC
The DNA here is from genome assembly GCA_905339345.1 of Geobacteraceae bacterium. Lineage (GTDB taxonomy): Bacteria > Desulfobacterota > Desulfuromonadia > Geobacterales > Geobacteraceae > Geobacter. The sequence goes on along the minus strand of CAJPFF010000217.1, from coordinate 2,593 downwards.
CCTGGCCAAACGGGAGGTTCTCTGCCAGCTCCACGCGGAAATGGTCGGTGTAGCGGTGAATCTGGTAGCTGAGGATGAGTTTCGCATCCTCCACGATCCGGTTGACGCTGATCGGCATGAAGGTCTTGGCGGTGTCTTCCCTGGCAAAGTCCCTGAGGTTGTTGACAATGGCGCTGATGCGGCGCGATCCCTCCTTGACTCCGTGGAGAAGGCGGGGAACGATCCGCTCCACCTCACCGATCGGCAGCCCCCCCAGGATAAAATCGCCATTCTCGGCGCGATGGCCGTCAAGGATCGGCACGGTGTCCGACCAGACATTCTCGATGAGTGCCGCGTTCCCCTGGATGAAGGTGTTGGGGTTGTTTATCTCGTGGGCGATGCCGGAGACGAGGACGCCGAGTGACGTCATCTTGTTGGTGTGGATGAGGCGGGACTGGGTGATCTGTGCCTCCTCTTCCATGCGTATCCTCTGGGTTATGTCGCGGATGGAGCAGTAGACCACCTCCGTGTCCCGTAGCCTGATGATCTTGCCCCAGATCGAGGTGATGAGGTGGGTTCCGTCGGATCGGACAGCGCCGATGCGGTCCAGGTGGAAGGGGGTCGTATCCCCGGAGGGGGGGATGGCCTCGATGAACAAGGTGTAGTCGTTGGGAGCGATGAACGAACAGGGGCCGAGCCAGTTGAGTGATTCCCGGTCACGACCGATCAGTGCTTCCATGGCTCTGTTGGCATCGATGATGTCCAGGGTTTTCCGCGCCAGCAGGATGATGGCGTCCTCGTTCTGTTCGAAGAGTTCCCTGAAACGGGCCTCGCTCTCCTGCAGTGCTTTCACGGCGAGGGTGCTCACCGTGATATCCTTGACGACCCCCTGCATCCGCACCGGAACTCCTTCCGTATTGAACTCCACTTCTCCCTGCTCCTGCACATGCCTGATCTCCCCGTCAGGACAGACGACGCGATGCGTTATGTCGTAGGGCGCCTGATTCTTCAGGGTAGCAGTGATGGCATCATTCACGGGTTGCCGGTCGTCGGGATGGACCGCGTTCAGGAATGCTTCGTACGTCATGCCGAATTGGTCTGGGGAGATACGGAAAATGCGGTAGATCTCCTTGGACCAGAGAACCGTGTTGTCGAGAATATCCCAGTCCCAGTTCCCCACGTGGGCAATCTGCTGGGCCTTTGCGAGGCGGGCCTCGTTCTCCCGCAGTCTCAGTTCGGCCTCCCGCCGTTCCGAAATGTCCCTGGCAATGCCGGTGGTGCCGATGACCGTCCCCGATTCATCGAAGATGGGCATTTTTATGGTTTCGATCCATTTTCTGTTCCCATGGGCGTCAACGAGCGGTTCCTCGGTGCGGATCTGTTTTCCTGCCTTCATGACTCGGGCGTCGTCTTCTCGATAGAGCGTGGCAAGGTCAGTTGGCCATACGTCCAGGTCCGTTTTTCCGGGAAGGTCGGCGGGGAGGAAGCCGCATGCCTGGGCAAATGCCCCGTTGGCGGCGATAAATCTGCTTTCGGCATCCTTGAGCCAGACCAGATCGGGAATGTTGTCGAGCATGGCCTGCTGCTGCAGGCGGATCAGGCGCAGAGATTCCTCGGTCTGCTTCCGTTCCGTGACGTCCCGCACCACCGCCTGGAGCACCGCACGACCCTGGATGGTCAGTGACTTCAGGGAGACTTCGGTGTTTACCGTGGTGCCGTCCTGCCGCAGGTGCTGCCAGGGAAAGAAATGGGCTTCGCCGGCAAGGGCAGTGTCGATCAGCTTGCAGGCCCTGTCGGCGGACGGTGTGCCGTCGGGCTGGAGATCTGGCGAGAAGTGAAGGGGTGATCTCCCGATGATTTCACTGCGGCTGCTGCCAAACAGTCGACACACCTGTTCGTTGCAGTCAAAAATTATGTCGTCGAGAAGGAGAATTCCCTCGGCGGAACTCTCGAAGAGGGTCCGATACTTGGTTTCGTTCTCCTGGAGCGCCTCCAGATGGCGCTTCCTGTCCCTCAGCATGACAACGGCCAGCACGGAGAAAATCGTAGAAATGATCGCTGCGCCGGAGATGACGTTTGTCTTGTAGTGCTCGTACCGCGAATAGAATTCGTTTTTCCTGGCACCCACATAGAGAACGCCGATGATTTCGCCCCGGCTGTTCCTGATGGGGTCGTAGGCGGTGAAATACGGGATGCCGAGAATCATGGCCTCGCCGCGGTACGGAGTGTTGTGTCTGAAGATTGCGTTGTACGCAGTTTCGTTCAGTTTTGTACCGACCGCCCGGGTCCCGTCTTCCTTGCGGATGGTGGTGGAAACCCGGATGTCCCCCATGAAGACCGTCGCGGTGCCGCCGAAGATGGACTGGATCGTGTCAGGCAGCTCGACATTGCCGTTCAGGACGTAATCTCCCGCCATCAGTTTCCCGTCGGCGATCCTGAAATCCGTTCCCTTGGCCCTGAGCAGCTTCCAGAAGGTCTGAATCCCCTGTTCCTGCTCCACCTGCGCCAGCCGCTCCGATTCGCCACGGATTGCCGCCAGGAAGAGGAGCGTGGATATTATGGTTGCTCCGACCACGAAGAGTATGTTCAGGGCTATGACATTGACGGTGATTTT
>CAJPFF010000216.1 GCA_905339345.1 Geobacteraceae bacterium | reverse complement strand
TTCAAAGGGATAGAGCTTCAATGAGTGAAGAAAACGCGAAGGTCCTGCCGTTTCTGGAGCACCTGGCCGAGCTCCGCAAGCGGCTCATCATCATTATCGTCGCGGTCATCATCGGCATGGGGCTGGCCTGGAACATCTCTGACGACGTCCTCCATTTCGTCACCAAGCCGATCACCGGCAAGACGTACCTGACTGACATCAAGAAGCAGGTCTACGAGGAGGTGGGGAAGCGCTGGCCAGCCGCTTACCAGCAGTTCGAGCTGGGTAAAGAGGTGAACGCCGAGCCCAAGGAGCGCAAGCTCAACTACAGCGCGCCCCTGGAGCCCTTTTTCGTCCAGTGCAAGATTTCGGTCATCGCCGGCTTCATCCTGGCGCTCCCCATCGTGTTTTACCAGCTCTGGCTCTTCATCGCGCCGGGGCTCACCCGCAAGGAGAAGCGGCTGGTGATACCCTTCGTGTCCGTGAGTACCGTCAGTTTCTGCGTCGGGGCGCTCTTTTTCCTTATCATCATCTGGCCGGTCATCATCAACTTTTCCCTCTCCTACGAGGCCGAGGGGCTCAACAGCCTTTTCAACATGAGTGCCTACATCAACTTCTGCCTCCGGCTGATTCTGATGTTCGGCCTCATCTTTGAACTCCCCATCCTGCTCCTCCTCCTCTCCCGTTTCGGGGTCGTTACCTATCCTTTCCTGGCCCGCAACCGACGCTATGCGCTTCTGGCCAGTGCCATTGTCGCCGCCTTCCATGCGGACCTCATCACCATGTTCGTCATTATGGTTCCCCTCTACGGTATGTACGAGATCGGCGTTTGGCTCGTCTTCCTCTTCGGGAAAAGAAAACCCGTCGTGGCTGAAGCCGCGGCCGGGGGGGACGGGGAGTAGCACCACACCATGCGGATATTCAGAAGCGTTGAAGAGATAACGGAGAAGCTCCCGAACGCCGTGGTAACCATCGGCAACTTCGACGGAGTTCACTTGGGGCACCGGGAGATCTTCCGGCGGGTGAAGCGGGAGGCGGCTGCCCTTGGCGGCGTATCCCTGGTAATCACCTTCGTTCCGCATCCCATCAAGATGCTGGGTCTGAAGAAAGATTTCCGCCTCATCAATACCTATGCCGAGAAGGAACTCCTCATGGAGGCGTCGGGAATCGACTTCCTCCTCACGATCCCCTTCAACGAGGAGTTCGCCGCTATCAGCGCCGAGCGGTTCGTGCGGGAGATTCTCGTGGGAAGGATCGGGGTGCGCAGGCTCATTATCGGCTACGACTACGCCTTCGGCAAGAACCGCCAGGGAGATGTGGCGATGCTCCGCCGCATGGGGGACGAGCTGGGCTTCGCGGTGGAGGTGCTCGAGCCCATTGCCGCGGGCGGGCTCGTCTACAGCAGCACGGCCGTGCGGCGCATGATCGCCGAAGGGGATGTGCGGGGAGTAGTCCAGCTCATCGGCCGCCACTTTTCCGTGGGTGGGACAGTGGTCCACGGCCGGCAGCGGGGAAAGGGGCTCGGTTTTCCGACGGCGAATCTCCAGACCGACAAGGAACTGATTCCCAAGCCCGGCGTCTACGCCGTGAAGGTGAAGGTTGACGACGACGCCACCTATGACGGTGCCTGCAACATTGGCGACAACCCCACCTTCGGCAACGGGAGCCTCTCCATCGAGGTCTTTATCTTCGATTTCGACGGAAACCTCTACGGCCGCGAAGTACGGATATACTTCGTGGACAGGATCAGGGACGAGATGACGTTTCCCAACCCCCAGCTCCTCCAGGAAGCCATCGGCCGCGACGTGGCCCAGTGCCGGGAGCTTTTGCGCGATGTTTCCATTATCGAGTACCGGGAGTATCTGGCAGAGGACGATTTGTGACCACAGCCCTCGGCGACAAACGCCTGTGGCTCGGGATCGGGGTCAGTATTGCCCTGCTGGCGCTTCTTTTCCGTTCCGTCGATTTGGGAGAACTCCTCCGGGCCTTCCGGGGAATCCAGGGGATCTGGCTCCTGCCCGCCGTTGCCCTCACCATGATTGGCTACGTGGTACGGGCGGTCCGCTGGAAATACCTCCTCTCTCCCCTCAAGCAGACTTCCTTTGCGAATCTCGTCTCGGCCACCCTCATCGGGTACATGGCCAACAACCTCCTCCCGGCGCGGCTCGGGGAGCTGGTGCGGGCCTACGTCCTCGGTGAACGGGAGGGGATCGACACGGGGGCGGTGGTGGCAACCCTGGTCATCGACCGACTTGCCGACGGCTTTACGGTGCTGCTTCTGCTGGTGGCTGCCGTCTTCACCCTGCGCCTCCCTCCGGGGAGTGAAGCGGCCCAGCAGGGGCTCATGGTGGGCGGATACGTAACCCTGGGACTGTACGTGGCGGTTGTGGTTTTCCTGATTCTCCTCCGACGTAACACCCTGCGGACCCTCCGGTTGCTTGAGCGGCTGCTGAGGCCTTTCCCTGCCCGTGTGGCAGAGAAAATAATCCCGTTTCTCGGCGCGTTCATCGACGGGGCGCGGATCACGTCCCATCGGGGCGAGCGGCTGGCCCTTGTAACCACCTCTCTTGCCATATGGGTGCTCGCGTTTCTCCCCATACATTGCGTGCTCAGGGCGTTCGGGATGGACTTTCCCCTCTCCGTCTCGCTCTTTATCCTCGTTCTCCTGGTCTTTGCGGTGATGGTGCCAGCCTCTCCCGGTTACGTGGGTACCTACCACGCTGCGTGCGTGTACGGTCTCCTTGCCCTGGGGGTGCCCCGGGAAACGGCCCTGAGCGTGGCCATTGTCATCCATGGAATCGGTTTCTTCCCGGTCATCGGTGTGGGGCTCGTCTGCCTCTGGCGGGAGAACCTGTCGCTGGCGGCCCTCGGCAGGAGGGCGGCACGGTGATGGAACAGCGACTCGCGTGGTATCCCACCCCCAGCTACCTTGTGAAGCGGCGGGCAATCATCGACTTTCTTGAAAAGGTGCCGGCGCGACGGGTCCTGGAGGTGGGGTGCGGTGCCGGCGATCTTCTCCGGTTCCTGGGCGGGCGGGGCTACACCGGGGTGGGGATCGACCGCTCCGCCGAGGCGGTTGCCGCGGCCCGGGAGATGGCGGACCCTTCCCGCTTCTGCGTCGAGCAGGCGGAGGTTGATGACGTGGAAGGGACCTTCGAGACGGTGATCGCTTCGGAGGTTCTTGAGCACTGTCTCGACGACGTGGCCTTCCTCCGTAAGCTCCGCCGCAAGACTGCGGAGGGGGGATGCCTGATCCTGACGGTGCCAGCCCGCATGGCCCAATGGGGGGCCAACGACGAACTGTGCGGTCACGTGCGGCGCTACGAGCGGGAGGAACTCCGGACACGACTCGCCGAGGCGGGGTTCGAACCCCTCCACATCGTTTCCTACGGGGTGCCCATCTATAATTTCATGAAGCCCTTTTACGACCGGGCCGTGGAGCGGCAGGTGGCCGAGGGGGAGGCCCTGGAGGAGCGGACCGGCAAGAGCGGCGGGATGCGGCTGGTGCCGAGGCTCGGCGGACTCTTCGCGCTTCTTTTCAACGACGTGACCATGGCTCCCTTTTATTTTCTTCAGAGACTGTTCTACCGTACCGATCTCGGCAATGGTTACGTGGCCGTTGCCCGCAATCCGCGCGGGGAGGGGTAGGTGACGATGCTTTCATCCTTTTTCAGACGGGTCGATCCCTTTGCCGTCCTGGCGGTGACCGTCCCCCTTGCCATCTACCTCCTGACCCTTGCCCCCTCGGTCACCTTCTTCGACAGCGGCGAGTTCATCACCGCCATCCACTCCCTCGGCACGGCCCATTCGCCCGGCTATCCCTTTTTTGTCAACTACGCCAAGCCGTTCACCTGGCTCCCCTTCGGCAGCATAGCCTTCCGGGTCAATGTCGCCACCGCGGTTTCGGCGGCGGTGGCCTGCTACGGCACCTATCTCCTGGTCCGGACCATGCTCGCCGACGAGGGTGCCGCCGGTCGGGCCATGCCGCGGTACGTTGCCCAGGGGTGCGCCTTGGCCGCCGCCCTGGCCTTTGCCTTCTCGGCCCGGCTCTGGCTCCAGTCGAACCACGACAAGCCCTATCCCCTGGTCTCCTTCATCGTCGCGGTGGTCTTCTGGGCGCTGCTCCGCTTCAGGGCGCGCTACGACAAGGGGGAGGAGTGCCCCCATTACGTCTATCTCGGGGCATTTCTCTGCGGTCTCGCCACCGGCGCCCACCAGACCATCGTCCTTATGCTTCCGGCCTTTGCCTGGCTCATCATCTCCAAGGACTGGCGGCTCCTGGGCCGGGTGAAGGAGTTCATTATCGCCGTTGCATTCGGCCTGTTGGGCTTCGCTATCCAGCTCCACATGCCGATCCGTGCCCTGAAGAATCCCCTTCTCAACTGGGGAGATCCCCGGACCCTCGACCAGTTTCTCTGGAATCTCCTCCGCAAGGGATACCCCAGCGAGCCCCCCGTCCGGGACCTGACGCTCCTCTGGAAGCAGATCTGTGCCTACAATGTGCCGCGGGAGTTCACCTGGGTCGGCCTCGGTCTCTTGGTGCTGGGCCTTCTGGTTTGCCTCAGAGGGCGGCGCGACGAGGTGATCGCCTACCTTCTCGGCGTCGGCACGTCGCTTCTGGTCATTGTTGGTTACTTCAACGCCCAGCCCGACCTGATCTTCCTTACCGAGGAGTTTTTCACCCCCCTCTACCTCCTCTCCGCAGTCTTCATCGGGGTGGGGCTCTTTGCTCTTCTGGGGCGCGCCCTCGACAGCGTTTCTGTCGAAAAATTGACTTCCGTGCCGGTAAAACTGCTCGTCGGGGTCTTCATCCTGATGCTTCCCACAACCATCTGTGCCCTGAACTACTACGAGAACGACCAGCACGAGAATTACGTGGCCTTTGACTATGGGACGAACACCTTCCGTTCCCTCCCCCAAGGGGCCGTTCTCTTCACCTGGGGCGACAGCGGCGCCTTCCCCCTCTGGTACCTCCAGGGGGTCGAGCGGATGCGGGAGGACTTGGATCTTCTCCACACGCCGCACCTGGTTTTCCGCTGGTATCTGGACGCCTTCCCCCATCTTTTCAGCCAGAGCGTGTTGCGGGCTGTGCCCGAAGCCACCCAGTCGGCCGAGTCGGCCCTGAAGATGGCGGTGTCGGAGCAGATCGTGCGCAGGCCGGTCTTCATCGATTTCTCAACCCGCTACTCGCTCCCCTTTGCCGAATACGGCATGCAGCAGCGGGGCATCGGCTATCAGCTCGTCAGGGGAGGGGGGAGCACGTTCTATCCCCCCGACCTCTCCGTCTGGGGGGTCTACAACTCCCGGGGCTTCACGAGCCAGATGGGGTTCCGCGACCTCGATACGGGAAAGGCGATCCTGATCTATGCCATGGGGAGGCTGGAAGGAGGCGAGACCCTCCTGCGGATGGGATACCGCTCCCAAGGGGCGGAAGAATTGCGCCTTGCCGCCGCCATCGCCCCCGAGCTGAGGGGGCAGGTGGAGCAGATGCTCGGCGCTTTCGGGGTGAGGTGACCATGGACGTTACGGGAAAGACCAGGGTTCTCGGCATCATCGGCTGGCCGGTGGCCCATTCGCTGTCGCCCCTCATGCAGAATGCCGCCCTGGAGGCCATGGGGCTCGACTGGGTCTATGTCCCCTTCGCCGTGCGGGAAGAAGAACTTGCCCGTGCCGTGACGGGGCTCAGGGCCCTGGGCGTTGCCGGTTTCAACGTGACCATTCCCCACAAGACCGCCATTATACCCCTTCTTGACCGGATCACCCCCGAGGCGCGGCTCATGGGTGCCGTCAACACGGTGAAACGGGACGGGGATGAACTCGTGGGCCACAATACCGACGGACCTGGCTTCATCCGGTCCCTGGGGGAGGATCTCGGGTTCGATCCGGCGGGGAAACGCATCCTTATCCTCGGGGCAGGGGGAGCGGCCCGGGCTGCAGTCGCATCCCTGGCCCAGGCGGGTGCCGCGGCGGTTGTGGTTGCCAACCGGAGCGTAGCAAAAGGGGAGGAACTGGTTGAGGCGTTCCGTGGCTCCTTCGGCGGCACGCAATTTGCTGTAATGTCTCTCGATATGCCCCTCATCAACGCGGAAGCTCAAAATTTTGACTTGATCGTCAATACGACGTCCGTGGGGATGGGGGGAACCGCCTTCGAGGGACTCGACGTTACCCGCATGAAGCCCGCAGCCTCCGTGTACGACATGGTCTATGCCCCCTGGGAAACGCCGCTCCTTGCGGAGGCCACCCGGGCGGGTCTGCGGTGCGCCAACGGCATCGGCATGCTTGTGGCACAAGGTGAGTGTGCCCTTGCCATCTGGACCGGAACGGAGCCGCCATCCGGCGTCATGCGGAGACGTATTCTGGCAGTCCTGGAGCGCTAACCACTTCTTGACATTGGGGTTTTGCCACCCTACCATTACGGCGACTTTTTCCGCGGAGAATCTGATGCAGGCAAGCAGACTGGGAGAACTCCTGGTTCGTAATAACATCATCACCAAAGAGCAGCTCGCCAAGGCCCTTGAAGAACAGAAGAGCGGGGAGGGACAGCAGCGCCTCGGCTCCATCCTCATCAAACAAGGGCTCATCTCCGACCCTGATCTCACCACGTTCCTCTCCAAACAGTACGGCGTCCCCTCCATCAACCTGAGCGAGTTCGAGGCCGAGACGGCGGTCGTCAAGATCATTCCCGCCGACGTGGCCCAGAAGTACCAGATTGTCCCGGTGAACAGGGCCGGTTCCACCCTGATCATCGCCATGGCTGACCCCTCCAACATCTTCGCCATCGACGACATCAAGTTCATGACCGGCTACAACGTGGAGGTTGTGGTCGCCTCCGAGTCGGCCATCAAAGCCGCCATCGACAAGTACTACGACCAGTCCGCGTCCCTGGCCGACGTCATGAGCGATCTTGATATGGACGACCTTGAGGTCGTCGACACCGATGATGAGGTGGATGTCTCCTCCTTGGAGCGGGCCACCGAAGATGCGCCGGTCGTGAAACTGGTGAACCTGATCCTGACCGACGCCATCAAGCGGAAGGCGAGCGATATCCACATCGAGCCCTACGAGCGGACCTTCCGGGTGCGGTACCGGATCGACGGGGTGCTCTACGAGGTGATGAAGCCCCCCCTGAAGCTGAAAAATGCCATCACCTCACGGATCAAGATCATGGCGGAACTGGACATCGCCGAGCGGCGCCTCCCCCAGGACGGCCGGATCAAGATCAAACTGGGGGGCGGACAGGACATGGACTACCGGGTTTCGGTCCTCCCGACCCTCTTCGGCGAGAAAGTGGTTCTGCGGCTCCTGGACAAATCAAACCTGCAGCTGGACATGACCAAGCTCGGCTACGAGCCCGACGCACTGCACCACTTTCAGGAGGCGATCCACAAACCCTTCGGCATGGTGCTTGTCACCGGCCCCACGGGGAGCGGCAAGACGGTCTCACTCTACTCGGCCCTGGGAGAGCTTAACAAGACCACCGAGAACATCTCCACCGCCGAGGATCCGGTGGAGTTCAACTTTGCCGGCATCAATCAGGTGCAGATGCACGAGGATATCGGCCTCAACTTCGCCGCGGCTCTCCGCTCCTTCCTGCGTCAGGACCCCGACATCATCATGATCGGCGAAATCCGGGACTTCGAAACCGCCGAGATCGGCATCAAAGCAGCCCTCACGGGGCATCTGGTCCTGTCGACGCTCCACACAAACGATGCCCCGGCCACCATCAACCGTCTCCTCAACATGGGGGTCGAGCCGTTCCTGGTGGCCTCGGCCGTGAACCTGATCACCGCCCAGCGTCTGGCCCGCCGGGTCTGCTCCGAGTGCAAGCAGCCGGAGGACATCCCGATCCAGGCCCTCATCGATGCCGGCGTCCCCCCCGAGGAGGCCCCTTCCTACGTCTGTTACAAGGGGACCGGCTGTGCCAAGTGCAACAACACCGGCTACAAGGGGCGGGTCGGCTTCTACCAGGTCATGCCGATGCTGGAGGAGATCCGGGAACTGATCCTGAACGGCGCCAATACCGCCGAGATCAAGCGGGAATCCATGCGGCTGGGGATCAAGACCATGCGCCAGTCGGGGCTTACGAAACTGAAAGAGGGCGTAACGTCCTTCGAGGAAGTGCTGCGGGTCACCGTGGCCGACGATTAAACACAATGCCATAGTTCTGACATTTTGAACCGGAGAACACCATAATGGCCAACATGCACCAACTCCTCACGGAGCTCGTCAATCGCGGAGGGTCCGACCTCCACCTTACCACCAATTCACCGCCCCAGATCAGGGTGGACGGGAAGCTCCTCCCCCTGGACATGCCGTCGCTGAATGCGGTCGACACGAAGCAGCTCTGCTACAGCATCCTCACCGAGCAGCAAAAGCACAAGTTCGAGGAAAACAACGAGCTTGACCTCTCCTTCGGGATAAAGGGGCTTTCCCGCTTCCGGGGGAACGTCTTTGTCCAGCGGGGGGCCGTGGCCGGCGTGTTCCGGGTGATTCCGTACAAGATCCTCTCCTTCGAGGAGCTGGGACTGCCGCCGATAGTAAAGGAGTTAGCCGAGAAACCACGGGGGCTCATCCTCGTCACCGGTCCCACCGGCAGCGGCAAGTCCACGACCCTCGCCGCCATCATCGACAAGATCAACACCGACCGCCACGAGCACATAGTTACCGTCGAAGACCCCATCGAGTATCTCCATCCCCACAAGAGCTGCGTCGTGAACCAGCGGGAAGTGGGGGCCGACACCAAGAGCTTCAAGAACGCCCTCAAGTACATTCTCCGCCAGGATCCGGACGTGGTTCTCGTGGGGGAGCTCCGGGACCTGGAGACCATCGAGGCGGCCCTGACCCTGGCCGAAACCGGCCACCTCTGC
>CAJPFF010000215.1 GCA_905339345.1 Geobacteraceae bacterium | reverse complement strand
CTGATGTCAGGACACATTTGGTAGAGCGGCTTCCAAGTCTAGAATCGTCTTGTGTTGCAACCACTGCCACAGCGCCGCATCGATTTTCAGCAGCAAGAGAATGGCGTTGACCAGACTCACCTCCCAACGTCCTCGGCGGCGTGATGCAACCCGGCGCAGGAGTTGAAGGAGGACGTGCTTGCCCAGGCCGAGCAAGGCGGTGCCGAGCGACACTAACAGGAGCCAAGCGATAGCAAATAAGGCAAAGAAGCGCGACCAAGCTGGGATATCCGCAATGCGGGCTTCGGCAAAACCGAGCAGCCGCTTGGCGTCGCGGAAACCTTGTTCGCAGCCAAAGCGGCGCGCGTATTCGCCGGCCATCTGTCCTGCGCGTGACGCGCGATTGGAGACGAGATACCAGACCTCCCATTTGCCGGTCTGGTCTTTGACCCGGCTGCGGCTGACCCACGCGCGCCGCGGCTTGCTTTCGCAATAGCGTACCTGGCCCACATGGCGGCGGCGCGAGTTGGTCACAAAGCGCAAGGATTGGAGGGGGCACCACGCGCCCTGCACGAACACTTGGGTGTTGGCGCGGGCGCGAATCCCATAGGAATTCAGTAGTTCCATCAATTCCACGTCGGCAAAGCCGCGATCGGCGGTCACCCGCAGCCGGCCCAGGCTGATCTGACGTTCGAACCGCGTCATCACTCGTTTGATGATCGCTAGTTCATAGCGACGCATGCGGCCTTTCAACACGCTGGCTGTGTAGGCGCGCCAGTAGATCGGAACGGCCCGCCCGCGCATCAGCCAGGACACCGTCAGCAAATGCTGCCCGGCCTCGATCGTCCAGGCGATCGCCAGCCGCACCTTGCCCCGTGGCGGCAATTGCGACAGAGCTTGAGTCAACACGTGATCGGCTCACTGGCGCGGGGAAAGCCGATCATTGTGAATCAACCGCGACAAGCGGTTGAGCGCCGCCTCTGGGTTGCCCAGTTCACGCACTAAGTCGGCTTGATTGCCGGTTTGGCGGTCCAAGATCGCCATCACGTAGTCGGTTAACCCTTTGATCTGATGCCCATGGGCCCAAGGCAACATCGCTTCAAGATACTCGCGGATCGGCGCAGTCTCGTTTGTCGTGATCATCCCCAGATTGTGCCCTGTGGGGTGATGCTGCACCAATTTCTAAAAGTGTCCTGACATCAG
>CAJPFF010000214.1 GCA_905339345.1 Geobacteraceae bacterium | reverse complement strand
CTCGTACTCCTCGTCGGTCACCTCGCTCTTGGCCCGGGTCCAGATGGCCTTCATGGAGTTGAGGGTCTCCTCCACGGTCTTCTCGATGGTGCCGGCCCCCTCGATCTCCTCGCCGTTCACCCCCTTGGGGACCTCGGTCCGGGTGACGTCCATGACGATGGGGTACTGGACGTAGTCCGAGTACTTCCGGACGATGGAGCGGATCTTCCACTCGTCCAGGTACTCCTTCATCTCTTCCTTCAGGTGGAGGGTGATCTCGGTGCCGCGGGTCTCCTTGGTGGCCTCCTCCACGGTGTAGGTGCCGTCGCCGGTGGACTCCCAGCGGACCCCGGCTGACTTGTCGTGGCCGGCCCTGCGGGTGATGAGGGTGACCCGGTCGGCCACCATGAACGAGGCGTAGAAGCCGACCCCGAACTGGCCGATGAGCTCCGGGTGCTCGGCCACGTTCTGCTCCTTCAGGTTCGCCAGGAACGCCTTGGTCCCCGAATGGGCGATGGTGCCGATGTTCTTCTCCACCTCCTCCAGGGTCATGCCGACGCCGTTGTCGCGGATGGTGATGGTGCAGGCCTCTTTATCGGTGATCAGCTTGATCTTCCCCTCCGGCTCCCCCTCGATGACCGCCGCGTTCTGGTGGGACTCGAAGAGGACCTTGTCGATGGCGTCGGAGGCGTTGGAGATGAGCTCCCGCAGGAAGATGTCCTTGTTGGAATAGAGGGAGTGGATCACGAGATCCAGGAGCTGCTGGACTTCGGTCTCGAATTTCTTGGTGGTTTTCGTCATGGGGTGTGTCTTCTCCTTTGGATCGGTGTGGTGGTTGCGTGGTTTCTAACCTAATCATCGTCGGGACGAATTTCAAGGGGGATGATGATACTATCGTGTCATCCTTTGAACATCTAGGAAGAAACCAGGGATTATGCTAGTAATGGGACGTTTCTTGTTAATATATACGGATGCATCACGCATGGTGGAGGAGCAGTGAAACGAAAGCCAAGCTTCAGAAACGCCGTCTTGACTGCCCTGCTCGTTGCGGCGGTCGTGCCGGTGCTCGCGATAGGCCTGATCACCCTTACGATCGAGCGACGCAATCTGTCTGACCATGTGGGCACGACCAATCTCACCCTTGCCCGCAGCGTTTCCCGTGAGGTGGCGGGAAGCCTCCGGGAACCCCAGAGCTTCATCGAACACATCGGGAAGGTCATGGGAAGGGATGACGGCAAGGCACGAGAGCAGGCGAGGCGGCTCCTGGAGGAAGTCCGGGCCATCGGGCTCTTCGAATCGGTGTATCTGCTCGACCGCCACGGCAGGGTTGCCGATGTTGCCTTTGCGCAGAACGTGCCGGCATCGCCCCGCGATTATCTCGGCATGGACCTGTCGAACCTGCCGGTTCTCCGCGAGACCCTTGCCCGGGGCGGGATCGGCCGTTCAAAAGTCTTTCTCTCGTCCGCCACCGGCGACCCGGCGGTGATGTTCGCCGCCCCGGCGGGGGAAGGTGCAGTCGTCGGCACCGTGGGGCTCCGGGTGCTGAGCAGGATTGCCGAACAGATCAAGCCCGACGATGGCGGCTCGGTCATCATCGTCAGCAGGGCCGGGAAGGTTATCGGCCACCCCGACTACACCCTGGTGCAACGGCAGACCGACTTGGGAGGAATGGAGATCGTTCGCGCGGGGCTCGCGGGGATGGCCGGTACCCACACCTATGCCGTGGACGGCGTTGAGCGGCTCGGCAGCGTGGTGCAGATACCGGAGACGGGGTGGCTCGTCATCGTCGAGGTCCCCCTTGCAAAGGCTCTGGCGCCGGTAACCAAAATCGAGTCGATTTTCTGGTTTGGCACCGTATCGACCATCCTGCTGGCCTTTCTGCTGGCTCTGGCGGGCCGGGCCGTGGTTCTTCGGCCCGTGACGGCGCTCGTGGCCTGCGCGCGGGAGATCGCCCGGGGCAACTACGCCTTTGCCCCGCCACCCCCCAGTTTCCGCGAGGTCGACGAGCTCGTGGACAACTTCAGCGCCATGACCGACGCGGTCCATGGTCGGGAACGGGAGTTGCGCGACCGCAACGAAGAACTCGCCATGACTGAGGAGGAGCTGCGCCAGCAGATCGACGAGTACCAGATGAGTCAGGATCAGCTGGGCGAGAGCGAGGAGAGGTACCGCCTGCTCGTGGAATCGTCGCCCGACGCCATTGTCATCCACTGCGCCGGGCGCTATGTCTTCGCCAATCCGGCCGCCCTCCGGCTGTACGGTGCCGACTATCCCGACCAGTTGGTGGGGCGGCCGATCACCGATTTTGTCCACCCCGACAGCCGCGAGGTCGTAGCCGAACGGATCCAGCGCCTCTACGCAGAGCGCAAGCCGGCCCCCCTTTCCGAGCAGCAGCTTATCCGGCTGGATGGTACGGTGGTTGAGGTCGACGTGATCGGCATCCCTTTCACCTTCAACGGCCAGCCGGCCGTGCAGGTGGTGTTGCGCGACATCACCCGGCGAAAGCTTGCCGAGGAACGGATCCGTCGCCTTAACGAGGAGTTGGAGCAGCGGGTGAGCGAGCGGACCATCCTGCTCGAAACCGCCAACCGGGAGCTGGAAGCGTTCAGTTACTCGGTTTCCCATGATCTGCGGGCACCCCTGCGCCACATCGACGGTTTCAGCATGGCGCTCATGGAGGATTGCGGCGATTCGCTGCCGGAAACGGCGGCGCCCTACCTTGAGAAGATCAAGAGCGCGTCCCGGCGGATGGGGCAACTCATCGACGACCTCCTCGACCTTTCCCGCGTTTCCCGCAGCACCATGCGCCGTGAGTCCGTCGACCTGAGCCGGATGGTGCGGGATCTGGCGCGGGAGTTTGAGGAGTCCCAGCCGGATCGGCGGGTTGAATTCGAGATCGCCGACGGTGTCGTGGCAAAGGGGGATCCGACGCTCCTTCGGGTGGCCCTTGCCAACCTCATGGACAACGCGTGGAAGTACACAGGGAAAAAGGAATCCGCCCACATCCGGTTCGGCGAAACCGTCATCGACGGCGAGCGGGTCATCTTCGTCAGTGACGACGGCGCCGGCTTCGACATGCGCTACGTCAACAAGCTCTTCGGTCCCTTCCAGCGGCTCCACAGCGCCGATGAATTCGAGGGGACCGGCATCGGCCTCGCCACGGTCCAGCGGATCGCCCAGCGACATGGCGGCCGCTCCTGGGCCGAGGGTGAGGAGGGGAAGGGGGCGACCTTCTACCTTGCCCTGCCGTAACTATCCCGGTTTCTTGACACTCTCCCGCCCCCTGTGCTAGTTTAAACTCCTTTAAAAAACAGCCTTTCCGGGCATTTCCTCCTGTCTGTTTCCCGTTGATCGGAGCCTACCGTGTATTTTCCCGATTTCGAGACCTTCCGGTCCCTGGCCTCCCAAGGCAACCTGATCCCCGTCTGCCGCGAAATCATGGCCGACATGGACACGCCGGTCAGCGCCTTCCGCAAGATTGACGACGGTCCCTACTCCTTCCTGCTTGAGAGCATCGAGGGGGGGGAGAAGTGGGGCCGCTATTCCTTCCTCGGCGCCAACCCCACCACCGTCATCCGGACCCTCGGCACCACCGTGGAGCTCGTCACCAACGGTGAGGTCCACGCCACGACCAGCGACGACCCCCTGGGCTTCGTGCGGGAATACCTGAGCCGCTTCCGTCCCGTGGAGCTCCCCGGACTCCCCCGCTTCTTTGGCGGCGCCGTGGGGTACCTGGGGTACGACATGGTGCGCCACTTCGAGCGGCTCGCCACGGAGAAGCCCGCCGTCATCGGGGCCTGGGACTCCTGCTTCGTCATCACCGACACGATCCTGATCTTCGACACCATGCGTCAGAAGATCACTGTGGTTTCCAATGCCCATCTGGAGGACGGCCAGGCCCCCGAGGCCGCCTACGCCGAGGCCATCGCCCGGGTGGACGCCCTCATCGCCAAGCTCCGGGCCCCCCTGTCGGCAATGCCGGCGGCGCCGGCGGTGCGGACGGTCTCCTTTGCCTCCAACGTCGCCCGCGAAGCCTTCGAGGCGGCGGTGGAGAAATCGAAGGAGTACGTCCGGGCCGGGGACATCATCCAGGTGGTCCTCTCCCAGCGCTTCTCCGGCGAGCTCACCGTGGAGCCCCTCGCCATCTACCGGGTGCTGCGGACCCTGAACCCTTCCCCCTACATGTTCTTCCTCCGCATGGACGACACCCTCGTGGTGGGGGCCTCCCCCGAGGTCATGGTCCGCAAGGAGGGGGAGCGGGTGGAGCTTCGCCCCATCGCCGGCACCCGCCCCCGGGGCGCGACGCCGGAAGAGGACCAGTGGCTGGCCGAGGAGCTCCTGGCCGATCCCAAGGAGCGGGCCGAGCATGTGATGCTCGTGGACCTGGGGCGCAACGACCTGGGGCGCGTCTGCCGCACCGGCACCGTGAAGGTGTCGGAGCTTATGATCATCGAGCGCTATTCCCACGTGATGCACATCGTCTCCAACGTGGAGGGTGAGCTGGAAGAGGGAAAGGACGCCTTCGACGTGGTGCGGGCCACCTTCCCGGCCGGCACCCTCTCCGGCGCCCCCAAGGTGCGGGCCATGGAGATCATCGACGAGCTGGAGCCGGTCCGCCGCGAGGTCTACGGCGGCGCGGTGGGGTACTTCTCCTTCTCCGGCAACATGGACCTGGCCATCGCCATCCGCACCCTTGTCATCCGCGACGGCATGGTGCACCTCCAGGCCGGGGCCGGCATCGTGGCCGACTCGAACCCGGCCGCCGAGTACCAGGAGACGGTCAACAAGGCCATGGCGGTGGTGAAGGCCATCGAGACGGCGGAAAAGGGGTTGGACTGACATGCTCCTGATGATAGACAACTACGATTCCTTCACCTACAACATCGTCCAGTACTTCGGCGAGCTGGGTGAGGAGGTGCGGGTCTTCCGCAATGACGGCATCACCCTGGAGGAGATCGAGGGTTTGGCTCCAGAGCGCCTCGTCATCTCCCCCGGCCCCTGCTCCCCCGAGGAAGCAGGAATCTCGGTCGCCGCCATACGGCACTTTGCCGGGAAGATACCGATCCTCGGCGTCTGCCTCGGCCACCAGGCAATCGGCGCCGCCTTTGGTGGGAAGGTGGTTCGCAGTTCCACCCTCATGCACGGCAAGACCTCCCCGATTCATCACAATGGCCAGGGGCTCTTCAAAGGGCTTCCCAACCCCTTCAACGCCACACGGTACCATTCCCTCGTGGTGGAGCGGGCCAGTTTCCCCGACTGCCTGGAGATAACCGCCTGGGTGAAGGAGGGGGAGGTCATGGGGCTCGCCCACAAGGATCTGCCGGTCTGGGGAGTCCAGTTCCATCCCGAGTCGATCCTCACCGAGGGGGGGATGGATCTCTTGCGGAATTTTCTGGAGATGACGAGATCGTAGGGGCGAATCTTGTATTCGCCCGGAAACAGGGCGATCACAAGGATCGCCCCTACAGGTGAACCATATGATCAAAAAAGCAATCGCCAAGGTAGTTGAGCGTATCGACCTCACCGAAGCCGAGATGATCGAGGTCATGGACCAGATCATGTCCGGGGAGGCCACCCCGGCCCAGATCGCCGCCTTCATCACCGCCCTGCGAATGAAGGGTGAAACGGTGGCGGAGATCACCGGTGCGGCCCGGGTCATGCGGGACCGTGCCACCCCCATCCGGGTCGGCAAGGGGGTCCTCGACATCGACCGGGACGACATCAATATCGACCAGGAGACGATTCTGGACGTGGTGGGCACCGGGGGGGACGGCACCAACACCTTCAATATCTCCACCACCGTCTCCTTCGTGGTGGCATCCTGCGGGGTGAAGGTGGCAAAGCACGGCAACCGGGCCGTCTCGTCTGCCTGCGGGAGTGCCGACGTCCTAGAGTCCCTCGGCGTCAACCTGGACGTTACGCCGGAGACGGTGGAGCGTTCCATCGCAACGATCGGCATCGGCTTCCTCTTCGCCCCGGCCCTCCACGGTGCCATGAAGCACGCCATCGGCCCCCGCAAGGAGATCGGCATCCGGACCATCTTCAACATCCTCGGCCCTCTCACGAACCCTGCCGGGGCCGACTGCCAGGTCCTGGGCGTCTACCGGGAGGACCTGGTGGAGCAACTGGCCCACGTCCTCCACAAGCTGGGTTGCCGGCGCGGCTTCGTGGTCCACGGCATGGACGGCATGGACGAGATCACCCTCACCCGCGAGACCCGCGTTGCCGAGGTGACCCGGGAAGGGGTGACGGTGCGGACCATCACCCCCGAGGAGTTCGGCTTTGCCTCCTGCCCCCCCGGTGAGCTTCGCGGCGGCGACGCCGCGGGCAACGCCAGCATCGTCCGGGGCATCCTGGAAGGGGCTGCGGGACCCAGGCGGGACGTGGTCCTCCTGAACGCCGCCTACGCCCTCGTGGCCGCCGGCAAGGCCACGGACCCGGCCGAAGGGGTCCGTCTCGCCGCCGAGGCCATCGACTCGGGCCGCGCCCTGGCAAAGCTGGAAGAATTGATCAGGATCACCAACCAGTAGGGGCAATTCATGAATTGCCCCTACACTCTGAAAGACAGCCCATGACCGACACCCCTGACATCCTGAAAAAAATCGTCGAACACAAGCGGGGCGAGGTGGCTGCGGCCCGTTCCGCCGCCCCCCTTGCCGAGGTGAAGGCCCGCATCGCCGACCTGGAGGACCAGCCCCGGGGATTCGAGCGTGCCCTGCGGGACTGCCATGCCTCCGGCTGGACTGCCGTCATCGCCGAGGTAAAGAAGGGATCCCCCTCCAAGGGGCTCATCCGCCCCGACTTCGATCCCCTGACGATTGCCGAAACCTATGAGAAAAACGGCGCGGCATGCCTGTCGGTCCTGACCGAGGAACGCTTTTTCCTGGGGAACCTCCGGTATCTGGCCCTCATCCGGGAACAGGTGCGGTTGCCGCTACTGCGGAAGGATTTCCTCTTCGACCCCTACCAGGTGTACGAGGCCCGGGCCGCCGGGGCCGACGCCATCCTCCTCATCGCCGCCATGCTGGATCTGGCTCACATTCAGGAACTGGCGGGGCTCGCCCGGGAGCTGTCCCTCGATGTCCTGCTGGAGGTCCACGACGAGCCGGAGCTGGAGACGGCCCTTGCTTCCGGCTGCTCACTCATCGGCATCAACAACCGCAACCTCCGCACCTTCGTTGTGGATCTGGCCACCACCGAGCAGCTCCTCCCCATGATCCCAGCTGACCGCTTCGTGGTGGCCGAAAGCGGCATAAACACCCGCGACGAC
>CAJPFF010000213.1 GCA_905339345.1 Geobacteraceae bacterium | reverse complement strand
TCCCTGACCCGTTCCACGTCCGCCATGTCGTGGAACTCCCGGAAACCGTCCACACCGTCCGGATCAAAGGCCCGGTAGTAGCGGGGCGGGGTGGTGTGGAGAGCGCGCAGCGCCTTGCCGGTGGCGTAGTCGTCGCTGGTGAGCCCCTGGGCCTGCTTCACCAGTCCCATTACGATGCTGAAGCCTAACTGGAAGAGTCGCTTCAGACGCTCGCTGGCCAGGATGGCGGCGGCTTTCTCCTCGTCGTCGCCGGTCAGGAATTCGAGGGCGATGGTGAGATAGCCGTGAACCCGCTCGAAGATTCTCTGCATGGCTTCCTGGTCGTGGAGGGCGGCACCGTCGGCCACCAGGGCGCTGTTTACCAGATAGGTGAGCTCCTGGTTGATCTCCTCGGTGTCCGGTTGAGAGAGGAGGCGATTAAGGAGCGAGTCGGCAGCGCCCGCCCGGGCGGGGAGGTGCCGTGGTGTCGCCGCGGCGAACAGCTTCTTTCCCCCCTCCAGCGCGAAGGATGCCGGATCGAAGCGGGCGTAGAGGGACTGGGCCTCCTCCAGTTCCGGGAACCCCAGGTCGGCGAGCCTCCCCGAGCGGAAGCGGAAGGCGAGGTCTTCGAGCTCGTCCTCCAGTTCTCCCTTTATCCCCTCCATGAGACCCATGTAAAGCTCGCGGTCGTTGCGGAAGATGATGTCGATGAAGCTGCCGACGGTCCTGGCGTGCTTGTTGTTCTTGAAGGTGATGAAGTAGAGGTTGTCGAAGGAGTGGTCCCAGTCGGCGACCCGCTCCTCATCGGGGAGGAGCTCTCCGATTCCGCCGCCGACGCTGATCTCCTTCTCGAGCATGAGGAGGAGAAGCTCCAGGTCCAGGTGGGGGAGCTGCTCCACGAGCGCCGTCTCTCCCGCCTCCAGCAGGTGTCCGAGCCACTCGTAGGACTTTTCGGCGGTGAAGTTCCACTTGTCCCACAGCTCCATGTCGAGCATGAAGGTGCGCTGTTCGGGCGAAGCCAGTTCCCAGAGCTCCAGGGCGTCGGTCTCGCCGATCTCCTTGATGAGCCAGTAGAGTTCCTGCTCGGGGAGCGCCCGGGCAAGCTCCTTCGCCGCCGGATCGTTTAGAATGAGGTCCATCCGCTGCTTTGCCGGCAACTCCCGCAGGGTGGTGATCTTGGCGGCCAGGGGAAGCGATGCGAAACCCTCGGCAGTGGCGGCCCGTTTCCGCCTCTCGCTGTCAAGACTTACGACGGTGGAACGTTCGGGTTCATTTCCCATTATGTGAAGACTCCTTTTTTCCTTTTCGTTTTGGCCGCGTTTCCATCTTGATCCGTGACCGTTTTACCCCCAGCGCCTTGCGGTAGGCGCAGTCGTCGTGGAGCCAGTGGAGTTCCCTGACCAGCTCTTCGGTCAGCTTGATGCACTCGGGGTTGATGTCGAAGCGGCGGTCGTAGATGACGCACCGGCGGGTGGCCACATCCAGGTAGCGGCACGGGGTTGCGGTGAAGAAGACAGTGCCGGAGTCATCCTCGATCTTTTCGAAGCAGCAGAGGCCGCATTGCTCGCAGAGGGACTCCCAGGCATCGTCGTGGTCGGTAGTCTCTTTCATGGGGGTGAGGATACCGGAACGGTTGCCGGCCTGTCAACGGATGATCCTTCGGGATCTTGGCTCTTAACCGGTGGTGATGACGCCATTACCGGGTACACTATGTTACAGCTGTGTAAATTTCTCGCCAATCTGCAGCAGGGAGCCCAGGGGAGATTGAAAACGCCCCACTGTCTGGTTAACTTATTCACAGAAACGGCGCGACGTGCGACATTTCAGTGCAAAAACCGCCGCGGGATATCCACCGGGAAGGAGGAGAGGGTGAAGCTCTATGTGATCCGTCATGGGGAGGCCATCGAACGGAGCGCCGCGGTGCGTGAGGAGGACCGCTGGCTTACCCCGTCGGGGCGGGACGAGTTCCGCGCAAACGCGCGATGCCTGGCGAAAAAGGGGATCGTTCCTGATTGCATCATTACAAGCCCCCTGGTGCGCGCGGTGCAGACCGCTGACATTCTTGCGGATGTTCTCGGCTTTGGCGGAGAGATTCGCGTATCCCAGGAACTGGCGCCGGGGTTTGGCGTGGAGGGGCTTTTTCGCCTGGTGGACGCTAACGGAACGCCACGGAGCCTGGCGGTCGTGGGGCACGAGCCCGACCTGGGGGAGGTGGTGGCCCGTCTTCTTGGGATTGACGGGTCGCTCCCCCTCAAGAAAGGGGTCATCGTGGCCCTGAAGCTGGACCCTGGGCTCCCCGCTGTGCCGGCCCGGTTCCGGTGGCTGATCCAGCAGGGTAAAAAGCTCAGTGAGCTTCCCGGTCACGGTAAGGCCGGATGAAATGAACAAGGATGACCGATCACAGGGGAGGGAACGATATGAAGGATAGGATGAAAGAGCTTCAGAAAATCAAGGGGATCGGCGAGATCCTGGCCCGTCGCTTCGTGGAGGCAGGGTACGACACCGCTGCAAAGGTGGCTGAGGCGGGGGAGGATGCCCTGAAGGCCATCAAGGGGATCAACCCTCGGGCGATTTCGTCCATCATCTCCCAGGCGGCCGGGTTTGCCGAAGAGGGGGGGAAGGCGCGGGCAAAGCGGGTGGAGGAACTGAAGGCCGCGGCGGCGACCCTGAAGGACCAGGTGGAGGGGATCGCCCGCAGCGTCAGGGACCGCTTCAGCGATGAGCTCCAGGGCAAGCGCGGCAAAAAGGTTGAGAAAGAGCTCCTCAAGATGGTGTCGGCCCTGGATCGGGTGGAAGGAAAGCTCGGCAAGCGGGTCAAGCGGGCCGGCAAGGGGCTTGCCAAGGCCGAGGAGCGTCTCGCCGGTCTCGCCGAACAGGGGGTCAAGGGGGTCGGCAAGGGTTTGAAAAAAGCCCGCAAATCCCTCAAAAGGGTCCTTTCCTGAACCCTGGAGCCGTACCATGACGATCACGGCCCGAACACCCCTCTGGGTCGCCGCACCGGCCCTTCTGGCCGCCCGGAGCGATGATTTCTTCGGCCGGTGGCGTAAGGTGCTGAAGAGCTTCGACCTGGAGGATATCCACGATCTGCGGGTTTCATCCCGGAGGCTGCGGGAAGGATGTGCCCTCTTCGCCCCCGTTTACTCGGCCAACCTCTCCGGGGTCGGCCGGCGGGTGCGGAAGGTGACCCGACTCCTGGGAGCCCTGCGCAATACCGACGAAGCCCTCCTCTTTTTCCGCAAGCTGGCTGCCGCGCTTCCAGAGCCGTGCGGGGAGGGGCTCGGCGTCCTCATCGCCCGCCAGGACGTTCTCAGGGAAAACGAGCGGCAGCGGCTCGCAGAGCGGTTCAAAAATCTTGACTCCGGTAAGACCCGCTCCGCCTTTACCCTGACCATGGCGAGGCCTTTCGTGTTTCCGCGACCCGACCTCGCCGTCGATCCCTTTACACCCCTTGGTTCCTTTGCCGCCGCAGCCCTAGAGCAGCGTTTCACTCATCTCCTCGCCCTCGTGCCGGCGGCGTGCCGGGAGGGGGAGGCGGCAGCCCAGCACACCCTGCGGATCGCCGTCAAGCATTACCGCTACCGCATCGAGATCCTCTCCTTCCTCATTGCCACGGGGTACGAGGATATCCATGCTGCGGTCAAGGCCTACCAGGAATGCCTGGGGACCATGCACGACCTGGATGTTTTCTCCGAGATGGTGCGGCGCGAGGGGTTGTCTCCGGAAGTCGAGTGTGTCATCCTGAATGCTATCGCGGAGCAGCGGACAATGTGCTTTGCCCGCTTCACGGAATTGCTCGGGGAGCATCCCTTCGAGCTGATCGGAGAACAGGTGAGGGGGGCGCTGTGAAGAAAAACCGGCTTGCGGCCATCGACATAGGGACCAACTCCATCCGCTGCATCGTGGTGGAGGTGACGAAAAACGGCTCATTCCGCGTCCTGGACGACGAGAAGGCGACGGTGCGGCTGGGTGAGGGGCTGGCAACCAGCGGCTCCATTTCCCCGGCCGCCTGGGAGCGGGCCATGACTGCCCTTGCCCGGATGAAGAAGATCGTGGATGGCTCCGGAGTGAGGGCCATCGAGGCGGTGGCCACGAGCGCGGTGAGAAAGGCCGCCAACGGCGAGGCGTTCATCGGTGCCATCGCCGACCAGGTGGGAGTGGCGGTTGTGGTCATCAGCGGCGAGGAGGAGGCGGAACTGGCGGCCCTCTCGGTGCGGAACCACTTCGACATGGAAGGGGTCCGCTACGCCATGGTCGACATCGGCGGCGGGAGCCTGGAGGTGGTGACGGCCCTCGGCTCCCACATCGAGGAGATCTATTCACTGGAGCTGGGGGCGGTCTTCCTCACCGAGAAATTCATGGCGGGCGATTCCGTGCGGCAGGCCGACGAGGACAAGCTCCGCAAGCACGTCCGCTCAAGCCTCAAGGAGGTATTTGCCGGCGAGCGGGCCCAGTTCCAGTGCCTCGTGGGCTCCGGCGGCACCATCACCTCCATCGCTGCCATGGCCATGGCCATGCGGGGGGAGGGATACGGCTCGGTCCATCGTTACGAAGTACTCCGCTCAGAGGTGGTACACCTTCTTGCCATGCTCACGCGCAAGTCCATGAAGGAGCGGCGCGAGGTGCCGGGCCTCAACCCCGACCGGGCCGACATCATCGTGGCCGGGGTCACGGTGGTGGACGAGCTCATGCGCTTTTTCGACGCGAACATCCTCCGGGTGAACGAGCGGGGAATCCGGGAGGGGCTCATCGTCAAGGCGCTCCGGACCCACGGTCTCATCCCCGGCGCTGAACAACCCCGCACCTGGCGGGACTCGGTGCTGGAGTTCGGCCGCTCCTGCCACATGGACGAGGAGCATTCCCTCCACGTGACGAAACTGGCCCTGCAGCTCTTCGACTCGCCGGAGCCGGCCAGCAAGATGGGGGCGGGAGCCCGCCGGATACTGGAGGCGTCCGCCATCCTCCACGACGTGGGATACTTCATCAACTACTCCAGTCACCACAAGCATTCCTACCATCTCATCCGCCACGCCGACCTCTTCGGCTTCACCCCCCGGGAGCGGGAAATCATCGCCAACGTGGCCCGCTACCACCGCAAGGCTCTCCCCAAGAAAAAGCACGATGCCTACGTGCGGCTGGCCGAGTCTGACCGGCAGCTGGTGAGCCGACTGGGGGCCATCCTGCGTCTGGCCGACGGCCTTGACCGGCGCCGAAGCGCCGTCGTCTCCGGCATCACCTGCTCCCTCTCCAACGGTACGGTCATCGTCAATATCGCCAGCAGCGAGGATATTTCGGTGGAGCTCTTCGGTGGGAAGATCAAGGGGGATCTCTTCGAGGAGGCGTTCAAGAAGCGGCTTCTCCTTGTGGCGGAGCAGCCCCAGATTTGAACTTACCCCTCTCTCCCAACCCTCAATCTTCAGAGAAATAAACAGGAAAAACTGTGCTTGACAGTTTGATTGGGTTGATATAGTTTGATGTTAAATCATATCATTTAAAACTAAATAGGACCTAACATGAAAACTCAAAATGCCCCAACATACCGAGCCCTTAATACCTACACCAAGCTGATGCGGGCCGCGGAATCGGTAACCAGCAGGGTACATCGCGTCCTGTCGGCCCCAAAACTTACCATTAGCCAGTTTGGCGTACTCGAAGCGTTATTCCATAAAGGCCCCCTGTGCCAGAAGGACATCGCCGCCAAAATCCTCAAGAGTACCGGCAACATCACCCTGGTGATCGATAACCTTGAGAAGCAGGGTCTGGTAAGACGAGAGCGCGATATGGAAGACCGGCGCTATTTGACCATTCATCTCACAGAAACGGGGGCAGCGCTCATTGCCAAAGTATTTGCAGATGTCGAGGCGTCAATCGTCACTGAAATGGCTTCCCTTACGGAGAGCGAACAGGAAGTACTGGGAAATCTGTGCAAAAAACTGGGATTGAAAGGAGGGTAAGGCAGAGGCAGTCGTGTTTTTTTACGTAAATAGCTTAATGTCAAATCATTTAAAAACTAAGGAGAAACCATCATGAAAAAGATCATCGCATCAATCGGCACCATCGTCGCCCTGGCCCTTCCGGCCTTTGCTTTCGCCTCTACCTGGACCATTGACCCCGATCATTCCAATATCGGCTTCAAGGTCAAACACCTGATGGTGGCGAACGTGAAGGGGAGTTTCGAGAAGCATACCGGCACTGTTGAGATCAACGACAAGGACATCACCAAGTCCAAGGTGGAAGTCAGCATTGACACCAATTCCATCAACACCAATGTCCAGAAGCGTGACGAGCATCTGCGCAGCGCCGACTTCTTCGATGTGGCCAAATACCCCACCATGACCTTTGTGTCGAAGAACGTTGCCAAGGCCGGCAAGGACAGACTCAAGGTTACGGGCGACCTGACCCTGCATGGCGTTACCCGTCAGGTGGTCCTTGATGTGGAACCGATCTCCAAGGAAAGCAAGGACCCGTGGGGCAACATCCGTCGCGGCACCACAGCCACAACCAAAATCGATCGCAAGGATTTCGGTCTTACCTGGAACAAGGGGCTTGAAACCGGTGGGGTGCTTGTCGGTGACGAAATCACGATCACCCTGGAAATCGAGATGATCAGGAAGTAACGGTACCTGCCATCTGTCAAGGCCGGGAGGCAGTTTCCATCTCCTCCCGGTCTTGATCCTGATGTCCGGTCGGACGCCAAACCTCTAAGGAGTTGAACGATGCTGAACAAACTACTCGCTACAAAGGATGAATTTTCCACTACCATCCTGCGCGTGACCCTGGGGGTGGTAATGCTTCCCCACGGTGCCCAGAAATTGCTGGGATGGTTCGGTGGCCATGGTTTTAGCGGAACCATACCATTTTACCGAGAACATGGGCATCCCCTACCTGGTCACCATCTAGGTCAGGGAGACGGTGCCGCAGCCAGCGACGAAAATCAGCTGATTGTCACCGGCAGGGAAAAGGCGGAAGTGCTTCTTTTTGACCTGGCCTGACACATCAGGCAGGCTCAAGCGCGTAAACAGTACATTGATCAGATGAATTGCTGGGGTACACTTTACCTGTAGTACGAAGATGCAAAATCCAAAAAAAGGAGTCATATCATGAATTACACGGAACTGCTCAATCCTCAGAACTCAGCCCTTATCCTGATCGACTTTCAACCCCAGATGACCTTCGGTGTCGCCAACATCGACCGGCAGACCCTCTTCAACAACGTCCTGCTCCTGGCCAAGGCGGCAAAGATCTTCAATGTGCCGACCATCCTCACTACGGTGGAGACGAAAAGCTTCTCCGGCAACATGTGGCCGGAGATTCTCGACATCTTTCCCAACCAGGAACCGGTCGAGCGGAGTTCCATGAACTCGTGGGAGGACGAGAAATTCGTGGCGGCGGTAAAGACCACCGGGCGCAAGAAACTGGTCATGGCGGCCCTCTGGACCGAGGTCTGCCTGGCGTTCCCGGC
>CAJPFF010000212.1 GCA_905339345.1 Geobacteraceae bacterium | reverse complement strand
CCGAGCGCTTTGCTGGCATGATGCGCCGTCAAAACCGGCGTACCGATCATCAACTCGGGAAATTTGAGCAGCGACGAGTGGGAGCGAAGCCCCAATTGGGCGAGCTGCCCCTTCCACCGGTTCAGGATTCCTTCAAGGACCAGGGCGGTCCGCATCGACTCCTGGACCGCCTCCTCGACGCCGCAGGCAAAGAATTGCACCCACGCCGACCATTCATCTCGAAGCTGGACACCCGCCAGGCCGTCGTAATACTCCCGCTGGTTGTCTTTCAGGTATCCGGCCAGATAGACGGGGGGATAGCCTTCCGCGGCGAGCATGAGCGGCAGCAGGATTCTGCCGACCCTGCCGTTGCCGTCGATAAAGGGGTGAATCGTTTCGAATTGCGCATGGGCAATCGCCATCCGCATCACAAGGGACAGCACCATCTGCTCTTCTTCCCCTGGACTGTATGCCAGCAACCGTGCGAGGTCGTCCATGCACGCCGGCACGCGATCGGGAGGCGGCGGCACGAAGCGGGCCCGGTAAATGTTGCCCCCGCCGCCGATCCAGTTCTGTCTTTCCCGGAATTCGCCGGGTGTGCCGCCATGCTCCACGCCATCCATGAGGTATGCGTGAAGCTCTTTCACCAAGGCGTTGTCGAGCGCTGCGGGGCCGTTCTCCCTGACTTTCCGCAAGCCATATTCGAGGGCAACCACGTAATTGCGGGTGACCCGGACATCCGGGGGGAGTCCCTCGCCACTGCCGGTCGCCTCGTAGGTGAAGAGGTCGTTCACGCCGGCGTTGGTCCCTTCAATCTGGCTGCTCCGGACCGCTTCCCGCCGGTCCGCGGTTCGCGTGATGAGGTCGGGGTTCGGGAGCCGCGACGAAAGGCC
Source organism: Geobacteraceae bacterium (assembly GCA_905339345.1). Lineage (GTDB taxonomy): Bacteria > Desulfobacterota > Desulfuromonadia > Geobacterales > Geobacteraceae > Geobacter. The sequence goes on along the minus strand of CAJPFF010000212.1, from coordinate 6,510 downwards.
CTTCAACAGTTCCAGGGCGTTCGATGCACGACGCAACTCGTCGCCCACTCCCTTCAGGTCGAGAAAGCGAGGCGTTGGCGGCGGAACAAGCGCAAGGGCCCCGGGGTAATCGACGCAGGGGACGAGCAGTTTCTGGCGTGCAGGGGAGAGGTCGCTCGTTTTCATGGCCAAAACCTTTACTAGCGGAAAATTTTGTTTAAGGTTACTGCTTGAATTTTAAATAAGCAAGAATGTTATTTATGTTTTTAACCAATATATTTAATAATTTGGATGATTGCTCAGCGTTATTAAACCGACCTGGAGCCCCTTGATCCTTACAGTTTAAGGCTCCACCGTTGTGGGACATCACAAATTGTGCCAGATGGCCGGTGGTGAGAGGGCATAGGAGTGCAGGGGGGAGAGATAATCCGTCGCCACCATCAGACGACTGTCTTTTGCGCGAACAACTAACCGATGGGGAGAAACTAGGGGAGGTGAATGAGGTCGCACCCGCGACACTTTCCGTACCGCTGCGCCGGAAGAAATAAGTTTACAGTGAGGCAATGGGGGCACTGCCAGAAATCGAAGCTGGAGACTTCCCGGCCGGCAAGGGTGCTGAACAGCCAGCGATAGTAGGCATCCCAGTCGTACTTCGGAGGCTGCGCGGCTTTTTCAACCAATTGCTCCAACAACATGGGGAACCTCCTTGTATCGTCTGGCATTCAGTGTACACCATTACGGCAAAGAGAAAACCCCAATTTCCCCTATCAGATCCCCCTCTCTTGACGGGAGGGGGTCGGAGAATACCGGAAGGATCATTTCGCTACAAATCATGCCCCGTCCCTGACTCCGGTATATTTCCGAGCCGCGGACCGGATCACATCGAGCCGCTTTTGTTCCAGATCGTTGGCGAACACGTAGAACGCCTCGCGCATGATCTCTGAGGCACTCATCTTCTTTTTCTCCATGAGCCGCCGGACAGCTTCCAGCTGCTCGTCGGTGACCCGAACCGAAATGACCGTCGGTTTGGGATTCACGCCCACCGGTTTACCCATTGTTCCCCTCCTGAGTTTCTTCTATCCACCGATCCGTGACATGGCCACCGTGCCGTGATCCCCGTCTCCCTCCGCCAGATGGTGCCTGCCGGGCTTGCCGACGATCAGCGACCGGAGCCCCTCCCGCAGAAGACCCCCGCGGGCAGGATGGGCTTGAGCCGAACGAATCAATGATGCCCATGACGTACTCCCCGTCGAGATGCGTCTGAGGTTGGCAATTGGAAGCTACAGAGCCCCTTGGCAAGTTCAATACCAAGGGAACCGCCGACGGCGGAAAACTGAACGGACCCCCGGTGACAATCTCGCGCGTGACAGGGCTCCGCGGGAGTTTGGCAAGCACGGGTGGAGAGGGATCGACGGTGAAGGAGAAGGGCACAACGATCCGTTCCAAAACATCACAACCGTTCCATAACGGAACAACCGTATGCACCATCACAGAACGGCGTTAAGGAAATCCGTATTCACAATCTGGTCTGCCCGTGCCGGTGACTGCCATTTATGTGTCGAAATTTCAGCATGTTATCAACACTCTCCCGTGACGCACCCCGATTGGTATACGACTTGCCATGGAGACAAACAGATGTTCTAGAAAATCGTATGCACAACCCGACCGACTGCTCCGGGGAGAAAATCACCAAGCGTGGCAAGACGCCACACACACCACAAGGAGGAAGTACACATGGCACTCGCAGATCAGACATTCGGATTTTTCATCCCTACCGTTACCCTCATGGGAGTCGGCTCCTCCAAGGAGACCGGCGCCCAGGTCAAGGCCCTCGGCGCGAAGAAGGCACTGCTGGTCACCGACAAGGGGATCTCGGCCATGGGTATGGCCGACCAGATCAAGCAGCAGGTGGAAGCTGCCGGCGTCGCTGTCGTCATCTTCGACGGCGCCGAGCCTAACCCCACCGACACCAATGTCCACGACGGCGTCAAGGTCTATCAGGAGAACGGCTGCGATGCCATCATCTCCCTGGGTGGCGGCAGCTCCCACGACTGCGCCAAGGGCGTAGGCCTCGTGATGGGCAACGGCGGCAACATCCGCGACTTCGAAGGGGTCAACAAGTCCACTAGGCCGATGCCCCCCTTCGTCGCCATCAACACCACCGCCGGCACCGCCTCCGAGATGACCCGCTTCTGCATCATCACCAACACCGACACCCACGTGAAGATGGCCATCGTCGACTGGCGCTGCACCCCGAACATCGCCATCAACGACCCGGTCCTGATGCTGGGCAAGCCGGCGCCCCTCACCGCCGCCACCGGCATGGACGCCCTCACCCACGCGGTGGAGGCCTACGTCTCCACCATCGCCACCCCCATCACCGACGCCTGCGCCCTTCAGGCCATCAAGCTCATCGCCGAGTACCTGAGCCCGGCCGTGGCCAACGGCGACAACCTGGAAGCCCGCGACAGGATGGCCTACGCCGAGTACCTGGCCGGCATGGCCTTCAACAACGCCAGCCTCGGCTACGTGCACTCCATGGCCCACCAGCTGGGCGGCTTCTACAACCTCCCCCACGGGGTCTGCAACGCCATCCTGCTGCCGGCGGTCTGCGAGTTCAACACCATCGCCTGCCCGAAGCGGTTCGCAGACATCGCCGTGGCCCTGGGCGAAGACATCTCCGGCCTTGCCCCCATGGACGCCGCCGCCAAGGCCATTGCCGCCATCCGCAAGCTCTCGGCAGCCATCGGCATCCCCGCCGGCCTCAAGGAGCTGAACGTCAAGGAAGAGGACCTCAAGGTCATGGCGGAAAACGCCAAGAAAGACGCCTGCCAGCTGACCAACCCGCGCAAGGCGACGCTGGACCAGGTCGTCGGCATCTTCAAGGCAGCGATGTAACGACGGGTTCCCTCCCCCGCTAGGGGGGAGGGGGCTTCTTGGACCTTTTGCAAGAGCCTCAATTGAAAGGGAGTAATCAGTTCATGGATAAGATAATTCGCGTAAACATGTCCGACCTGAGCACCAGGACCGAGGCGGTGCCCACCGCCTGGGCAGGGCTCGGCGGCCGCGGCCTGACTTCGACGATCGTTGCCGCGGAGGTCCCCCCCACCTGCCACCCCCTGGGCCCGAGCAACAAACTGGTCTTCGCCCCGGGGCTCCTGACCGGGACGCCGGCCGCCAACTCCGGCCGTCTCTCAGCGGGGGCCAAGAGCCCCCTGACCGGTACCATCAAGGAGAGCAACGCCGGCGGCACCGCGGCCCAGATGCTTGCCCGCCTCGGCATCAAGGCGCTGATCATCGAAGGAATCCCCAAGGCCGATGCGTGGTACAACCTCCACGTCACCATGGACGGGGTCGCCATAAAGGAAGAGGCCGAACTGCTAGGCAAGGGAAACTTCGCCGTCATCGAGGCCCTGGAGGCCCGCCTCGGCAAGAAGACCGGCATCCTCACCATCGGCCCGGCCGGCGAGCTGAAGATGACCGCCGCCAACCTCTCCGTCAAGGACCCGGACAGCAAGATCCGCAGCCACGGCCGCGGCGGGCTCGGTGCCGTCATGGGCTCCAAGAAGATCAAATTCATCTCCATAAACGACGACGGGGCCCCCAAGGTGCCCATCGCCGATCCGGAGAAGTTCAAAACCGCCGCCCGGACATTCGCCAAGGCACTCCTCGACCACCCGGTGAGTGGCGAGGGGCTCCCCACCTACGGCACCAACGTTCTGGTCAACATCCTCCACGAAGCGGGGGGGCTGCCAACCAAGAACTTCACCGTCGGCCAGTTCGACGGGCACGACAAGATATCCGGCGAGACCATGCACGAAACCATCGTCGGCCGGGGCGGCAAACACAAGCACGGCTGCCACGCCGGCTGCATCATCCAGTGCTCCCAGGTCTACCACGACAAGGAGGGGAAATACGTCACCTCCGGCTTCGAGTACGAAACCATCTGGGGACTCGGGGCCAACTGCTGCATCGACAACCTGGACGACATCGCCGTTGCCGACAACATCAAAGACGACATCGGAATCGATTCCATCGAGACTGCCGTCATGTTCGGCGTAGCCATGGAAGCCGGCATCCTGAAGTGGGGAGACAGCAAGGAGATGCTTCGCCTCCTCACCGAGGAGATCGGCAAGGGAACCCCCCTCGGCCGCATCCTTGGCGGCGGGGCAGGTTCCGTTGGCAAGGCCTATGGCGTCACCCGGGTACCGGTGGTGAAGAACCAGGGAATCCCGGCCTACGACCCCCGTTCGGTGAAGGGAATCGGCATCACCTACGCCACCAGCACCATGGGGGCGGACCACACCGCCGGCTACACCATCGCCACCAACATCCTCAACGTGGGCGGCTTCGTGGACCCGCTGAAAAAAGACGGCCAGGTGGAGCTTTCCCGCAATCTCCAGATCGCCACCGCGGCCGTGGACTCCACCGGCATGTGCATCTTCGTCGCCTTCCCGGCCCTGGACATCCCCGAGTGCCTGCCGGCCCTCATCGACATGATCAATGCCCGCTTCGGCATCAGCCTGACCGGCGACGACGTAACGAACCTGGGCAAGCATATCCTGAAGATCGAGCGGCAGTTCAACATCGAGGCAGGGTTCACCAAGGAGCATGACCGCCTCCCCGAGTTTTTCAAGACCGAACCGGTGGCGCCCCACAACGCCGTCTGGGATTTCAGCGACGCGGAGATTGACGAATTCTGGAACTTCTAGCCGATGCTTCGCAAAGCGTAATACGTATGAAATGCGGCGCGGACACCATCAGTGTCCGCGCCCGCCGAGCACATCAGGCCGCCTGGCCGTCGGGGGAAATGCAATGGAGATCACCGTAAAACTGTTCGCCATGTTCCGCGTAGGGCGCTTTGCCGCGGTAACGAAAAGGTACGAGCCGGGGGCCACCCCCGCAAACATCACCAGTGAGCTGAACATCCCGGAAAAGGAAGTCGGGATTGTGCTGGTCAACAGCCGGCACGCCAAGCTGGATCACCGGCTGTTGGACGGTGACACCCTGTCCCTGTTCCCGCTCGTGGGCGGAGGGTAGCGTTATGGAATTGCGCGTGTTCCTGCAGACGCATGCACTGGGAGACCTGATACCGTGGCCGGTACAGGCCGGGGCGGCAGAGCGGTACGACCTCACCATCGGGGAGGCGGAGGAAACCATCCTCCAACTGGGTCTGTTGCCCGCCCGCTACCAGCGCAATCGCCAGACCATCACCGTCGGCATGCAGCTGCGTCTCTTCCGGAGCAGAGTCGTGGTCATCGGGAGCGGCGGTCTCGGGGGGTATATCATAGAGGAACTGGCCCGGCTGGGTGTTGGACATCTGGTGGTCGTTGACCCCGACATCTTCGAGGAGCACAACCTGAACCGCCAGATACTCTCCTCCCCCGCCCACCTGGGGGCACCGAAGGTGGCGGTGGCGGCAGCACGGGTCAGAGAGATCAATCCAGCCGTGACCATCACACCAATCCAGGACGCATTTTCAGCGACGAACGGCCGGAAGATGCTTGAAGGGGCCGATGCCGTGGTGGACGGGCTGGACAGCATAACCACCCGGCTGGAACTGGTGGAACTATGCCGGGAGATGGCAATCCCTGTGGTGCATGGCGCCATTGGCGGCTGGTACGGACAGGTGGCCACCCAACTCCCCGGCGAAGACATCTCGCCCTACATCTTCGGCCGATGGGCAGAGCCGAAAGGGGTTGAAACGCGGCTCGGCAACCCTTCCTTCACCCCTGCCGTAGTGGCCAGCCTCCAGGTGGCCGAGACCTGCAAGGTCCTCCTCGGCGAGGGAGAATCCCTGCGTCAGCGGATGCTCTTCGTGAACCTCCTCGACATGGAGTTCGAGGAAGTGCGGATCGAGCCCCCCCTGGCGGCGGTCGGAGAGTAGCGGAGACCCGCTCCGCCATAAGGAAAAAGTTGACAGGTCGGCCTGTTGCATGCGAGATTACTGAAAATTCGACACCCTCTCCGAGCCGCAGCGCCTACCAGGTCCAGACCTCACGGCGCCCGGCCAACGGGTTCCGCTGGAAACGGCGGCGCCTCCCTTTTGAAAAGGAGATCCCCGGTTGCCATGCGTCCCAGGGCCTCTTTCCATTCAGGAAGGGGGCCTTTTTCGTTGTATCCGCCGACAGGACGAGGAGCCATTTCATGGTCGTTATCACCGATACCCCCATTGACCCTTCAACGACATACGGGCTCATCTCGAACAAGACCGCCGGTTCGGTTGTCCTGCACTACGCCGTGGTGAAGAAGGACGGCGGATCAGGCGCACCGACGGACTCCATCGAATACCGGTTCGAGGAAGGTGCCGAGGAAGAGCTTGACGCCATCGTCGCCGAGCTCCTTCTGAAGTGGAAGCTGGAGGATGTACTCCTGGTCCGAAGGGAGGGGTGCCTGCACGTCGGCGATATCATCTCGCTGGTGGCCGCCAGCTCCCCCAACAGCGAGGACGCCTTTGCCGCCTGCCGCCACGGCATTGCCCGCTTGAAGAAAATGACCACCGTCTGCAAACGGGAACGCCTCGCGGAATAG
>CAJPFF010000211.1 GCA_905339345.1 Geobacteraceae bacterium | reverse complement strand
TTTCCTCAAAAGGAGTTCTGCCTATGAAAGTCGGAATCGTTGGTTGGCGCGGCATGGTCGGTTCGGTTCTCCTCCAGCGGATGGTGGAGGAGGGTGATTTCACCATCGGTATCGAGCCGGTTTTCTTCTCCACCTCCCAGGCGGGGCAGCCCGCCCCCATGAATGCAGGCACTCTCAAGAGCGCCGATGACATTGCAGAGCTGAAGAAGCTCGACATCATCATCACCTGCCAGGGGGGAGACTACACCAAGGCGGTCCACCCCGAACTCCGCAAGCAGGGGTGGCAGGGGTACTGGATCGATGCCGCTTCCACGCTCAGGATGGAAGATAATGCGGTCATCATCCTCGACCCGGTGAACCGGGGCGTCGTTGACGCGGCCCTGGCCAAGGGGCAAAAGGACTTCATCGGCGGCAACTGCACCGTGAGCCTCATGCTCATGGCCCTGGGGGGGCTCTTCCGGGCCGGACTGGTGGAGTGGCTCACCTCCATGACCTACCAGGCCGCTTCTGGCGCCGGCGCTCCCAATATGCGTGAACTCCTCTCTCAAATGGGAGTTCTCCACGGTTCCGTGGCTGAACTCCTCAAGAATCCCTCGTCGGCCATCCTCGACATCGACCGGGACGTGACCGCCACCCTGCGTGGCGATACCCTGCCGAAGAAGGAATTTGGCTTCCCCCTGGCCGGGAACGTCCTCCCTTGGATCGATCGCGAGGTCGAGGACGGCCAGAGCCGGGAAGAGTGGAAAGGGTTCGCGGAGACCAACAAAATCCTCGGCACTTCCACGCCGATCCCGGTGGACGGCATCTGCGTCCGCGTGGGCGCCATGCGCTGCCACAGCCAGGCTCTGACCATCAAGCTGAACAAGGATGTTCCCCTGGCCGACATTGAAGAGCTGATCAAGAACGACAACCAGTGGGTCAAGTTTGTCCCGAACGCCAAGGCCGATACCCTGGCGGATCTGACCCCCGCAGCGGTATCTGGACTTCTTACGGTGCCCATTGGCCGCGTCCGCAAGATGAAGATGGGACCCCAATACGTGCAGGCCTTCACCTGTGGCGACCAGCTCCTCTGGGGTGCCGCCGAGCCCCTGCGCCGGATGCTTCGCATCCTCGTGGAGAAATAATTCATGGCCAGGTTGTGGAATGTGGCTGTCGTCGGTGCTACCGGCGCCGTCGGCAGCCAGATGATTGACTGCCTCGAAGAGCGTAACTTTCCTGTGGGGCAGATCCGCTACTTGGCCAGCCCCCGCAGCGCCGGCGAGGTGCTGGAGTTCAAGGGAAAGCCGGTGCTGGTGGAGGAGCTGACCCGCGACTCCTTCGAGGGGATCGACATCGCCCTCTTCTCGGCGGGCGGCGACCGCTCCCGGGAGTTCTGTCCCGCGGCCGCCGCGGCCGGAGCCGTCTGCATCGACAACTCCAGCGCCTGGCGCATGGACCCGGACGTTCCGCTGGTGGTGCCCGAGGTGAACCCCCATGCCATTGCCGGCTACCGGAAGAAGGGGATCATCGCCAACCCCAACTGCTCCACCATCCAGATGGTGGTGGCCCTGAAACCGCTTCACGATTACGCCACCATCAGGCGGATCGTGGTGTCCACCTACCAGGCGGTTTCCGGCACCGGCAAGAAGGCCATCGAGGAGTTGCAGAAGCAGGTGGTCTCCCTTTTCCAGGGTAAGTCGCCGGAGATAGCGGTCTACCCCCACCAGATCGCCTTCAACTGCCTTCCCCAGATCGACTCCTTTGGTGACAATGGCTACACCAAAGAAGAGATGAAGATGGTGAACGAGACCCGGAAGATTCTGGAGACAGACATCCGGGTCACCGCCACAACGGTCCGCGTGCCGGTCTTCTACGGCCACTCAGAGTCGGTGAATATCGAAACCGAGAGGAAGCTGACCGTGGCCGTGGCCCGCGAGCTTCTGAGCAAAGCCCCGGGCGTGGAGCTGGTGGATGACCCTGCCAGCGGCTCCTATCCCATGGCCATAGAGGCCGCTGGCCAGGACCTGACCCTGGTGGGCCGCATCCGGGAGGACGAATCCATCGAAAACGGCCTCAATCTCTGGGTGGTGGCTGACAACATCCGCAAGGGGGCGGCCACGAACGCCGTCCAGATTGCCGAGATCCTGATCGAGAAGTATCTCAAGTAGGGACGTTGCCCGTGCATATCCGCAACAGGAATGCACGGAGTCTGTGGGGCGCCCTCCGGGGCGTCCTTCCTTTTATGCGCACCATCAAGCTTATTCTCGAATACGACGGCACTAACTATGTCGGCTGGCAGATCCAGCCCAACGGACTCTCCATTCAGCAGGTGGTGGAGGAAGCCCTGGCAACGATGCTGAAGGGGCCGGTTCGCATTCATTCCTCCGGTCGCACCGATGCCGGGGTCCATGCGCGGGGTATGGTCGCCGCCTTTACCACCGACAAGGGGCTGCCGTTGCGTGCTTTCTCTGACGGGCTCAATGCGCTTCTTCCTCCTGACATCGCCGTCAGGGATGCCCGGGAGGCCGCGGACGGTTTCAATCCGCGCTTCGATGCCATCGGGAAGCACTATCGTTACACCATCCACCGGGGTGGACGGCGCTCTCCCCTTGACCGACTCTATGCCTGGCACGTACGGGGTGCGCTCGATCTGACAGCCATGGGCGAGGCGGCCCGCCATCTGGTGGGGGAGCGGGACTTTGCCTCTTTTCGCACCACCGGTTGTGCCGCCCGGACCACCGTTCGACGGATCGACGCCGTGGACTTGGAGGAGGAAGGGGGCCTGCTCCATATCGACGTGCGGGGCTCAGGATTTCTGCGCAACATGGTCCGGATCATGGTCGGAACCCTTGTGGATGTGGGGCAGGGGAGGCGGAGCGCGGAGGACGTGGCGCTTCTTTTTGAACAGCCTGGTGTGCATGCCGCCGGGCCGACGGCTCCTCCCCAGGGACTGTGTCTCATGGAAGTCTGTTACTGAGCATGTTTTTTTGGGTTGACAGGCGGGAATGTGGATAGTATTATCCGTCCTTCGCTGAGAAAAGTGTTTTTACTCTTTATTCCATCCAGCTTGAGAGGGTTCGATGAAGACGACGAAGGTTGCAAAGAAAGAAGAAGTAACCAGGGACTGGTTCCTGGTCGATGCCGATAGCAAGGTGCTCGGTCGCATGGCCACCGAGATCGCCAATATCCTCCGTGGTAAGAAGAAGCCGATCTACACCCCGAGTGTGGATACGGGCGATTTTGTCGTTGTGATCAACGCCGAGAAGATTCAGCTCACCGGCAACAAGCTCGCCGACAAGATGTACCACAGTCACTCCGGTTTCCCGGGTGGCCTCAAGTCCATCACTGCCGGCAAGCTCATCGAGAAGAAGCCTGAAGATCTTATTCGCAAGGCCGTGAAGGGGATGCTTCCCAAGAACAAGCTTGCCCGTCACATGCTCAAGAAGCTCAAGGTCTACGCCGGATCCGCGCATCCGCACGAGGCCCAGCAGCCCAAGAATCTCGACATCTAAATCGGATCAGAGAATATACGGATCAGGAGATAACGAATGGCAGCAATCAGCTACTACGGTACGGGTAAGCGGAAATCATCGGTCGCCAGGGTCTGGCTGAAGCCGGGGACCGGAAACATCGTCATCAACAACAAGACTATCGACGACTACTTCGGTCGCGAGACATCCAAGATGGTCGTCAAGCAGCCCCTGGAGCTGGTCGAGAAGGTTGGCAACTTTGACATCTATGTGAACGTCCGCGGCGGCGGCGACTCCGGTCAGGCCGGCGCCATCAAACACGGAATCACGAAAGCTCTTCTCGAAGTGGACGTCACCCTCCGCGGTACCCTCAAGAAGGCCGGCTTCATCACCCGCGACTCCCGCATCAAGGAGCGGAAGAAGTACGGCAAGCGTGCCGCCCGGAGAAGCTGCCAGTTCTCCAAGCGCTAAACGCACCATCTGCAGCCACGGTTGTTCAAGGGGAAAATCCACGCGGGTTTTCCCCTTTTGCTTTATCGATGTTTCCCCTATACTTGCATACTTCGCGTCTGCCACTTTTTCGCCAGGAGTTTTCCCATGCTGAATGTCGCCGTTGTCGGAGCGAGCGGATATACCGGAGTGGAACTGCTCAGGCTTCTCCACTGCCATCCCGAGGTGGCTGTCACCTGCATCACCTCCGAGCAGAGCGCCGGCAGGCCAGTTGCCGATGTATTCCCAACGCTACGTGGCCGCTACGCTCAGGTTCTCGAGAATCTCGAACCGGTCAGGGTGGCCGAGAAGGCCGACCTTATATTTACGGCCCTTCCCCACAAGGCGGCCATGGAAGTGGTCCCAACCTTTCTGAAGCTGGGGAGGCGGGTGATTGACCTTTCCGCCGACTACCGGTTTAACGATGCAGCCGTGTACGAGCAGTGGTACGAGCCCCACATGAATCCAGAAAACCTGAAGGAGGCGGTCTACGGCCTGCCGGAGGTGCGGCGGGTGAAGATTGGGGATGCCCAACTCGTGGGGAACCCCGGCTGCTATCCCACGAGCGTCATCCTGGGTCTCATGCCGCTTCTGAAGAAGGGGCTCATCGATACGACCACCATCATCGCCGATTCGAAGTCGGGGGTTTCGGGCGCAGGCCGGGGCGCCAAAGTCGAGAACCTCTATTGTGAGGTGAATGACGGTTTCAAGGCGTATGGCGTCGGCGGCGTTCACCGGCACATCCCCGAGATCGAGCAGGAGCTGTCCTTTCTAGCCGGTGAGCGGATCACCATCACCTTTACCCCCCATCTGGTCCCCATGGACCGCGGGATTCTCTCCACCATCTACGCGCGGCTTTCCGGCAGTGCCACCACAGCAGACCTGGCGAAGATCTATGTCGATTTTTACGACGGCGAGCCCTTTGTCCGCGTGCTCTCCGCCGGAAGCGTCCCCTCCACCTCCCACGTGCGGGGTTCCAACTTCTGCGACATCGGAATTGTTGTCGACTGCCGCACCGGGCGGGTCGTCGTTGTCTCCGCCATTGACAACCTTGTGAAGGGGGCTGCGGGTCAAGCGGTGCAGAACATGAACATCATGTATGGTTTTCCCGAGGCGTTGGGGCTGGAAGGTCTTCCCCTCTTCCCCTGACAAGGTTTCCATGACGTTTCTGCCAACCACGAGAGAAGAGGCTGCGCGACGGGGCTGGGACGAGCTTGACGTCGTTTTTGTCACCGGCGATGCCTACATTGACCACCCGGCCTTCGGCGTACCGCTTCTGGCTCGCTGGCTTGAGTCCCGCGGTTTCAGGGTCGGAATCATCGCCCAGCCCGACTGGCGCTCCCGGGAGCCCTTCACGGCCATGGGGCGTCCCCGGCTATTT
>CAJPFF010000210.1 GCA_905339345.1 Geobacteraceae bacterium | reverse complement strand
GCTGCTGCTTCGGCTTGTCTGAAGTCCCCGCCGGGGCGGCGTTCACCGCTGCAACAAGAAAAATGGACAGAAAAACCCCCACTGCCAGTGCATATAGTCTTTTCATGTTCGTTCCTCCCTTCTCTTGAATGGTTTCGTTTTATAAAAACTCGTTGATCACACCTGATCGCGAGAGTTCGATCCTGATCAAATAGAGATGCTTTGGAAACCCGACGCAAAAAAGCCGGGTACCAAAGAGGCTCCTTTGGCGGCCCGGCTGTCTTGCGGAGAAGACCCGTGGCTTTCCGTCACCTGCTCACACAGGTTTTGGCTTTATCCTGGATATCTGACTGTCGAGCCCCTCATGTGGTGAACTCAGGACAATGCGTTGTGTAATGTATAACGCACTGATTTGTAGCGGCTTGTCCGCACAATAACATTTGTTGTGTGAGTATTTTGTGGTGTTGGTTGTAGGTAATTTGTTTAAAAGGAAATAGCGGAGCGATTTCGGAGGGATGGCCTGTTGTGCGGGTGAATTCGGGCGGTGTGAGGCCAGATTGTTAAGTGAAAATAATTGCCGGAAAGGCTCCCACTACATCAGTTTGTGCTGGATGGCATAGCGGGTCAGGTCGGCGTTGCACTTCATCTCCATTTTCTGCAGGACCCTGACGCGGTAGGTGTTGACCGTCTTTATGCCGACCAGCAGTTCTGCGGCAATTTTCCTGGGGGTGACTCCCGCTGCAATCATGCGCATCACCTGGAATTCACGGTCTGAAAGGCGCTCATGCAGGGCGCCGTCGGAGTCTGAGCCGATCCGGGAGGCCAGCATCTCCGCCATGGAAGCGCTCACGTACTTCTTCCCCAGGGCGATTTTCTGCAGGGCCTCGATCAGTTCCTGCGAGGAGCTCCCCTTGGTCAGATAGCCGGAGGCGCCGGATTTCAAGGCGCGCAAGGCGTACTGCTCCTCCGGGTGCATGCTCAGGATGAGCACTGGAAGCTTCGGCCTGATGCCTTTGATCTCAGTCAGGATTTCGAGCCCGCTGCGGCCGGGGAGGGAAATGTCGAGGATTACGAGGTCATAGTCATTGGTTCGCAGCTTTGCGAGCAATTCTGTACCGTCGGCCGCCTCATCGGTGACAGTCATGTTCGCGGTGCCGGCAATGACCTGCTTCAAACCCTCGCGAAAAATTCCATGGTCATCGGCGATGATGATTTTCAGCATGTGAGACATGTTCATCCTCCGGATGAGTTGATAGGGATGTGGACAATGACGACGGTTCCCGCCTGCAGCGAACGGCAGATTCGCACCCGCCCTCCCAGCGCAAAGGCCCGTTCCCGCATGCCGGTGATGCCGAGCGAACCGTTGTCGCGCACCTGTTCGGCGGTGATCCCGCGGCCGTTGTCCGTCACAATCAGAACGAGCCGGTCGTTCCTCTCCTCCAGGGAGACCCTGACGCGGGTGGCCCCTGAGTGGCGGATAACGTTGGTCAGGGCTTCCTGGAAGATGCGGAAAACCGCCGTCGCCAGATCCCTGCTGAAATTCGTCTCCAGCAGGAGAATGTCGTGCGAGCAGCCGATTCCGGTTCGTTTTTCGAACTCCCTGGCCTGCCATTCGATGGCTTCGGCAAGACCCAGTTCGTCGAGGATGGAAGGCCGAAGCTGGGTGGATATCCTCTGGACGGTACTGATCGCTCCGGCAATGAGCAGTTCCATGTCGGTGATCTTCTTCACCAGGTGCTGGTGGTCCCGGTATTCCTCCGCCAATGACGACACCCCCAGTTGGACCGTCGCCAGCACCTGCCCCAGTTCATCATGGATCTCCCGGCTGACGGCCGTCCGTTCCTCCTCCCGGGCCCGCTGCAGGTGGCCCGACAGGGAGCGGAGCCGCTCGCGGGAGGCCCGCAGCTCATCCGCCGCCTGTTTGCGGGCGGTGATGTTGCGCACCAGGGAAAGTCTCGCGGTGATGCCGTCGGTATTATGCAGCGGCGTATCGAATATCTCGTAGGTCTTTCCGGTCTTCTCCGAGAGCCACTCCCACGTGTAGCTCTTCCCCGCGCAGACCTCGTCGAGTTGGCAGTCGGGGCAGGCGTCGGGCCGGCCGTGGAAGTATTCGAAGCACGTGCGCCCTGCAACGGGGCCGAACTCTTCCGTCAGGGCGGAGTTCGCGTATTCGATCTTGCGGTTCTGGCTGACGATGCAGACCCCTGCCGGGATGGCGTTGAGGATGTGCGTCAGCTTGTTCCGCTCGGCGGCCAGCTCCTTTTCGGCACGCCTGCGCTGGGCAAGGTGGAGGTTGACCGGCCGGAATACGAGGAGGATCAGCGCCGGGAAGAGAAGGGCCACCAGCATGAGCGAGTCGAGAATGTGGTGGATAGGGTGGTCCAGCAGGTCGAAATGTGAGAGTACGAGCATGACGACGACTTCCGAAACGAAGACGGAAACGGCGACAGCCGCGATAAGAAGCACAGGGGAACAGTACAGCCGCTCGAGATGGTTGGACGATGTGTCGTTGGTGGGGGTGTCTTTCCGTGCCATGGTAGCTGTCCTCGTCAGGCCGTCCGTTCAGGACAATCCTAGCACAGCTCGGGCCAGAAGGAAGA
>CAJPFF010000209.1 GCA_905339345.1 Geobacteraceae bacterium | reverse complement strand
GACCGGACCACCATCGGCGGACTCATCGACCGGCTCGAAAAGCTCGGCCTTGTGAAACGCCTCCCCACTCCGCAGGATCGCAGGGCTTACCGCATTTGCCTCACCAAAAGAGGGAAGAAACTGGAGTCTGAACTGTGCGCCATCTCTGCCCAGGTGACGGAAAAGTTCCTCTCACCCATTAGCATCGAGGAACAGAGCGCCCTGCGCTCCATCCTGAATAAACTGCGCCAACACCCGGAGGGTTCGCCATGAAGGGAAAACAGAACGCGCACATTCCTCAATCAGCTGTATTCAGGGTTATTCTGGGCGCAGTCGCGGCCCTCTCCCTCGTGGCAACGGCGGCAGCGGAGACACTCTCCCTCGAAGAGTGCCTCCGCAGGGCGGCCGCCGGCAACTACTCCCTGACCGTCACGGCCCATGACTCGCGGATCACCGCCGAGAATACCGCCCAAGCCAAAAGCGGCTACCTCCCCCGCCTCGATTTCCAGGGGGGATACACTGTCCAGGCCGCACCCCAGGCCGTCAGTATCCAGGATCGCGAGGTGGAGACCCAGGACGCCACCTACGGCTTCTTCGGCCTCACGGCAACCCAGACCATCTACGACTTCGGCCGCACCGCCTCCCGCACCCGGAAGGCGTCGCTCCTCCAAGAGGCGGTGGCCCACTCCTACAACGCCCGGGAAAAGGATGTCTTCCTCCAGGTGGTGGAGGCATACTACGGGATACTCGAAGCGAAGAGAGTCCTCGACGCGGCCGACGAGGAGATCGTTCAGCGCACCGACCACCTGCGGGTGGCCCAAAACCTGTACGAACAGGGGGTGGTGACCCGCAACGACCTTCTCCAGGCCGAGGTGAAGCTGGCCGACAGCCGGCAGAGACGTCTCGCGGCGGCAAACCTCATGGATAACCGCTGGCTCTTCCTCAACTATCTCACGGGACGCCCTCTCCCCTTCCGGGCCGACCTGGAGGAAAAGGAGTCCCCGGCGCCCCTTCCGCCAACTGAAACAGCTGAAGAGAAGGCCTTGGCGAACCGCCCCGAACTCGCCTCTCTCACCAAGACGGTGGAGGCAGGAGAAGCAGAGGTTTCCGAGTCTCGGGCCGGCTACTACCCGGAGCTCTTCGCCAAGGGAAGCATCGACTATATGGACAACAGCAAGGTGCGGGAGCAGGCCATCTACGCTGCAACCGTGGGGCTGCGCGTCAACCTTTTCGACGGCTTCGCCACCACGTCGCGGCACCGCCAGGCGGTGGAGAACCTGGGAAAGCAGCGCGACAACCTCCGCCTGGCACGTGAGCAGATCCGCCTTGAGCTGGCAACGTCGCTGAACGATGCCCGGGTTGCCGCCGAGCGGATCAGGACAGTGGAAACGGCAATCAAGCAGGGGGAAGAAAACCTGCGCATCAACCGCGACCGCTATCAGGCCCAGGTGGGAACCGCCACCGACGTCATCGACGCCCAGACGCTCCTCACCCAGATCAGGACCGACTATTTCCGGGCCGTCTTCGACTTCCAGGTGGCGGCAGCGCGGGTCAGAAAAGCAATGGGGGAACTGTAGGCATGGCCGTGGAAGAATCAAACCGCCGACAAGGCATCCCTGGCCGCCATCTCGGCATGGTCCAGCGCCAAGCGGGGATGCTCGCCTACAACCATATTTTCTGGATTGTGGGATTGACGTTTCTAGGCGTGGTGCCGTTCCTGCTCCTGCTCAGAAAGCAGAAAATCGGCGCGGGAACTGAAGGTGTGCACTAGGGGGCAGGACGCTCGGTGAGAATCTCGTCCCGCAACTCGTTCCTGTCGTCGGCCCTGCGAGGGAAATGTCTGGCGAGTTCGGCACTGCACCCGGCAATGACCGTGCAGAGGGTTTCGCAGGCCCGCCCCTCCCGGAGCCCCCCGGCAAGTTGAGCGGCCAGTTTCTGCCAGAAATCGGGATTAATCTTTTCGTTGATCCCCCGGTCACCAAGAATCCAGACTTTGCGCTCCAGAAGAGAGATAAAGATGAGGATGCCGGTTTCCTCGCGGGTCCGGTAGAGCTCCTTTTCGTAGAAGGCCCGCACCGCCCGCTCCCGCACCGCTTCGGCGACCCTGCGGCGCCCCGCGAAGGGGAGCTTCAGACGCGGCACGAGGCGAAAGAGATACCAGGAAGGAAAATAAATCAGGATAACCAGGGGGATGTACGACCAGATGGTCACATGGTGAATCACCACGGCAATCATGACCGACAGGAGCCCTGACAAAAGCACCGCGCCGAGAATCTCCGCCTCCCGGTAGCTGTCGCTGGAATCTACGACCATGGTGGCAATCTCCCCCGAGGTAATCCCTTCGGCCTGCGCCACCGCGGCCCGGACCCGTTCCTGCTCCATTGGGGAAAAAAACTCCTCAGCCATTTTCACGCCTTCCCCCATGCCCGTATCACCAGTCACCCGACGCGCCGCCGCCGCCGAATCCGCCGCCGCCACCGGAGAAGCCTCCCCCCCCCGATGACCAGCCGCCGCCGAATCCACCGCCTAAACCGCCGCCATACGTGGTCCCGCCCCAGGGGCTCCCTCCTCCCCGTCCTCCTCCGCCCCCACCAAAGAGGAACGTCAGGAACATGCCGAGGAAAAACCCTGCCACCGCCAGCCCAGCAAGGGCCACCACCCCAAGTCCGGAAAAAGTGAGCGCGGCCACCAACGGCAGCCCCGCTGCCCCGGCCAGACCGCCAAGGACCCGCGAAAGCGCTCCGAGGACGATGCAGGCCACTCCAAGGAAAAAGAGAAGACCTACCAGGGGTGGGGCGCTCCTTTTACCCTGCTGGAGATCCCGAGGTGTGGCAGTGTACTCCCCCTTGACCGTGGCCATGATGGCAGCAACGCCGGCCATGACGCCTCCGTCAAAGTCCCCCTGCTTGAAGCGGGGCGAAATCTCGCCACGGATGATCCGTCCCGAGACGAGATCGGTAAGCGTTCCTTCGAGCCCGCGACCCACCTCGATCCGCACCTTCCGCTCCGCTTTGGCAACGAGAAGGATGGCGCCGTTGTCCTTTCCCTTCTGCCCGATCAGCCACGCCTCAGCGACCCGGATCGCGAATGTCTCCAGGTCATCCCCCTCCAGGGACGGCACCGTAAGGACCACGATCTGGGTCGAGTCGCTCCGCTCAAAGCCGGAGAGGGTCTCCTCCAGCTGCTGCACCGTCCCGGCGGAGAGGATGCCTGCGTAGTCGTTCACATACCCGCGCAGCTGCGGCACATCTAGGGCCGAGGCCAGAGCCGGGAGCAGCAGTATTACTATGGCGAGGAGGAGGCGTTTCATTCAGTCCACGGTTAGAACTTGATCTTGGGTGCCGTCTTTGCCCCCTCTTCAGCCTTGAAGGGTTCCTTGCGCTCCAGATGCAGAAGGAGCTTGTTGGTGAGGCTGTTGGGGAAGGTCCGGATGCTGGTGTTGAAATCCTGCACCGCCTTGTTGTACCGGGTGCGGGCCACGTTGATCCGGTTTTCGGTCCCTTCCAGCTGATTCTGGAGGTCGAGGAAGTTCTGGTTCGCCTTGAGGTCCGGATACCGCTCCACCACCACCATGAGGCGTGAGAGGGCGCTGGAGAGCTCCCCTTGGGCCTGCTGGAACTTGGCAAAGGTCTCGGGATTCGAGAGCATCTCCTTCGACACTTGCATGGAGCCAACCTTGGCCCGGGCCTCGGTCACCGCCGTGAGGGTTTCAGCCTCGTGCTTTGCGTACCCCTTCACCACCTCCACAAGATTGGGGATCAGGTCGGCCCGCCGCTGGTAGGTTGCCTCCACGTCGCCCCAGGCGGCAAAGACCGCCTCTTCCTGTGCCTGCATGACGTTGTAGCCGCACCCGGTCAGCCCTGAGAGCGTGAGCGCGGCAAGCACGAGCAGTATGATCCGTTTCATAGGTCCTCCGCTTGATTGGTTTGTCCTAAAGGATACTCACTGTCCACCCCGTTGTCACCCCTGCGATAACAAAATTTCATCGCGATCAGGATGCCGTTGCAGGCGATGGAGAAGATATTGGCAGCAATGAGGGGAATGTCCCCGATAATGACGCCATAGGCGAGCCAGAGAATCATCCCGACGACCAGGATCACCGGCTGCCAGACCGAGATGTCGCGCACGCGCTTGGTACGGTACGCCCGAGCCACCTGCGGCACCACCGCAATGCTCGTGACCGCGCCGGCCACCAGTCCCAGCACCGTTTCTCCATTCATTGTCCCTTTTTCCCCTTGAACTGGTCGGCGGCCCAGTCGATCTGGGTCATCATGCCGCGCAGGATGGCGACCTCACGGTCATCCAGCTCGGCCCGGGAGAAGATGCGGCGCACCGTCCGCATGAGGTGGGCCGGGTTCTGGGGGTTGAGGAAGCCGATCCGCAGGAGGGTGCGTTCCATCTGGCCGAAGAGGGCCTCCTGCTCGGCGCTGCCGGCCAGGGACCGCGCGTCCCCCTCCACTGGTCCATCACCCAGTCCCCTGAAAAACTCATAGCAGAAAATCATCACCGCCTGGGCCAGGTTCAGGGAGCCATACTCAGCAGAGGTCGGGATGGTGGCATGCCACCGGCAGAGGGAGAGCTCGTCGGTGGTGAGGCCGCTGTCCTCTCGGCCGAAGACGAGAGCCGCCCGGTTGCCGGCCAGGTTCGCGGCGATCTTCTCCACGATTTCCCCCGGAGAGTAAATCTCCTGCCGGTACTTGCCGTGGCGGCGGGTGGTGGCCACGGAGAGCTCGGTGTCAGCCAAGGCATCCTCAAGGGATGGAAAGACCCGAGCCGCCTCCAGGAGATCCTTGGCGGAAACAGCGAATTTATATGCCTCAGAATGGTCGAGGGAGCACCCCTTCACGATGCGGAGCTCAGCCAGCCCCATATTCTTCATGGCCCGGCAGACCATCCCCACGTTCCCCGGGCTCTGGGGTTCCACGAGCACAACCGCAATCCTGTCCTTCATTGAATCGGTCATCGAATTCTCCAGTACAGCACAATGCTCACTCATTGCGGGATTCCCGCCCTTCCCTCATCCTCTTGAGCCTCGTTCGGGCCGGTTTGCGCCTGAACCAGGCGAGGACGAAATGGGAGAGCCACATGCAGAAGATCAGGCCGGCGAGAATCGCCAGCAGGTGCATCTCGTAGCGGCTCACATCCTCCACGAACAGCGAGGCGCTCTTGCCGAAAAAATAGCCGGCCAGCGAAAACACCGATGCCCAGAGAAAGGCGCTCGCCAGATTGAGCCAGAGGAAGCGGGCCGCGGGAAAGGTCGTCATGCCGAGAATGATCGGCAAAATGATCCGGAAGCCATAGGTATAGCGGGAGACAAAGGCGACGAAGGTCCCGTACTTCTCAATGAGCCGCAGGGCCTTGCGGAACTTGCGGGCAATGAGGGTGAACATCTTGAGGAGCCACGGCCCCTTCCAACGCCCGAGATAGAAGTAGAACTGGTCGCCGAGAAACGCTCCCCCGAAGGCCGTGGCGATCACGCCAGGGAGATAGAGATAACCCTGAAAGGCCAGGAAGCCGGCCAGGATGAGACCAGCTTCCCCCTCCAGGAAGGTCCAGAGGAAAAGAACCCAGTAGCCGTGATTTTGCAGGTACTCACCGAACAGGTGGTGCATGCAGCCCCCGAGCATCGGCGGAACAGCCTATTCGCCGGTCCGCAAATGAGAAAAGGGCTTTGCAGCCCTTTTCACGAATGGGTTGTCGCAAGTTGCCCGTTAACGCAGAAGCTTCAAGAGGTAAAAGAATGTTCCCCCCACCGAAAACCCCGAAAGGAGACCGGCATAGTCATGCACCATGACCGAGAAGTTGCGGCGTCCCATATACGAGTCGGGGACAACTCCCCCCAGGTTCTGCATGATGATCCGCCAGTCCGCATCCCAATTGTAGACCTGGAGATAGAGCTCCGCACCCTTCCAGAGGAAAATGGTGATAAAAACAATACCGAAGCCGATGAACCCCTTGGCAATGACCGAGTCGCGAATCTGGGCGTAAATTTTCCGGACCATGTCGAGGTTGACCAGGGAGAGGAACACCCACGTGGTATTTTCGATCATACTGATGTTGCGGAGCACTGCGTACTGGGGCTCAGGGTTGATGAATACGAAAATAACCGAGGCTGCGACAACACCAAGTACCGTCAGATAGACCGCTGTCTTGGAGCCGCCGATCTCCAGGGTGCGGCTAAAGATGTAGTACTCCTGGAACCCGTGGGTCATAACCATGATCGAGACGGTACCGATGATGTAGTGGATGGCCTCCAGTTGGGTATAGGCAGTCCACGGCATATCGAGGGCCTTCTCAATAACGTAAAGCTGGCTCAGGAAAATGAGGAAGAACCCCATCGAGATACTGGTCCAGACCCGTGCGTTCCCGATACTGAAGTAGAAACTGATGCATCCCGCCAGGAACCAGAATGCTATCTGTACAAGGTCAACTGTGGTGATGTCCGCCATTGTCCCCCCACACTACTCGAAAAATCTCCATCAACAGCCTGTCAGGTCCGACTGGCGATTTCACTCCTCATGGTCTCCAGCATCTCTTTCGTCTTGGACATGCTGGTAAGGAGCTTGGCCCCCTTCTCCACCCCTGCCAGGAATGCACCAACAAGTGCACCGTCAAGGAGAGCCTTTCGCCCTCCGCGGTCATTAAGCTCCTTTTCCACGAGAGTGGCCCCCATCTTGCCCACGTAGGCCATGGCGACCTCCTTCAGGTCATCCTCCAACTCCCGGAGCTTCTCCTCCTCCTGATACCGGTCGACAACCGCGGCCTCCTTGCGAATCTTGTCGCGCTCAGAGGCAAACCTGTTGCTGGTCGACTCCCAGAGCTTCGTAACGTTCACCATCTCAAGGAGGTCATAGTGCATCAACTCGTCGACACTCTTGGTTGACAGGACATCAATCTTGGCCCCGGGAAGACCCGCAATCTTCTGGGACTCGGTGGCCGACGTTTCAATATCAGTGGAACCGTCATGGAAAAAGCCAAGGGGCGACCCTTCCTTGTAAAAGATAAGGGCCGTGCGGCTCTCGGTGTAGATTCTGAGACAACCGTTGAGGCGCTGGGCTTTCAGCTTCTCCAGAAGTCCCTTGATGTCGATCAGCTTTAACTCTTGCCCCCGATACAGGACATCCCCATGGATCATGGCATGAAGACACATGGCCAGGTCCTTGGAAAGCTTGTAGACGCTGAGACTCCCTCCCCCGCTGAAAATAAGGGTGCAGACACCGGCAATGGCCTCGAAACCGGTGAGTTTTTTCTCCTCCTGATCAAGTAAGGCACTGATCAACTTGCCACCCTCAAAGAAGAGGATTGCCGTCGCCGAGGGAAACGTGAAATTAAGGTAACCCGTGAAACCACCAGCCTTCAGCTTCTCGAACATATCGGGAAGCTTCACCTTGGCCGCGGCGATATTTTCATACAGTGGATTTCCCTTGGGAAGAAGGAACATCCGAGTCTCCTTGGTCAGAGGTTTTTCACAAAGTAATAGATTTCATGGTATGAGTCAAAGCCTAAGTAGAAGCTCTTCAGGTCCCCGCAGAACTCACACTCCGATAGATCTGTTCAAAGATATGCTCAATGCTGAAGAACGTCGCGAGGACAACCGGATCGAAGTGATGTACCGGGTCGACGCGCCCGTCTCCTTCCCTGAAAACAGCCAGCGTCTCTTCATGGCTGAGGGGATTCTTGTAGCTCCTTCGCGAGCGCAAAGCATCGTAGACATCGGCAAGCTTCACTATCCGGCCGCACAGGGGTATTTCCTCTCCGCCAATCCCCGAGGGATAACCGCTGCCATCCCAGTTCTCATGGTGGGTCATGGCTATTTCCCGTGCGATCTGGAGTCGGGGCGAATCACCAAGTATCATTTCACCGTAGACGGGATGCAGCCTCATAATCCGCAGTTCTTCCCCGTCCAATGGGCCTGACTTCAAAAGGATTTCGTTCGGCACTCGTATCTTTCCCACATCGTGCATCTGGGCCGAGTAGGAGATCACTTCCACAAGATCGACCGGCAACCCCATATTGGCAGCCAATGCACCGGCATAGCGGTTGACACGGACAATATGTTCGCCCGTACTCTCCTCAGCAGCCTCACAAGCCCGGGCCAGAGCCTCGATGGTATAGATGAATGCATTTTCGGTTTCACGGACGCCATTGGAGAGGGTAACCAACGAGCCGATCACAACCGCAAGGCTCAGAAGAACCCTGGCATCGTACTCGGTGGCCTCGCCAGGATAATTAAAGGCAAGAAGAGCACCCGACAACTCTCCGCCGATCTGGCAGCAGATAAAATTGGTAACGGGTCTGCCGATGAAGGACTTGATCTTGGGATGGAAATAGGACTGGTATTGCTCAACCGTTTCACAGGTGTCACGCCAGTTGGAAACAAGCATCTCGTCCGAGAGGCGCTGCGGTGAAAAGACCGATGCGGGGTCAATGACAATTTCCTCGGATCCCTCGACTACTTCACCAGAGATTAGATGGAATACCCGGCCCCGGCTCTCTCCCGACTTGCCATTCAGATGAATATAGATGCTGTCTGGTCCCCGCCTGCCCCGCCCGCCAAGGACGCGGCGAAGCGCCTCAACATAGAGCTCCCTGTCGGTGAACTTCCGGCAACAGATACTCCGAAGAGTTGTATTGGTAAGTCGCAACAACTCCTGAGTTTGCTGAAGCGATATTTGGCAGAGTTCTAACGTCATCATGCACTCTTGAACGACAATCGAACTGCACTGTGCGAACGTACGTTATACTCCTGAACACCCCATCCTGCAAGTGTCCAGACCCCAAATAACAAGAGGCCCGAGCCAATGGCGTCGGGCCTCCTGCATCATTCTAGCGTGAAAGGAATTACCCCTTCGCCGCCATTGCCTTTTCATAACCTAACTGGAAAGCCTTCTTGTTGAGCTCGACGAAAGCTTCGGGAACCCGTGCGAGAACGGCCTTTTCTGCGTTCTCCTTGGTAACCACTCCCGTGAGGGCAACCATGGCGCCAAGCGCCACGATGTTGGCGACGATCTCACGGCCGACATCATTCTTGGCCGTATTGATGATCGGGAAAGCAACAACATTGAAGTTGCCCTTGGGTTTAGTTTTCACCAGGTCGGAGTCGATGAGCAGAACTCCACCTTCCTTCAGGTCATGGGAATACTTGTCGCAAGCTTCCTGAGTCAGTGCCAGAAGCGCGTCGACAACGGTCGCCTTAGGATAGTCAATGGGATCATCGGAGATGACCACCTCGGACTTTGAAGCGCCACCCCGAGCCTCAGGGCCATAGCTCTGTGACTGGACGGCCTGAATCCCCTGAAAAATAGATGCTGCCTCGGCCATGATAACACCAGCCAGGATCAGACCCTGACCGCCGGCCCCGGAAAAACGAATTTCATATCTTCCAGCCATCTGTGTATTCTCCTTTTGCAATCAGGGTGTTTATTTGGCAGCCTGGGCCCGCTGAAGGACCTTCGCATATTCCTCGCAGTACTCAGGTTTTTCGACCTTGTGCAGAACACCCGTGAGGATCTTTCCTTCCAGTTGCTCGGCGGTCATCTTCTCGGCGGCTTTTACCGGCACGGCAACTTCCTTGAGACGGTTCATCATCTCAACAACCGAGCGGTACTTGTTCCGGCGACCATAGGTGGTCGGACAATCGTCAAGAATCTCCACAACAGAAAAACCCTTGTGCTGAATCGCTTCGGCAATCAGTTTGTCGATCTGGGCAGCATGGTATGCTGTTCCACGGGCAACAAACGAAGCACCGGCACCAATGGCCAGCTTTGCGATGTCGAAACCGGGATCAGGGTTGCCGTAAGGAGTCGTGGATGCCTTGGCTCCAGTAGGGGTACAAGGAGAGAACTGGCCGCCGGTCATGCCGTAGATGTAGTTGTTCATGATGATGTACGTCATATTGATGTTACGACGGCAAGCATGAATGAAGTGGTTGCCACCGATGGCGGTACCATCGCCGTCACCACCGACAAGAATGACGTTCATCTCAGGCTTTGCCATCTTGACACCGGTGGCGAAAGCAGCAGCCCGGCCGTGGGCCGTGTGCAGCGTGCAGCAGTCCAAGTAGCCCGGCAGACGCGAAGCGCAGCCGATACCTGAGACGATGGCCGTCTCTTCCTTTTTCAGGTTGAGGGAGTCCATTGCACGAATGAGCCCCTTCATGACAATCCCGTGACCGCAGCCAGGGCACCAGATGTGCGGCAACTTACCGGGACGGATATACTTATCGTAATCAAACGCCATGGTTACTTGACCTCCTTCATCTTGTCGAGGATCTGTCCCGGATTGATGGGCTCGCCGTCAACCCGGAATATGCCGAGAACCGGAGCATTCCCCTCGATACACCCTTTAACCACGCCAGTGCACATACCCAGGTTCATTTCCGGGGTAATGAACCCCTTGACCTTCTTGGAGAGCTCCAGGAGACGCTCCTCAGGGAACGGCCAGAAGGTGATGAGGCGGAACAGACCGGCCTTGATCCCGTTCTTGCGGGCTTCATTCACAGCGAAACGGGCCGAGCGGGAGGTGGATCCGTAGGCCACAACGATGACTTCGGCATCATCACACAGGTACTCTTCCCATTTCATGATGTCAGCCTTGTTGGCCTCCACCTTGCGGACTTGACGCTCTTCTTCGGCCTGTACGATCTCGGCCTTGGTGGTCGGGAAACCATCCTGCATCTTGTTGAGACCCGTCACGTGAAACTTGTAGCCGGAGCCAAAGGCGGCGAGTGGCGGCACATCACCAAAGGAAGTATCATAGGGCTTGTATTTCTCGGGCGGTACAGAGGGAGCCGTACGGTCAACAACTTCAAGCTCGCCCGGTTCCGGAAAAACAATCCGCTCACGCATATGGGCGACGATCTCATCTGGCATGATCATTACCGGCGTGCGATACTTCTCGGCCAGATTAAAGGCCCGTACCGTCTCTTCAAAGATTTCCTGCACGGATGCAGGCACGAGGCAAATGGCGGGATGGTCACCGTGGGTTCCCCACTTGGCACACATGACGTCCGACTGTGAGGGGCCAGTCGGCATACCAGTAGAGGGGCCGCCACGCATTACGTTGACAATTACGGAAGGAACCTCGGTAATGCATGCATAACCGATATTTTCCTGCTTAAGGGAAAGGCCTGGACCAGAGGTCGACGTAAGCACCTTAACACCGGTCAATGATGCCCCAATAAGAGCAGCCATGGCGCCAATCTCGTCTTCCATCTGAATGAATTTCCCCCCCACCTTGGGGAGTTCTGCCGACATTACCTCGGCAACCTCGGTGGACGGAGTAATAGGGTAACCGGCGAAAAACCGGCAGCCAGCGTAGAGAGCGCCGTGAGCTGCGGCCTCGTTACCCTGGAGAAATGCAACTTTCTTAGCCACGTCAAATACCTCCTCTTGGAATGGTTACGGGGTGACCTTGATTGCGAAGTCGGGGCAGCGCAGTTCGCACTGCATGCACTTGATGCAGGCCTCGAGGTTTTTCACCGCCACGACGAACCCTTTCATCTCCAGTACCTTGGTTGGGCAAAATTCGACGCAAATATGGCAGCCCTTGCAGTACTTCTCAATAATCTCGATAGTCGGAAGCTTTTTTTCCATCTAGATACGCTCCTTTACTAAAATGAAGCCGTTTCCGGCAAAACCTCTTTGATATATAACACAGCCGTGTATACAATTTCAACGTCTTGGACAAAAAAACCACAAAATCAGTACTATTTTTTCAAAGTACAAAGCCCCAACAAGACAAAAGAAGGGCACAGGGCCCTTCTTTGCCTTGCTGCGGTAGTAGTCAAATCTCTTATTTAAGGCTGTCGACGAGGCTCTTGACCGCGGCAACCGACTTGTCCATCATGGCCTGCTCTTCTTCGTCGAGGGCAAACTCGATGATTTGCTCCACACCGTTCTCGCCGAGAACTGCGGGTACACCCACATAGTAGCCGTTCACGCCGAACTCACCCTGAAGGAAGCAGCAGGTCGGGAGGACGCGCTTCTGGTCCTTGAGAATGGACTCGGTCATAGCAATGGCCGAAGAGGCCGGGGAGTAGAATGCCGAGCCGGTTTTGAGAAGGGCAACAACTTCACCGCCTGCGCCGCGGGTCCGCTTGACCATGGCTTCCATGACTTCCTTTGCCTTGGCCTTGTCCTTGTACTTACGCTCAAGAAGCTCCATCACCGGAATACCGCAGACGCTGGTATACCGGACCAGCGGCACCATATCATCACCATGCCCGCCGAGGGTCACGGCAACGACGTCCTTGACGGAAACGCCCAGTTCCCAAGCGATGAAAGAAGCAAACCGAGACGAGTCGAGGACACCGGCCTGGCCGATGACCCGGTTATAGGGGAAGCCGGTAATCTTCTGGCAGAGGGTTACCATGGCATCCAGCGGGTTAGAAATAACGATGATGAAGGCGTTGGAAGCGTACTGCTTGATACCCTCAGCCACCTGAGTCATGATCTTGGAATTGACTTCAATCAGGTCGTCGCGGCTCATGCCCGGCTTACGGGGGAGACCGGCGGTAACAATGACGATATCCGAACCCGCGATATCTGCGTAGCTGTTGGTACCCTTGAGAGAGACATCAAACCCATCCACCGGACCAACTTCGGCGATATCGAGCATCTTCCCTTGGGGAAGACCTTCAACGATATCAAACATCACCACATCGCCGAGTTCGCGCAGGGCGCAAAGCTGAGCAAGGACGCCGCCAATCTGACCACCACCGATAAGTGCGATTTTCTTACGTGCCATGTTTTCTTCCTCCGTAATGATTTGGGGTTGTCTACGTGGT
>CAJPFF010000208.1 GCA_905339345.1 Geobacteraceae bacterium | reverse complement strand
GCCCGGGCGATCCTGGATGCGCCGCAGCTGCGGGGATTTTTCGACCCAAGCTGCCATCTGCGGGCATTCAACGAAGCCGAATTTGCGCTGCCCGGCGGCGTCGTCGGGCGCATCGACCGCCTGGTGGAAATGCCTGAAGCCTATTGGGTGTTGGACTACAAGAGCGGCAGGCCGGAAGCGGCACTGCTCGAGCGCTACCGCCTCCAGCTGGAAAACTACCGTTCTGCGGTGGCGATGCTTTTCCCGGGAAAGCCGGTGCGCTGCGGAATGGTATTCGGGGACGGGGAATTGCTGGAAATTTAGCGTAAAGGCTCTTTCGCCTGCCTTCGCAATCGACTAACATTAAATAAATACCTATGGCCATAAAAAAGAAGGGGGCAGCATGCAAGTAAGTGAAATTCTTGCAGTCAAGGGCCAAGCCTTGTTCACGATTGCGCCAAACAAGAAGCTGGCCGATGCGGTGGCGATCATGACCGAGCAGGATGTCGGTTCCCTTGTCGTCTTCGACGCCGGGCAGATGGCCGGGATGCTGACCTTCCGTGAAGTCTTCCAGGCGGTGCACAAAAACGGTGCCGAGTGGGGAGGGATTCCCGTCTCGCAGATCATGGTCAGCGAACCTGTGAGCGTCGGGCCGGAAATGGAAGTCGACGAGTTGCGCCGCTTCATGGTCGAGCACCACATGCGCTACCTTCCGGTCATGGATGGCGGCACGTTGATGGGCGTCATCTCCTTCCACGATGTGGCACGCGCGGTTCTGGAGGAGCAGGGCTTCGAGAATCGCATGCTCAAGGCCTACATACGCGACTGGCCTGCCGAGGCCGGAGGCAATTGATTATTCGTAGCGCCTAGTATCCTGTGCGCCTCGCGCGCGCAGAGTTGTGTAGTTGTGTTGTTGTCACCTGTCACAAAATCGACACCAAGCTTCAGGAGAAATAATGGAAAAGATCTGGCTCAAGAGCTATCCCGCCGGCGTTCCGGCCGAGGTCGATGTGAACGAATTCGAGTCGATCGGCCAGCTGTTC
>CAJPFF010000207.1 GCA_905339345.1 Geobacteraceae bacterium | reverse complement strand
CAACAACCGCTGTACCGACTGCCACTCACAGATCCACGGGACCGATATTCCGACGCCCACTGACAAAAAGGGGAGTTTCATCCGGTAGAAGCCATCCGGCCAACCGTAAGGAGTTTGCATTGTGATAAGGCGGGGATACATAGCACGATTCGTGGTGATGGTGGCGTGCCTCATGGCGACTGCGGTCGCTACGGCGGGTGCCGACGAATCTGCTCCCGATTCGGGAACGGATGGTCAGGCCCCTGTTGTTGCGGGACAGGTTGAAGAGGAGGCCTTTGACGAGCCTCCAGAGCAGCCCTACGAGGAGGTTGAGGTCGAAGCCCAGCGTCAAGCGGCGGTTTCAGCCGGATACCGTTTTGTGGGAATCAGGGATGTAGGCGGCAGGGCCGCCGAGTATGACTATCTCCATTCGAGTTTCACGGGCGACGCACGCTTGGTGTATCTTGGCAAGGACCTGAAGCTTGACGTGGACGGTGCCTTTCTCAATCGGAAGGACTACGTCGCCAACCTCATGTTCGACTATGCCGGCTACTACCGGCTCACTGCACGGACCGAATCGCTCTACCATAATCTCGATCACGAAACGAGTGATGTAAACATTGTTGATGATCTAGATCGTTCAGCCCGCTACGGCATCACCACCCGACAGGATACGGTCCAGTTCCGCTACAAACTGCGCGATTACCCGATTCACCTGAATCTGAGCCACTGGCTCATCGACCGTGAAGGGACGCAGCAGCTGCGCTATGCGGATTTCAGCTTCGAAAATTATTACTCAGCAACCCCCTCTTCTGCCCTCTACTTTCGGTCACGGAAGATCGACCGGTTGTCCCAAGAGGGAACGGCGGGATTCGACGCGCATCTGGGGCCAATCAACGTCGTCTATTCGTTCCAGCTCAGGCAGTTTGATGATAGGAAGTCAACACCTACCGATGTATACCAAGCTTTGAGCTCCGGCCTGGCGGAACACAACGAAACGCCCGAAAGCCGCTACTACGCCCACACGGTGAAACTCTACACCTCACCGGCAGGCGGCGTGACCGGAGCCGCCTCCTATTCCTACGGGCGGCGTGAGAACCGCACGTCGCTGACCACCGTTTCGGGTGCAGACAGTGCCCGGGACACGCTTCAAAACGCTGCTGGCGATTTCACGTATTCACCCTGTGCCTGGTTCACAACGGCGCTCAAGTACCGGCACCTGGAGATCGACCGCGATGTCCCGTCGACTCTTATCGTTCCCTCTCTGTCGCCTTCAAGCGTAACGCCACGCCCGGCCATCGACACGCGCCGGGACATCGTTTCGGCCAATTTCACCATCCGGCCGAACACGATTGTAAGCGTCAACGGTGAGTATCGGGGGATGTTCCAGCACCGTGACAACACCGGTTCGACAGCTTCCGATACGACATGGAACCTGCCGGAGGATTCCGATACCCACCGGGGCAATCTGACGGTACTCATCCGCCCCTTCAAGGGACTTCGCCTGAGGGGACTCTACGAGTACACCACCACCAACAATCCCCTCTACGATTCCGACCCCGAGCGTAAGCACGAGGGGCGGCTGCTCGCCACGTATACGAGTTCCGGCCGCTGGGGCTTGTCGGCCAACTACCGTGTCGCACAGGAATGGAACGACCACATCTCACGAACGACCCATCCTGAACCCCCTCTTGATCCCGAAACCTATGTTCTTCCTCGAACCCGTCATTTCACTCATACGGCCTTGGGCTTTTGGGTGAGCCCCGTTGAACGACTCACGGTCAGCGGCAATTTCGGTTTTCTACGGACCAGGGCCGAGCAGGCGGTTCTTTTCGCCAGCGTGTTCAACGGCCAGGACGTCGCTTCCGAATACGTCTCCCAAGCCGAAATCTATTCCATTAACGCTGTGTACCGCGCTCTCGACAATCTCGACCTCTCCCTGTCGTTGCAGCAGGTGCGGTCGCGCGCCGAGTTCAAACCCGATGGAGTCACCTCAGGAGGCACATCTACCGATGGCATCCGTGAGCTTTCGCTGGTGAAGACGCTGGAGAATTCCTTGTCGGCCAGGGCCGACTACCAAGTGACAAAGCATATTGGCTGTTCACTGGATTATACCTACCGTACCTACGACAATCGACTGTCATCAGACGGTGAGGGATCGGTACACGCGGTTACCGCCCTCCTGAAGACGACATGGTAGAACTTTTATGTGGTATTGCCCCATGGCACTGAAACGATTATTGTACATTCTGCCGATTCTGGTCTCGGTTATCTGCGCCTCGCCCTCGTTCGCAGCGAGGAAGTTTGTGGCTGCTGTCCTTACCAGCGACATGCCGCGCTACAAGGATGCCTACCGCTCGTTTGTCAGGGCGCTCGCCGCAAAAGGGTACGGCGAGGGGGAGGTGGAATTCGTGACGCAGACTCCGAACCCCGATTTCATCTCCTGGGCCAACAGCGTCAGGAAATTCAACGCACTCAAGCCCGATCTTCTCGTCACCTTTGGTGCCCCTGCCACCATTTCCGCCACGCAGGAGACCGTCAGGGTGCCGATCGTGTTCGCGGACGTCTATGGCCCGGTCGAGACAGGGATTTCGCGCAGCTTGACGAAAACAGGGGGCAATCTCTGCGGCGTAAGCTCCAAGGTGCCCATGGCCATGCTCGTCAAGACCATGATAGAAATACGCCCCATCAGGACCCTTGGAATCCTCTATAACAGCAGAGAGCGCGGTTCCTATGTCCAGATGCAGGAGCTCAAGCGTCTGGCGGCCCAGAAGGGGTTCTCAGTGGTGGAGGCAAACGTTCCGGTTGCCTCGGGTCTTGATGCGGCCCTGGCTCATCTCCTTGCTCAATCCGACTGCCTTTTTGTCTCCGAAAGTTCCGTGGTGGGAAGAGGGATGGAGAGGATTGTGCGCAAGGCGTTGGACGTGAAGGTGCCGGTTATTTCGTTGGTGCCCGATGCGTCCGAGAAGGGCGCTCTCGTTACCCTTGAAGCCAGCCCTACGGAGCAGGGACAACTGGCTGCCGACCATGCGGCCAAGATCCTCTCGGGCATCAGGCCCGGAGAGCTCCCGGTACTCACCCCCCGCAAGGTGGAGCTCGTGATCAACCTGAA
Organism: Geobacteraceae bacterium; assembly: GCA_905339345.1. Lineage (GTDB taxonomy): Bacteria > Desulfobacterota > Desulfuromonadia > Geobacterales > Geobacteraceae > Geobacter. Next base: position 13,799 of record CAJPFF010000207.1, on the reverse strand, counting down.
AAGCGCAAGGATGCTCGATCTCCAGGTTCCGTTCCGCGTGTTGAGTGTTGCCACGAAGGTGATCAAGTGACTGCTGAAATGATAAGTGGCAGCGGAACCGGTCGAGGTGAGGATGGGAAAGATTCTGATCGTCGATGACGACAAAGCGTTCTCGGAATTTCTTAAGCGATATATAAACCAGCACTATCCTGTACTGAAAGTTCAGATCTGTTCGAATCCGGTCCGTGCCCTTCCGATCATCAGCAAAGGGGACGTGGATCTGCTCCTGGTGGATTACGAAATGCCGGTGCTCGATGGGGACAAGGTCGTCAAGTACGCATGCGAGGTGGGGATGGACAAAAGCAGAATAATCGTTCTCTCCAGCCGTGATGCCGACTATCTCCATGAGCATTTTCCCCTTGGCACCTGTCTGGCAGTGATGAACAAGTACGAAGCACGGCAGAAGGCGGTCCTCGACATGGTATTCAGCTCGCTGCAGCGCAAGGCATCGGGGGGATGACAACGGTACTGGTCAAGGGAGGATGCGTTTGATGGGAGCAAAAGAGATAACGGTGGTTTTCTATCGCCAGAATCACGTAAGGGACAACTGGAAGGTGGATCTCGACGGCGTGGAGGCGGAACGCTTCTTTGGCACGCTTGAGGGTGATCTTTCCCGTGGCGGCGTCGTGTTGAAGAGGGCACGCAACGACGCCTTCACCATCGACATCAACAGCTACGCCGACCTGTTGAATGCGGTAAGGATATCCTCACCGGATGACGGCTTTGGGAGCGTCTGCGTCGGGCACATTATTGGCCAGAGCCCCAATCTCGACCTGTTGGACGATATCAGGCGGGCAGTGATGAGGATTGCCTTTGCCCCCGAAACGGTTCCTCCCGAGGATCATAACCGCAAGGTGTGCCACAACTGCGGTTGCGGCTGCTGATCGGAACGTGCCTCGCTTTTCTCGCGGGAGGCGATGTCAGGGAGAGGTCGGGTGCAGGGGGACGATGTCAGCGGAGAGTAAACCTTTTTCCAGGGAGAGAAGGGCGAAACTCGGTTCGCTGTACCCTTTTTTGAGACAACCAGGATTGACGTAAAGAACTCCGTCTATCGTGCAGACGGATTGGATGTGAGTATGACCGTAGAGGACCACGTCGGCTTTCTCTGCAGTGGCCCTCTTCGAGAGCTTGTCCAGCCCCGCCTTTACGCCATAAAGGTCGCCGTGGGTCAGGAGGAATCTCTTTTCTTCAAGTACCAGCATTGCCTCCCGGGGGGTATCTGTCGCGAAGTCGCAGTTGCCGAGAACCTTGGTGACGGTTATGCCGCTTAAGGCCTCCAGGAAGGTGGCATCATCGGTTTCGTCGCCCAGATGAATGATATGGTCGGCATGACCGGCCAAGTCAAGGGCTTGGGCGGCAAGGGCCTGATTGCCGTGGGTATCGGAAAAAACAACGATTTTCATGGGTTCATTGTAGCAAAGCGCCCCCATCAGTCAATATGAATATCGCGAAAAAATCCTCATTGTAGCTGCATTTATAAACAGTTACCGAATATCTCTGCAGATCCGATGCGTGGAACCCGCCACCCGGAGTCCTATACTGTCTTTGTGGAGAACCCCATGAAAAAAAGCCATATCGTGATCGGTGCAATTGTCGTGGCGACCATTGCCCTGCTTTTTGTCCTGTCGGTCCAGGTTGCACGGCTGATCCTGGGAGACGGCCCCACCGTGGTATCCGGCGAAGGTGTCGGGTATGTGGAAGTCAAGGGGCCTATCCTGGAGTCCGAGGAGACCGTCAAACAATTGAACGAGCTGCGGAAGAGGACGAACGTGAAGGCGGTTGTTCTCAGGATAGAATCGCCCGGTGGAGTCATCGGTCCTTCCCAGGAAATCTACGATGCGGTCAAAAAGCTTGCAAAAACCAAGAAGGTGGTTGTTTCCATGGGGAGCGTGGCCGCTTCGGGGGGGTATCATATCGCCGTACCCGCGGCGGTTATCTACGCCAACCCCGGCACTATCACCGGGAGCATCGGCGTTCTGATGAAGCTCTCCAATGTCGAGGGGCTCATGGACAAGGTGGGAATGAAGGCCTTTACGCTCAAGAGCGGGAAGTTCAAGGACGCCGGTTCGCCGGTGCGTGCCCTGACCGAGGAGGATCGGGCCCTCCTTCAGGGGGTGATCGACAATCTCCATGCCCAGTTTGTAAAAGTCGTTGCCGAGGCGCGGAAACTGCCGGTGGAGGAGGTTAGGAGGCTTGCGGACGGCCGTGTCTATACCGGTGAGCAGGCCATGTCTCTCAAACTCGTGGATCGGCTCGGCACCCTCGAGGATGCCGTCGAGGAGGCGGGGCGCCTGGCAGGGATAAAGGGAGAGCCGACGCTGATCATGCCGCCGAAAAAGCGGAGGTTCCTCAGGGAACTTCTACTCGAGGAAGCTTCGGGTATCTTCCATGAGGCGGTGCGGCGCGAGGGGGGATTCAGCGTCAATTATGAACTTGATCCGGTCGTGGGTGATGCCGGCCTCTGAACGCACGACGGTATGTCAGCGGCACCAGTGACGCATGCTTTGGGGTTTGAGAGGGAGCTCAGTCCCGTCACCAGGTTCTGAAGCTGCCAGAATCAATATGAACGAACCCAGAGCCAGGGTAGAAGCCGACACCGCCCATGTGGAGGCCGACGGCCGCCTCCCGGATACTGGCGATGTTCTTGCCGGGGATTGAGATGTCAATGGCTTTGCCCGAAAGGTGGAGGCTTTGCCGGGCAACCCCATGGCCGCTTTCTCGCAGGAGGTTGTTGTAGAGAGGCGAGCGGTAGGCTGAGACGATATGGATCTCGTTGTTGCCGCCGAGCTTTTTGTCCACGAGGTTCAGGTATTCGAGGGTTTTGACATCCATTACCGTCGTCTCGTTGGTGTAGTGGCAGCGAAGGATCCAGTTCATGGTATTCAGGGCATCCAGATCGTAGTTGCCTGCGGCATCCCTGAAAGCCAGGGAAATGCGTTCGCGGGTGTGGGTGTTGAAGAGTGTCAATTGTCCGGGGGGCAAGAATTCTGGTGTTGACTCGAAACGTCCGAATGCCGACCCTACTCCCATGAGTGTCAGGGCGCCTGTAAGGGTGGCCTTGAGGAAGCTTCTCCTGCTTAACATCTTGAAATCCATAGTTATTTACCTGCCTTGTTTGTGTGCTGCGGGGAAACGGTACCAGAAATGGGTTTTGGGTGTCAACCGTTTAGACCTGTTGCCGCTCCCTGCAGGCCCTGGCGGGGCTCTTCCCTTGAAACGTGCTTCCTGGTAAAAATGCAAAAGGAAGGCCAACGGCCTTCCTTTTGTGCGTTTCAAGGTAAAATAGCGCTCACGCCTTAGCGGGGCATGGGGCAATAGAGGTTACCGTAGGGGCGACTGCTCCGGGGGAGAATCTTCACGAACTCCTCCTTTGCCACCCCTGCGTAATCGATGTCGAAGTCGTTGCAGTACTCCCTCAGATACCCTTCCAGTTCCTGACGGTCTTCATCGGTAAGCTCAAAGACCCCCACTTCCTGGGAGAGCTTCCTTTCGTCCACGCCGCCCCGCACGAAGATGGTGCCGCCGTGCATGCCGGTGCCGAAGCGGAAACCGTGCTTCGGTTTCTCCGGTTCGTCGCTGAACATGTCGAGGAGAATGAGGACACCCCCCGCCATGTACTCGCCGAAAAAGTCGCCAGCCTTGCCGCCGGCGATCAGGACCGGCTTGTTCGACTCATAGGATTTCATGTGGATGCCGACCCGGTATCCCACGTCCTTGCGGATGTGGACCCGGCCGCCACGCATGCCGTAGCCGAGAACGTCCCCCGCGTGGCCGTGGACGATGACCTTGCCGGCATTCATGGTGTTGCCGATGTTGTCCTGCGCGTTCTCGTTGACGATGATGGTGGCACCGTTCATGAAGGCGGCCAGATCATTGCCCGGAACGCCGTTAACGGTGATGGTAACCGGTTTGTTGATCCCGTCGCCGATGAAGTACTGGCCGTTCACGTTATCGAGGACGATTTCCGTGGCCCCTTCGGCCACCGCCTCGCGTATTTTCTGGTTGAGGTCTCGGTAGTAGAGACCCTGAGCGTCAATTTTCATGGGTGTGATCCTCACTGTTAAGCTACGCCGGGGTTCATCTTGGCAATGACCGGCTCTCCGCCGCGGGGCGCCCAGACCTTGTCGGGTTTGGGGCAGATCTCGCGGATGGCCGCCTCTTCTGAGGCCATGTAGACGAAGTCGTCCTTGGTGGCGCAGACGAGGGGGCGCAGCTTCACCCGGTCGTTGAGACCGATGAGCCCCTCGTTGCTGGCGAAGAGAATGGCGAAGGGGCCGTTGAGCAGGGCGCTGCCGTAGCACTGGCGGATGGCGGTGAGAAGCTGTCGTTCGTCCTCGGGAAGGGCGTCGATGATGTCCCAGAAGGGGGAGGCCATGGCAAGGCTCGCCAACTCCGGGGTGAGACCGTGCTTGCGGATCAGCAGATCAAGGGTGTAGGCCACGACTTCGGTGTCGGTGAGCATGGTGCAGAGGTAACCGTACATCTCCAGGTAGCGCTTGTTGATGCCGTAGGACGAGATTTCGCCGTTGTGAACGATGGACCAGTCCAGCAGCGTAAAGGGGTGGGCGCCCCCCCACCAGCCAGGGGTATTGGTCGGAAAGCGGTTGTGGGCGGTCCAGATGTATCCCTGGTACTCTTCCAGGCGGAAGAAGTCGGCGATCTCCTCGGGGTAGCCGACACCCTTGAAAGCCCCCATGTTCTTGCCGGAGGAGACCACGAAGGACCCCTCGATCTCGTTGTTGATGAGCATGACGTGGCGGACGATCACGTCCTCATCGGTCATGTTCTGGAACTCGACCGCCTCCTTGTACTCGGCGGTCTGGAGCGGCTTCACGAAGTAGCGCTTGAAGGCGGGCGGGTTGGCGATGGCCGGCGTCCGGCGGGTCGGGATATCCTCATAATGCTCGATGTAGAAGTGCCGCTCAAGGTACTCCTCCGTGAGCTGGAGCGCCATGCCGTTCTCGTACATAAGGTGGAAGGCATAGAACTCCTTGTACTCCGGGTAGATGCCGTAGGCGGCAAACCCCCCGCCGAGGCCGTTCCCCCGGTCGTGCATTAGGGCGATGGACTTGATGATGACGCTCCCCTCGACCAGGTTCCCGGCGGTGGAGATGAAGCCGGTGAGGCCGCAGTTGGAGATGTCTTTCTGAAAGTAATGGGTCGGTTTCAATGTTCTGGTCATGGTTTAAACCTCGATCTGGTCGTCGCGAAACGGTGCCGGGTCAGTGACCGACGGCCCGGGCCGGCTCGTCGGCACCTGTCACCTTGCCGACGGGGGCGAAGAGCGCGGAGCGGATATCCCGCGGGAGGTTGACGAAGCCGAAGTCGGGGGTGAGGAGTTGGTCCTTGAAGGAGGTCACGTCAATCCGGTCGCGGATGAGCCCGGCGAAGATGCCTGCCCGGTCCACGGCCCCCACGATAACGGCGCCGGCCAGGAGCCCGTCCTTGAGGACGATCTTGCGGTACTGGTAGTTCTCCAGATCCTGATAGGTGAGAATCTCGTATTCCTTGGGCTCAACAGGGTTCGTGATCCCCATGGAGATGGTGGAAACCTTGAAGAGTTCGATGGAGTTCATGGCAATGCCGCCCGGGTAACCCTTTGAACCGCCGGCCATGGTCACTCCGGCGATGTCTCCCTGGATGTAGGCGTCGGGCCAGATTGGCATCGGGTTCTTGACGCCGGAGAAAAAGTCCTTGGCCTCGGCCACGTCACCGGCGGCGAATACCCCCTTCACATTGGTCTCCATCCGGTCGTCCACGACGATGCCCCGGTTTACTTCCACGCCGCTCCCCTTGAGGAAGCCGGCCGCCGGGCGCACCCCGATGGCGACGATGACCGTGTCGCAGGGGATGAAATCTCCCGACTTGAGGGTAACCCCGGTGATGACGGCACCTTCCCCCTCGATCCGGACCACTGTGTCCTCGGTGATGACATCGATGCCGTTGGCCTTCATCTTTTTGGCCACCACCCGCCCGGCGGGTCGGTCGAAGGCGGCGGAGAGGATCCGGTCGGCCAGTTCCACGATGGTGATCTGCTTGTCGAGGAGATGAAGACCTTCGGCGGCCTTGAGGCCGATGAGCCCTCCACCGATGACCACTACCTTCTGGATGTCGTTGGCCATTCCCTTGAGCTTTGCCGCGTCGTCCCAGGTGGTGAAGGTGAAGATCCGGTCCTTGCCGGCCATCCCCTCGATGGGGGGGACAAAAGGGTCGCCGCCAGTGGCCACGAGGAGCTTGTCATAGGAAATCACGTCGCCCCCGGCAATGGTCACTTTGCCGTTTGCGGTGTCGACACCCACCACTTCCGCGTTGAGCAGGAGGTTCACCCGGTTCTTCTCATAGAAGTCCTCGGGAAGGTAGGGCATCCGCTTTTCCGTGATGAGGCCCCCTAGGAGGTAGGAGATGAGTGGGCGGCCATAGGCCACGTGGCGCTCCCGGGATATGATGGTGATGTTGCCCTGCGGATCGGTGCTTCTGATCCCCCGAACGGCGCCGACGGCTGCCACCGAGTTGCCGATGATCACGTAGTTCATTTCTGGCTCCCCTCCTTGTAGACGAGCGCCCGGTTGGGGCAGGCATCAACGCAGGCCGGGCTGGTGCGGTCCGGGCAGAGGTCGCACTTGTTGGCCTTCTTCTTCGTGAGGTTGCGCTGCACTGCGCCGTAGGGGCAGGCCATGACGCAGGACCAGCAGCCGACGCACTGCTCGGTGTCGATCCGGACCACGCCGCTGTCATTCTTTTGGATGGCGCCGGAGATGCAGGCCCGCATGCAGTCGGGTTCGTCGCAGTGGCGGCAGGTGGTGGAGAAGGATACGACCCCTCCGTCCCACTCCTCGACGGTGCAACGGGAGATGGGGCGATTCTCCTCGTGGAGAAATGCTTTGACAGGGTTCTTGGATTGGGAGTGCTCGGTGATGCAGGCCACCTCGCAGAGGTGACAGCCGATGCATGCGTCTTCGATCATGTAGATGCGCTTCATACCTTATTCTCCAGCGGGCATGACGCCCAGGATGTTCATGTCCTTTTCGGTGAGTCCCAGTGCCCGGAGCTTGTAGCGGTTGCCCCGCAGCGATTCCAGGGCGTTGAGCCCCATGCCGCCGAGGATTTCCTTCATCTCGTGGCCCCAGGCGTGGACCAGGTTCACCAGTCGCTCGGCGCCCAGTTCAGGGTTGAGGCGTTTGGCGAGGTAGGGGTTGTTGGTGGTGATCCCCCAAGGGCACTTTCCGGTGTAGCAGCGCTGGCAGAGGGTGCAGCCCATGGCAAGGAGGGTCGAGGTTCCCATGTTGATGGCGTCGGCCCCCAGTGCGATTGCCTTGATGGCATCACCCGAAGAACGGACCCCGCCCCCTACTACGATGGAGACCTGGTTCCGGATTCCTTCGTCGCGAAGCCGCGCATCCACTGCCGCCAGGGCCAGCTCCATGGGGATGCCGACGTTGTCGCGGATCACCTGGGGCGCTGCGCCGGTCCCCCCCCGGAAGCCGTCGATCGTGATGATGTCGGCGCCGGCCCGGGCCACACCCGAGGCGATGGCAGCCACGTGGTGAACTGCCGCGATCTTTACTGATACCGGCTTCGTGTAGTTGGTTGCTTCCTTGAGGGCGAAGATCAGTTGGCGAAGGTCCTCAATGGAGTAGATGTCGTGGTGGGGCGCCGGCGAGATGGCGTCCGCCCCCACAGGTATCATCCGGGTCTCCGAGATCTGGTCGTTGACCTTCTCTCCCGGCAGGTGGCCGCCGATTCCCGGCTTGGCCCCTTGGCCCACCTTGATCTCGATGGCCACGCCGGCGTTCAGATATGCTTCGCTCACGCCGAAGCGGCCCGAAGCCACCTGAACCATGACGTTGCTGCCGTACTGGTAGAGGTCCTTGTGGAGCCCCCCCTCGCCGGTGTTGTAGAGGGTGCCCAGTTCTGTGGCGGCCATGGCCATGGCCTTGTGGGCATTGAGGTTGAGTGCCCCGTAGCTCATGGCGGAGAAAATGAAAGGATACTCCATCTTGATCTGGGGGGTGAGCTTCGTGGCGAGCTTGGGCTTGCCGGTTTGCTCGTCACGGACCACTTCGATGGAGTGGGGCTTCTTTCCCAGATAGGTCCTCAACTCCATCGGTTCCCGGAGCGGATCTATGGAAGGGTTGGTCACCTGGGAGGCGTCCAGCAGCATGTGATCCCAGTAGATGGGATACTTGGCCGGGTTCCCCATGGCCGCCAGCAGAATACCGCCAGTGTCGGCTTGGGCGTAGAGGTTGCGGATGTGGCTGTTGGACCACGACTCGTTCCGCTTGAACACCTCTTGATTTTCCCTGATCGTGATGGCACCGGTGGGGCAGAGGGCCGAACAGCGGCGGCAGCCGATGCAGAGGGTGTTGTCCTCGGTCAAGGCGTCGGCGGTATCCACATAGGAGTGGACTTCGTAGGCGCACTGGCGGACACAGACCTTGCAGCGGATACATGTTGCATCGTTGCGGTCGATGATGAATTCGTTGAACGATTCCGTTACTGATTTGTAGAGCACCGTGGGACCTCCTGAAAGCGGCTGCGCGAGCGTGTGGTACTCTCGTGCCTCGTGGCTCAAGTCTAATACAATAGGCGTACCAGTTTGGAGAGCTGGTTGACGATAAGTGGCAACAGCTTGAAAACATTGCACAATATGCAGATGAACCTGTTTTTGAGGGGAGGATTACGTTGTATACGTCGCGGGGGGCTGTCTGCTGAGGGTGGCGTTGAGTAGGAATCTGCTCAAATCGAATACATTAAGTGCTCAGTATTTGCCGGGAGGATGGCGGGGTTCGCAATCGGTTACGTTCAGAGGTTTCGGAGCGGTCAGCGCCAGGGCATGAGTTTGCGATACTTCTGTATTTCCCGCTCGAAGGTCTGTTCGATCTCTCCCTTGGGACTGTTTAGCCGGGAAAGGACCAGTGCCGCGGCAATGGCGGCAACTATAAGGACTATGCCGATGACGAGGACTATCCGTTGCACATTCTTCTGCCGGGAGTAGGCTTCGTAGTCGAGGGACGAGATGCTGACGCTTCCTTGATGGGAGCGAAGACGTGCAAGCTGCTCGCGCGAGATGAATCTGATGACGGCGTCGCGATCCCGTTCATCGATACAGGTGAACCGGAGTGCGGTGCTGAAGAGGGGGGCGTCCCCTTCCCGGGTATGCAAAGGGGACACCTGGACAACCTCACCCACGATCGGCACCGTCTTGAGCGTTTCGAGCTGAAGGTAGAGTTCCATGGGGACCAGGGCGGCGGTCGGGAGTTCCTCGTGGATCCTGATCCTGATTCCCGAACCGCTCAGGTTGGCCGCCAGGGGGGAGGCGCTCGCCGGTTCATCGAGGGGGAGGTGCTCGCTCCCCTGGTTAAGGGGAAGGGCGCCCTCAGCGGGGTGGGGCGAAGAATAACGTCGTGCGTGCCATTGCTCTCTGATCTGTTCAGGGGAAGTGTCGGGCTCCAGCCGGTAGCGGATTGGAATGTAGGTCTCTATCCGGTAAAATTCCCGCATTTCGTCGGGGATCACGTTGCCGATGAGCCGAACGTTCAGAAGCGTCCCGTCCCATTCCTCGACGATGATGGCACGACAGCAGTGGGCGCTCCCTTCCTTCCCCCCCCGGATGTCGATTGTTGTGCCGGTTTCGGTCTTGACGTTTTCGGGCAGAATGTCCCGCGAAAGTTGAAGTTTGACCAGGTCCTCATCCATCATGGAAATAATCGCCCCGTCGCTGAAGGGCTCTTCCTGGGCACGGGGAAAGCGAACCTCCACCCGGAGTCCGATGCCGAAGTATTTCTGGTAGTCGGAGAACTCTTCTTTCATGCTACCTTTCATGGTTTCACGGTGCGATGACTTCGTTGAGCTCCTTAAGGAGTTTTTCCAGGTCGGTTTTGTGGACGCCGGCACCGTGCTCCAGTTCCTCGTAATCGGCCACCTGGCACTCATAACAGTCGAGGCCGTACTTTTCGAAGACTTTCAGGGTCTGGGGGTAGGTACGGATGATGTCGCCGATGGTCATAGTTTTGGTGATCATCGCCTTTCTCCTTTGCGGGCTATGCTGCTCTGACTGGTGTACCGAGAAAACCCCATGCCTAACTCATCGGCAGGTTGGACGGATGCTTTAGGGTAACGCGGCGCCGGGTGGGTAAGAAAAAAGGCGAGGTACCTGGGTAATCCTCGCCTTCTTCCGTTGAGGGTAGCAAAACATCCCTCGCTTGCAATGGGTCAGCCTGTTATTTCAGGTTTTTGATGGCCTCTTCGATCCGGTCGATCCCCTTCTTGATGGTCTCCATGCTGGTGGCGTAGGAGAGTCGGGCGTAGCGGTCGTCACCAAAGGCAACGCCGGGAACCAGGGCAACCTTGGCGTCCTCCAGCAGGTAGGCGGCGAATTCGGTGGAATTCTCGATCTTCTTCCCGGCCGGGGTGGTCTTGCCGTAGACGCCGGAGAAGTTCGGGAAGGCGTAGAAGGCGCCGGTGGACTTGAAGCAGGAGACGCCGGGGATGGCGTTCAGTCGGTCGACGATGTAGGTGCGCCGCTTCTCGAATTCCTTTACCATCTCGGCCACCGCGTCCTGGGGACCGTTCAGTGCCTCGACGGAGGCCTTCTGGGAGATGGAGGTGGCGTTGGAGGTGGACTGGGACTGCATCTTGGTCATGGCTCCCATGAGCTCCTTGGGGCCGCAGGCGTAGCCGATCCGCCATCCGGTCATGGAGTAGGCCTTGGAAACGCCGTTCACGATGATGGTGCGGTCCTTCAGTTCGGGGCAGGCCATGGGGATGTTGCAGAACTCCAGGCCGTCATAGAGGAGCTTCTCGTAGATATCGTCGGAGACGATCAGGACGTGCGGGTGTTTGAGCAGAACGGCGGCCAGGGCCTTCAGTTCGTCCTTCGTGTAGGTGGAGCCGGTCGGGTTGCAGGGGGAGTTGAGGATCACGTACCGGGTTTTCGGGGTGATTGCCTTCTCCAGTTGGTCCGGAGTGATCTTGAAGCCGGTGGATTCGTCGGTCATGATAAAGACCGACGTCCCGCCGGCGAGAACGACCTGATCGGGATAGGAGACCCAATAGGGGCCCGGGATGATGACCTCATCACCCTCCTGGATCAGGGCTTGGGAGATGTTGTAGAGGGTGTGCTTGGCGCCGCAGGCAACGGAGATCTCGTCGCGGGTGTACTCAATGCCATGGTCACGCTTCATTTTGGCGATGATGGCGTCCTTCAGGTCGTCGGCGCCCCCAACCGGCATGTATTTGGTGAAACCTGCGTCGATGGCTTTCTTACCAGCTTCCTTGATGTTTGCGGGGGTGTCGAAGTCGGGCTCGCCGGCACCGAAGCCGACGACATCCACTCCCTGGGCCTTCAATGCCTTCGCCTTGGCGTCGATGGACAGGGTAGGGGACGGCTGGATCTTGTTGACGCGGTCTGCAAGTTTCATTGTTCCCTCCTTTGGGGTTATGGCAGAGGCTCCAGTGGAGCGTCCGCTCTAGCTATTCCGTTTTTGAAAATTTATCCCTGAGGGCCTCCCGCACCAGGGGCGGAACCAGACCCTCTATGGGTCCGTTCAGGGAACTGACTTCCTTGACGATGGATGACGACAGGTAACCGTAAGGGACTGATGTCATCATGAAAAGTGTTTCAACATCCTGAGAGATGCTCCGATTCATCTGGGCGATCTGAAATTCATACTCGAAATCCGAGATGGCTCGCAGTCCCCGAATGATGACCGTCGCATTCTGAGAGAGGACGTAATCTACCAGAAGGCCGTCGAAAGTGTCAACCCTCGCCCTGACGTTGTCCGCCAGCACCCGCTGGATCATGTCGACCCGTTCATCGATGGTGAAGAGGGAGTTCTTGGCCGAGTTGCGGGCCACAGCTACGATGATTTCGTCGAAAATTCTGAGCCCCCGGTCGATGATGTCCAGGTGGCCGTAGGTGATGGGGTCGAAGGAACCGGGGTAGACGGCGACTTTTCTAGGCATGGTCGTCAGGTATCCCTTTCTGGAAGAATGTGAGGGCGGTGTCGCCGTAAACTCTCCGGTCGAACTGTCTCAACGGACCGAATCCTTCGGGGAGTTCTTCGCCCGAATCCGATTCTGCCACGATGATCGTACTCCCGGTGACACACGGTGATGCTGCCAGTTTTTCGAGGATATTTTCCGCCAGCCCCAGGCGATAGGGAGGGTCGAGAAAAATGATGTGAAAGGGACTTTCTCCCGCGAGCAGCTGAAGTGCCGCCGCAGCTTCTGTTACGACCACCCGGCTCCGGTCGGCGAGGCCAAGCTGAGTCAGGTTCTGCCTGATAACGGCGGCTGACTCCCGGTGGCTGTCGACAAAGACTGCCTCGCTGCAGCCCCGGCTCAGGGCTTCGATGCCGAGGTTTCCTGTTCCGGCAAAGATGTCGAGAATTTTCAGTCCTTCTAAGTTCCCCAGAAGTGAGGTAAGGATGCTAAAAAGGGCTTCCTTTACCCGGTCTGCAGTGGGGCGGACCCGTTCTCCCCGGGGGGAGGCAAGCCGGCGTCCCCGGGCGCTTCCGCCGATGACTCTCACGGGGCATTCCCGATGGCGGCAGCGAGCCGGGAGGCACTCCCCTTGGCGTGAAAGGCCTGGAGAAATTCCCTGGCTTCACGGTAAGCCATGTCGTGAATCTGCTTTGCATTTTCTTCGGGGATGGAATCTATTTCGGCCTTAAAGATTTTTGTGGCGAACTTTATGTCCCTGCCGTTGTCCCTGGCCCAGTGGCGCATGGCGTCCATGAGATCGAGTGGGAGCCCCGCGTGGGCCACATTCTGCCAGAGGGTACCGATGTTCCCCTTGCGGATACCGTAGTCGGCGAGCTTGCCCACGAGTCGCAACGGCGTTCCGGTAATGCCGTGCTGGACGAGCCCCGAGAGGCCGTGGCGCACGGCAGCCTCGAAGATCGCCTTGGTCCGGTCGAGATCAATTCTGACCATCTCACCGTCCAGGTAGTTTCCCCGCTTGGAGCCGTTGTCGATGGCAAGGAGTTGAGGCTGGATCCCTTTTGCCGCAAGGCCCGACAGAAATTCATCGGTCTCTTCGACGGTGGTCAGGTTTGACTCCACGCCAGGAGGTCGTACTTCTCCCAGCTCAACTTCGAGGCCGTACCCCTCATCCTCCACGGTGGCTGCCAGTTCGGCGGTGATCCGGATGTTGTCGGGCAGAGGATTGAAGGATGCGTCGATGGCAAAGGAGGTATAACCGGCCTCAATCTGGGACTGGATGAGGAGCCGGGCGCTCTCCTGTTCTTCGGGTGAGGTGTTCTGGACGGTTGTATGGTCGCCGTGGATGATGAACGGCTTCGTGAAGCCGAACCGTTCGGCATATTCCATAACCGTATCGACGAAAAGCTGCGGGGTCTGCCCGGTGTAGCCGCCGTCAATTCCCCCCTCGGTTCGGGTGAGCTCGAATGCGACCACGGCGTCGAGCTCCTCGGCAGCCTTCATGATGCCGGGAATAACGTGTCTTATCCGTGGGTTGCAGGCCATGAGGATGAGTTTTTCGTTCTTGAGGGCGCTGAACAGGTCGCGGCCATTGAGGAGGCAGACGCCCGATTGTGGGCCAAGTTTCTTTCTGACTCTTTCGGGGACCAGTTCCAGGAGTTTAGTTGACATGGTATGGTTTTACAACTCCTTGCCGCAAAGCGAATATTCTTAAAAAAGGCTCAGAAATCTAACATGATACGTTGTGAGGAGTCAAGGATATCTTTTCGCGGTTGACACTCCCGGGAAGCGACATTAGAGTTGGGCGCAACAGGGGG
>CAJPFF010000206.1 GCA_905339345.1 Geobacteraceae bacterium | reverse complement strand
AATCTGCAATGCCTTGTTTTTATTTGAGGTGGAATTATGGCGCCCCCTAATTTTTCCGATAAAAGCACCACAACAAACCCTCCCAAGCTGCTTGATCAAGTACGCGATAGGCTGCGAGTGAAACACTACAGTATTCGCACCGAGCAGACCTATATTCATTGGATTAAACGCTATATTTACTTTCATGACAAGCGCCACCCGAAAGATTTGGGAGCTCGGGATATCGAGGCTTTTCTTACCCATCTGGCGGTTCAAGGTAAGGTAGCCGCCGCTACGCAAAATCTGGCCAAATCATCTCTGTTGTTTCTCTACCGAGAGGTGTTGGAGATTGAATTGCCGTGGCTGGATAACATCACTCAGGCCAAAGCGCCAAAGCGCCTGCCCGTGGTGTTGACGGTGAGTGAGGTGCAATCAGTATTGTCCCGCCTGAAGGGTACGCATGCGTTGATCGCCTCTTTGTTGTACGGCGGGGGAATGCGGCTGATGGAAGCAGTTCGGTTGCGGGTGAAGGATGTGGATTTTTCGCGTCGTGAGATTATCGTACGTGAAGGCAAGGGCTTCAAGGATCGCGTGACGATGTTGCCGGAGGCCGTGGTTGCGCCGCTCAAGGCGCATCTGGCCAAGGCGAAGGCCTTGCATGATGAGGATCTGAAGCAGGGCTTCGGTGAGGTGTATTTGCCGTTCGCGCTGGACAAGAAATATCCGAACGCCGGGTGCGAATGGGGCTGGCAATATATTTTTCCTTCCAAGAATTTGTCGGTTGATCCGCGCTCGGGCAAAACACGCCGCCATCATGTGGATGAGAAGGGCGTGCAGCGTGCGGTGAAGCAGGCTGTGCGCGATGCAGAACTGACCAAGCCCGCCACGCCGCATACTTTGCGCCATTCATTCGCCACGCATCTGTTGCAGAGCGGGTATGACATACGCACGGTGCAGGAATTGCTTGGTCACTCTGATGTTTCCACCACGATGATTTACACGCACGTACTGAACAAGGGCGGCAAGGGTGTGATCAGCCCGCTGGACAGGTAGGAATAATTTTAGGGTAATTTTTTGCTGATCTCGCGCGTCGTTTCTGCGTCGACAGTATTCTTCAAATGCACGAGGTTGTCAGTACAATACACAGCTCACCATGAACATTGTAACTTTTCCCGACAGCCCCTACCGCCTGCACCAGCCGTTTGAACCGGCGGGCGATCAGCCCACGGCCATCGCGCAACTGGTAGAGGGGATCGAGGACGGGCTGGCATTTCAGACGCTGCTGGGCGTGACCGGTTCCGGCAAGACGTTCACCATGGCCAACGTGATCGCGCGCACGGGGCGGCCCGCCATCATCATGGCGCCGAACAAGACGCTGGCGGCGCAGCTGTATTCCGAGATGCGCGATTTTCTGCCGGAAAACGCGGTGGAGTATTTCGTCTCCTATTACGACTACTACCAGCCCGAAGCGTATGTGCCGTCGCGCGATGTGTTCATCGAAAAGGATTCCAGCATCAATGAGCAGATCGAGCAGATGCGCCTGTCGGCTACCAAGGCGCTGTTGGAGCGGCAGGATGCGGTGATCGTGGCGACGGTCTCGGCCATCTACGGCATCGGCGACCCGGTGGATTACCACGGCATGATTTTGCATCTGCGCGAGAACGAAAAGATCCAGCGCCAGGATGCGATCAAGCGTCTCACCGAGATGCAGTACGAGCGCAACGACGTAGAATTTTCGCGCGGGCATTTCCGCGTGCGCGGCGATGTGATCGACATTTTCCCCGCAGAAAACAGCGAGCATGCGCTGCGCCTGACGCTGTTTGACGACGAGGTGGAATCGCTCTCGCTGTTCGATCCGCTCACCGGCCACATTCTCACCCGCGTGCCGCGCTTCACCGTGTATCCCTCCAGCCATTACGTGACGCCGCGCAGCACCGTGTTGCGCGCGATCGAAACCATCAAGGTGGAGCTGGCCGAACGCATCGCTTTTTTCCAGAAGGAAAACAAGCTGGTGGAGGCGCAACGCATCGAGCAGCGCACGCGCCACGATCTGGAAATGCTCAATGAGATCGGCTTCTGCAAGGGCATCGAAAATTATTCGCGCCACCTGTCCGGGCGCCAGGAAGGCGCGCCGCCGCCCACGCTGATCGACTACCTTCCGCCGGATGCGCTGATGTTCCTGGACGAAAGCCATGTCACCGTCCCGCAGATCGGCGGCATGTACAAGGGCGACCGCGCGCGCAAGGAAAATCTGGTCAATTACGGCTTCCGCCTGCCTTCCGCGCTGGACAATCGGCCGCTGCGCTTCGATGAATTCGAGCGTGTGATGCGCCAGGCCGTATTTGTTTCCGCCACGCCCTCGGTGTACGAGGCAGAGCACACCGGGCAGGTGGTGGAGCAGGTAGTGCGCCCGACCGGGCTGGTCGATCCGCAGATCGAGGTGCGCCCCGCCACGCATCAGGTGGATGACCTGATGTCCGAGGTCAACAAGCGGGTGGAGAAGGGCGAGCGCGTGCTGGTCACCACGCTGACCAAGCGCATGGCGGAAGACCTCACCGATTATTTTTCCGAGCACGGCATCAAGGTGCGTTACCTGCACTCGGACATCGAAACCGTGGAGCGCGTGGAGATCATCCGCGATCTGCGCTTGGGGATGTTCGACGTGCTGGTGGGCATCAACCTGTTGCGCGAAGGACTGGACATTCCCGAGGTATCGCTGGTGGCCATACTCGATGCCGACAAGGAAGGCTTCCTGCGTTCCGAACGTTCGCTGATCCAGACCATAGGCCGCGCCGCGCGCCACATTAACGGCAAGGCGCTGCTGTATGCGGACCGGATCACCGACTCGATGCGCCGCGCGATAGACGAAACCGAGCGCCGGCGGCGCAAGCAGCAGGAATACAACGAGGAGCACGGCATTACGCCGCAGGGCGTGGTCAAGCGCATCAAGGATATCATCGACACCGAATACGACATGGATTCCGAGCGCGCACAACTGAAGGCCGCGCAGACGCAGGCGAAATATCTGGCGATGAGCGAGAAGGAAGTTTCCAAGGAAATCGCGCGACTGGAAAAGGACATGCTGCAAGCCGCAAAAAATCTGGAGTTCGAGCGGGCGGCAGGATTGCGTGACCAATTGAAAAAGCTGCGCGAAAGTGTTTTTGTTTCACCCTTGTGATGGAGCCATTGTGACTGATATGCCAAAAGTGAAAGTACTGTTTGTGTGCATGCATGGGAAGCAAACCCGCTGAATATAAGCGCTGGAGCTGAAAGACATTTTTACGCAGCCTCCAAAAATTCTCCAAAATTCGGTCAGAACGCAGAGCCTCAGCCAACCTTTACTCTGACCCAATCCCCCCGGCTGTCATGGTAGGTATGGATTGTCCTCGGGTTTTTGTCGCCCCAGTTTCTGCCGATATTTTCCACAGCATCGGAGAAAGCCTTCGACACCCGGTCAATGTGGATCGGCGAGCCGACCGGGCTGTTGCCGCGCTGTTTGTGTTTGCTACTTCCCGCTTTGTGTACGGTTGAGGAGTTTTACGAACTCTACGGCGACGTGTTTGTTTTCGGGGAGATTAGCGAAACACCAATTGCATTGGTTAAATTGTGCCAATCAAGTCCATCGTGTTGGCATACAAAGTTTTGCGCTTCTTTTCTGACAGGGCCGAATAGGCCAACATGATTTCCGCAAGCCTGTCATCGTCGCAATAAAAATAAGCAGCGGGGATTCCCAAGGCATTAGCTATTTTATCGACCCATACAAAAGGTGGTTCATGCACACCACTTTCGTAGCGGCTCATGCGTGCGCTGCTGCTCCCTTCATCCAGTCCAATCATCACGCCCAGCTTGTCCTGAGCAATCCCCGCGCGTAGCCGCGCCTCGCGCAAGCGACGACCAAATAACGACTTTGCTGGAGAAGAGGCTTTGCCCATGTCTCCGATATTCGTAGATTCGCTTTGTTTATGTTCTACGAAAAACGTAGAATAGCGCGTCAAACAAGAGCTGAATCAAGGGATGGGCAGATGCAAAACCTACTGAATGACCTGACGCTCCTGCTGGAGCAAGACAACCATTTGGTTGCGGAAGGCAAGCTGCTAAAAAATAAAGTCGTGGAATTGGCGCTGGCGCTTGATCCCCGTCTCATCAAACAATTGTTGAAACACGATGCCATCAGGAAGCACTTCTTTGTTGAAGTCGAGGGCGTGCTGGTGTTCGATAAAATCAAGTTTCAGCGGTTTGTCAGTAACAAGCAGTTCCTGCCTGATAGTTATACCGCCTTCAAAAATAAGATTGGTTTGACCGCCGACGGTGAATATCTCACCGAAAGCAAAGAGGTGGTTCTGTCATGGCCTTACAAGGATTGCGTGCTGGAAGGCGGACAGGACAAGGAAGACGCCAAGCGCAACGAGGTATTCTGGAACGAGACACTGGCACCGGATCAGATTGATCGCTTGCTATCGCCCAAGGCTTTGACTAGCTTTAAGCGTTACGATAAAGACGGTGCGCATCCTGTTGCCGAGTTGTCGCTAAACGATAATCTCATCATCAAGGGCAACAACCTGCTGGCCTTGCATACGCTCAGGGAGGTGTATGCGGGGAAGGTGAATCTGATTTACATTGACCCGCCGTATAACACTGGCAGCGACAGCTTCCATTACAACGATAGTTTTAATCACTCCGCATGGCTCACGTTCATGCGAAATAGGCTAGAAATCTCATATAAGCTATTGGCTTCTGGTGGATACATCTGTATCCAATGTAGTTTTCACGAATATGCCTACCTTAAAACGCTTTGTGATGACCTCTTCGGTGAGAAGCGTTGGAGAGCAACATTCAATATTCTCGTCAGACATCCAGATAGGACGCTTACAGGGGATAAAGAGTTTAATGACGTAGTCGAATACACGTTGGTTTATAGTCAGTCAGAGAGCCAGAGGTTGCCTTCCATCAAGGAGGTAAAGGTAGATGACGACTATGTTTACCAGATCGATCTGACTAAGCCCCCTCACACTACCCTGACTTGCGACGCAAAAGAGGTTGAAGTCTATCTCCCCGATCAATATCGTGTGCTTAAAAAGAATCCTTCGTCGAACCTTTTGAAAAGCATAAGCATTCGAGGATCACTCAAAGAAAAGAACAGTAGTGGCCGATTTTTTGTAAAACACCTAGAGTGCCTGGGCAGCACCTATCCTCCACTCACCTTATTTAAGGTTCCCAATATGGGTGACGATGCTTTTGGACATCGGTTCTTTCACTTGCCAAAAGAGGGCAATAAGAATGGAACGTATTTCCAAGGGATGCCACAGAGCACCGACACTACAGAAAGACCTTACCCTAATTTTCTAGACTTTGTTGAAGAATACAACATCGTCAATTCAGAAGGCGGAGTGGAATTCCGTAATGGGAAAAAGCCTGAGTCTCTCATTGCGTATTACATGGAAATGCTGACGAATAAGAACGATCTTGTTTTGGATTACTACTTGGGCAGTGGCACGACGGCAGCTACGGCGCATAAGATGAGAAGAAGATACATCGGCATTGACCAGATGGACTACATCAAAGAGGTTTCCATTGAACGAATGAAGGGGGTTATTCAAGGCGAGGCGAGCGGGATTTCCGATCAAGTGGGCTGGCAAGGCGGTGGCAGTTTCGTGTATTGCGAATTAAGCCGAGCCAATCAGATTTTCATTGACCAGATACAAGCAGCAAAAAATAGCGAAGAGTTACAGGCGATATGGCAAGCAATGCAAGCGCGCGCCTTCCTTTCCTATAAGCTAGACCCAAAAACATTTGATGCGAGCAAGAACGAGTTCGCATCTCTGGCCTTTGAGGATCAGCAACGATTTTTGGTTGAGGTTTTGGACAAGAACTTGCTCTACGTACCCTACAGCGAAATTGACGATGCAAGCTATGCCGTGTCGGAAGAAGATAAGAAATTGAACCGGCAATTTTTCAATCTGTGAGGGGTAAGCTATGAGCGAGGTCAAACCCCTTTATGAGCTTTTGCAACTGGAGCTTGGCAAGAAGAACATCGAAAAAACAGTGTTGCCCAATTGCATTGCGGGTAATCTGAATCCGGCTTTTCCGATGCGCCCGTACCAGCAAAAAGCCTTCCAGTTTTTCCTGAATTACTGGCAAGAAGCATTTGACGGAAAACCGCGCCAGAACCACCAGTTGCTGTTTCACATGGCAACAGGCAGCGGTAAGACGCTGATGATGGCGGGCTTGATTTTGTATTTGTACGAGCAGGGCTTCCGCAATTTTCTGTTCTTCGTGAACAGCACGAACATCATTAACAAGACCCGCGACAATTTTTTGAACGCACAATCTGGCAAGTATTTATTTGCCGAAGGCGTGAGCTTTGGCGACAAGCGCGTGACGGTGCGCGAGGTAGAAAACTTTCAGGCGGCGAATCAGGACGACATCAATATCGTGTTCTCGACCATTCAAGGCTTGCACATGAGCCTGAACACGCCACGCGAAAATAGCCTGACATACGATGATTTTGAAGATCAGAAAATTGTTTTGATTTCTGACGAGGCGCACCACATCAACGTGGACACAAAGAAGGGGCAGCCGACACAGGACGAAATGTTTGAGGTGATGAGCTGGGAAGGCACGGTAGAGCGCCTTTTCAAAGCGCATGAAGATAATATATTGCTGGAATTTACCGCGACCGTGGATTTAACAGACGAGAATCTGGCGGCGAAATACAAGCCCAAACTGTTATTCGACTATCCGTTAAAAGAGTTCCGCAAGGATGGCTATTCAAAAGAGGTGAAGGTGTTGCAGGCAGACCTGCAACCTTTTGACCGTGCCTTGCAGGCGGTGTTGTTGAGCCAATATCGGCGCAAGATATTTGAGAAGAACAAGAAGCACATCAAGCCGGTGATATTGTTCAAGTCCAAGACCATCAAGGAGAGCCAAGCCTTCATTGAGGAATTCCGGGATGGCATTCAAGGTTTGCAGGCCAGTACGCTTGATGCGATACGCTCCAAGACGACTGACGCAACGCTTGAAAAAATGTTTGCTTACTTCACTGCGCACAACATCACGATGGAAAACCTTGTCATCGAATTGAAAGAGGATTTTTCAGAAGACAAGCTCATCTCGGTGAACAGTAAGGAGGAGAGCGAGGCCAAGCAGCTTGCCGTCAATTCGCTGGAGGATGAGCGCAACGAATTTCGCGCTGTGCTTGCCGTGGACAAGCTCAATGAAGGCTGGGACGTGCTCAACCTGTTTGATATTGTGCGTTTGTATGACACACGCGACAGCAAGGCGGGGAAGGTCGGTAAGACAACCATGAGCGAGGCGCAATTGATCGGGCGAGGAGCGCGCTATTGTCCCTTCCAGTTATCCGACGACCAGCCGCTGTATGGCCGAAAGTTTGATGCAGACCTGGATAGCGAGTTGCGCGTGTGCGAAGAGCTTTATTACCACAGCGCCTACAACCCGAAATATATTCAGGAGTTGAACACGGCATTGCAGGAATTAGGCATCAAGGCGAAGGATACGCGGGAGCGGAAAATAAGGCTCAAGGAAAACTTTAAGGCCACGCCGCTCTACAAAGCGGGGCACATTTTCCTGAACAGCCAACAGAAATATGATCGTGCCGATATAGACGGGCTGGATGGCAGCTTGATTAACCAGCGGCATAAGGTGCAATTGCGGACGGGCTATACAAAATCAACGGTTGTGTTTGAGTCTGGCGCTGACAGAGAAGGCGCAGAGCGGAAATCAAAGGACTATGACCTATTGAGTTTGGGCATTCCCATTGTGCGTAAGGCGACACAGCGGCTGGATTTTTATGAGTTCGACAATCTGAAACGGCACTTGCCGCAGTTAAGTTCAATGGCCGAACTTATTACATCCGAACGCTACCTTGGAAAAATCAAACTTGAAGTATCCGGCCTACCCGAACAGATTGAGAATCTCACGCCGGATGAAAAGCTGGATGCGGCAACCCAGATACTGGATGCCATTGCGGGGGTGATTGCATCCGACAAGGTGGAGTACAAGGGGACGAAATCATTCAAGCCTTACATGCTCAAGGAAAAGTTCACCGACAAGACTTTGAATTTTGCGCTGGATGATAATGGCGACAAGGAATTCGGCAGGTCTATGAATGATGTGGGCGAGACGGCTTACCACCTCGACCTGAGCAAGCGCGATTGGTATGTGTTCGATGATTGCTTTGGCACATCAGAAGAAAAACTGCTCATCCAGTTTATTGACAAGCGTTATGACGACCTCAAGAAGAAATATTCTGACGTTTACCTGATACGAAACGAGAAGCACTTCAAGCTATACAACTTCGATGATGGCAGGCCGCTGGAGCCAGACTTCGTTTTGTATCTGGTCGGCAAAGAGAAACAAGACACAATGCACTATCAGGTGTTCATTGAGCCGAAGGGTTCGCACTTGCTCAAGGCTGACGAGTGGAAGGAAAAATTTCTCGTCAGCATTAAAGAGAGTTTTGAGATTGAGCAGCTATTCACGAACAAGAAATATGCTATCTGGGGTTTCCCGTTCTATAACAGTGAGTCACGGGAGGCCGAGTTTACTAGCGCGTTTGATACTTTGATTGAATGAGTTATTTCGGTAATAGAAATTCTCGTTCTGGCTGCCGATCTCAACGGATTATTTCTACCCAGATTTTATTGCGGAGCTGGATGACGGGCGAGTGTTGGCTGTGGAATACAAAGGTGAGCCATACAAAACTAACGACGATTCGCGTGAGAAAAACCAGGTCGGGCATCAGTGGGAGAAATCCAGTGGCGGACGGTGTCTGTTTTTGA
>CAJPFF010000205.1 GCA_905339345.1 Geobacteraceae bacterium | reverse complement strand
AGCTGGGCTGCCCCGCGCATCCCGCTCAGCGGGTTTCTTATCTCGTGAGCTAGGTTGGCGGCGAAGGTGCCGAGATAGGCGAGCCTTTCCTTGCGGAGCGACCCTTCCTCGAGTGATTTTATGCCCGAGAGGTCCCTTATGAGGGCTGCCGCGCCTTTGAGGTTGCCTTCGGCGTCGAAGAGCTGGCTCGTGGTTATGCCGGCGGGGATCGTGTCTCCAGTTATCCTTCTGAAGAGCTTCTCTTCGTACTCCGCGAAAAGACGCCCCTCCTCGAGGGTTTCCTTTAGCATCTCGGCTATACGCGGGTTTCTCCTGAAGTACTCGCCGAGAGGCTTGCCGATGACCAGCGACCTCGAGACCTCGAGGAGCTTTTCCGCGGACTGGTTGAAGACGCAGACCTTCATCTCCGTGTCGATGGCGACAACGCCCTCGGCAAGGCTTTCAAGGAGGTCTTCATATGAGAATGGAGTTTTTTTTGTCTGGGTCATTGAGTGCCTAAATATTAGGCACATGATAACAGCGGCTAGGGATAAAGGCAAGGATAAACAGGTGGATTGGGGACGTCGTCCTTAGTTTTGTCTTTAACACATACACCGTAACAGGGCGGAGCGCTTCTCGCGGAGGAAGTGGCGAACCGGGCCGAGGTTGTTGGGAGCGAAGCGACCTCAGGGGCCCGGTTCGCGGGTGGGGGAGGCGGGAAGCGCGCGGAGTTCCCTGTTACAGAGAGCGGACGTCAGCGTTACATGGTGTTTTGGTGAGAACACGTTTGCGCGGCAGCGCTCAAAACCCGTGTTAAAGCCGTCTTGATTTAATCAAAACCATTTGCCTTCCCATTGCGCCGCCTGCATAATATGCCGATGCGCGAGATGACCGCAGGGATAATCATAAGGGGCAAGCGTGTGCTCCTCGTCCACAACATGAAGCACGGCCTAAGGGTAGAGCCACCGGGCGGCAAGAAAGAGCCTTCAGAGGGTTGGGAAGAGTCCGTGATACGAGAGGTAAGGGAAGAGCTCGGCGTGGTGGTGGCAGTCAGAGGCATGATCGGCGAGTACGCAACCCATTCTCCTGAAGGGGAGTTCCTGGTGAAGTTGTACCGTTGCGATATCTTATCGGGTGAGCCGAAGGTGATGGAGCCGGAGAAGATCCCGTCGTTCGGCTGGTATTCG
>CAJPFF010000204.1 GCA_905339345.1 Geobacteraceae bacterium | reverse complement strand
CTGGGCCAGAATGCCGTCCATGCCGGCATGAGCGGCCGGACCAACATGGTGGTGGGGCTCTGGAACCACCAGATTACCCACGTGCCGATTCCCCTGGCGACCCGGCAGCGGAAGAAGATCGACCCCGACGGGTGGCTCTGGAGCAGCGTGCTGGCCTCCACCGGCCAACCTCGGGAGATGCAGGGAATCGGAAAGACCTTGGAAAGTCACGACTGACCCCTCAGACCGGATCGTCAACCAGTGAAACAATCGGAAAATGGGAGGAGAACCACATGAGACGAAACAGAAGACTCCATAGCGCAGCCCTCGCGGGCCTTCTGGCCGTGGTCCTCGTCTCGACGGCTTCGGCGTCAGAGCCGTCCGGTTGTGTAACCTGTCACCTCGACAAGGCAATGATCATCAAAAATCTCAGTGCGGACACGGCCAAGAAATCGGCAATGCAGTCAGGCGCTGGCTGAGGTGGCTCGGTGGCTCCGTTGGAGCCACAGGAGAAGGTCCTTGTAGCCAAAGAGTTTCTTTCTTCCCCCCACGGAAAAATTGCCTGCGAGAGCTGCCATGGCGGTAACGCTGCAAGCATGGACAAGGCAGCCGGCCATACGGGGATGGACCCCCACCCCTCCAGCAACAATCCCCAGAAGGCCTGCGGGGACTGCCACGGCAAAATCGTGGCCACGGCCAAGGACTCCCTGCATGCCACCCTTTCCACCTTCCCTTCGGTGCTCAAGAGCCGGGCGAACATGGACAAGTGGGCGCATATTGACGAGGCGCGGAAGAACCACTGCGCAGCCTGCCACACAAGCTGCGGCGGCTGCCACGTGAGCCGACCAAAATTCGCCCAGAAGGGATTCGTGAAGGGGCATCTTTTCCAGAAGCGCACAGACCCCATCAACCAGTGCACCGCCTGCCACGGCAGCCGCGTGGGCTTTGAGTTTTACGGAGAACGTGGACAAGGCGACGTTCACGCGGCAAAGGCGGCCATGGACTGCGTCGCCTGTCATTCGGCTCGCGAGATGCACGCCGCGGCGCCCAAGGATCTACCGGGCCGGTACCACCTCAAGGAGATGGCGCGCTGCACCGACTGTCACAAGGACCTGGAGCGCGGGCCGGTGCCTGAGCATCAACGCCACATCGGCAGGGTGCAGTGCCAGGTATGTCATTCCCAGACCTATGTGAACTGTTACAACTGCCATGTGGGGAAGGATAGCGAGGGGCTGGCGTTCTTCCAGAACCGGCGGGAAGTGGAAACCGTGAAGATCGGGCTGAACTACGACGACAAGGCGCCCGGCGCCGGATACCGATACATGCTGGTCCGCCACGTCCCTTCCTATCCGGAGATGTTCGACTTCTACGGCAAGGGCGGATTCACCAACTTCGGCAAGACACCCACCTGGAAGCGCGCATCACCACACAACATCCAGCGGCGCACCTGGCAAGCGGCCAGCTGCAACCACTGCCACGGCAACCGGGCTCTGTTCCTCGCCAGCTCCGATCTCCTGGACTACGAGAAGGAGGCCAACCGTAAGGTGGTCGTTCCCGACGGCTCGGTTCCGCAGGCAATCAAGAAGGTCCGGAAGGTCGCCGTCGACACGAGCAAGGTCCGCACCGGCATGGTGGTGGATGCCCGGTGGCTGCACGACAACCTCGGAAAGAAGAACGTGGTGGTGGTCGACACCCGGGGCAGCGCTGCCTTTGACAAGGGACACATCGAAGGGGCCATCTCGTTCGATCCCCTGACGAGCGGCCTGCGTACCGGCGGCGACGCGGAGAAAGCATTCGTGCTCGTACCGCATGCCAGAGTAGCGGAAATTCTCGGCAGCAAGGGGATTGCCGCCGGCGACCACATCGTCGTCTATGACCAGAGCGGCGTGATGGCAACTGCACTGGGCGCGGTCCTGCAATGGGCCGGCGCCACCAACGTCTCCTATCTGAACGGCGGCATAGAAGGATGGCACGAGGCCGGCTTCCATACGAGCACCAAGCCCTCCACCCGGCAGGCACGCATCTTCAACGGGACCGTCCAGCCGTCGCTCGTGGTGGACAGCGACACGCTGGCAAAGCTCCTCGGCAAGCCGAACGTCGTGGTTCTCGATGCTCGCGCCATTCACCGGGTCCTCGGCGAGACCAGGCACGAACTGGCCCGCCGGGTCGGCGCCATTCCGGGGTCGATCAATCTGCCACTCGGCGCGCTCATCATGGACAACGGTGCGCTGAAGCCGCCTGAGGAGCTCTTGTGGATGCTGAAAACCTACGGCATCACGCCGGACAAGACCGTCATCACCACCTGTGACACCGGCATTGCCGCTTCGGATGCCTTCTTCATCCTGCGTTACCTCGGATTTCCCGACGTCAGGGTCCACGACGAAGCATGGGTGAACTGGAGCATTGACCGGTAACTCAAGGGAGGGGGAAGACCTTGGTGGCGGAAGATCAGTGCCAATCAGGTCGGGAAAAATCCGCGCCTTCCCCTCCCGAGGGCGAGAGCGAAACTTCAGAAGATTCGAGGTTGTTTATGAATATGTTCCAAAAAGTGCTTCTGGTTGATCCGGCCACCGGCTTCTACAAGACAATCGACGAGAGCCTGCGGGAATTCTTCTAGCCACTTTGGCTAAAGGTCATTATGAACAGACTCGGAAACTGGAGGGAGGAGAACGGATGCTGATCCTTGCGGGAGACATCGGCGGGACCTCTACGCGGCTTGCCTATTTCGACACCGCCGACGGCACGCTGGTGCCGGTTGTCGAAAAGCGTTTTCCGAGTCGTGAGGCGGGAAGCCTGGAGGAGATCGTCAGCCACTTTGCCGGGGAGCACGGGCTGGCGGCGGAACGGGCCTGTTTCGGCATCGCCGGACCGGTCCGCCAGGCGCGGGTCCGGACCCCCAACCTCCCCTGGAGCGTGGATGCCACCGTGTTGGCCCGAACCCTGGGGCTCCCGGCGGTGGAGCTCATCAACGACCTGGAGGCCAATGCCCACGGCATCGATCTCTTGGCCCCGGAGGACCTTGCGGTTCTCAACCCGGGGATTCCCGACCCCACCGGTACCATCGCCGTGGTTTCGGCCGGGACTGGCCTGGGGGAGGCCCTGGCCTACTGGGACGGCACCGCTCACCGGCCGCTCCCCAGCGAAGGGGGACATGCCGACTTTGCACCCCGCACCGAACTGGAGGCGGAGTTGCTCCTCTACCTGCGGGCCGAGCATGGCCGGGTGAGCACCGAGCGGCTCGTCTCCGGTCCCGGCCTGCGAAACATCTACCGTTTTCTTCGGGACGCCCGCCACCTGCCGGAGAGCGCGGCGATTGCCGACGAGATGCGTCGGGGCGACCCCTCGGCAGCCATCACCCGGGCTGCCCTGGCCGGCGAGTGTCCGCTCTGCGAACAGGTTCTCGACCTGTTCGTCTCCCTTTACGGGGCCGAGGCCGGAAACGTGGCGCTTCGCTATCTCGCCACCGGCGGGGTCTTCCTGGGAGGCGGTATCGCGCCGAAGATCATCGACCGTCTCAAGGGGCCCGGCTTCATGCTGGCCTTCACAACAAAGGGGCGGCTCAGCCCCCTCCTGGAGAGCATCCCCGTGCGGGTCATCCTCAACGATCGGACCGCCCTGCTGGGTGCCGCCCGCTGTGCAGCACGATGAATATCCCTGATTGCAGGACCGTTTGAACTCGGGACACTAAGGAGCCGGCCATGTCAGGACTTGTTACGAGGGGCACCAGGGCGTTCCTCAGGAACTTTCGGCTGAAAGTGTTATTCTGCCTGGCGCTTGGACTGCCGCTGTTCTCCGCGGCGGCAGAGGATACGGCTCCCACAGCGCCAGCGACGGCTCACGTAGAGAGTACCCAAGAGGTGGATACCGCGCCAGTGGTGGTGGACGGGGTGGTCCTGTTCGGCGTACGCGGTTTTCCCGCATACCCGGCGGAAACCCGCGCTCAGGCCATCGCTGACCGGATCGAGGCAGTGGCGGCGGATCCAACCATGTCCCGGCAGTCGCTGCATATCGAGCAGGAACCGGGTGCCTCCCTCATCATGGCCGACAAGAAACGCATCATGGGCGTCGTCGATGCCGATGCGAATCTGGAGCGAATCGACCGTCATACACTCTCTCAAGGTTATGTATGGCGGATCGGCGAGGCGATCGCTGCCTGGCGCCATGACCGCGATCCGGATGTTCTGAAGCGAAACGCCCTCTTCGCCCTCGGTGCTACCCTGCTGCTCATGCTGGTTCTCTGGACCGGCCACCGGCTCTTTCGCCGCCTGCGCAGCTGGATCGAGTCGCGTTTCAAGCCGAAGGTCCATGACGTTCATATCAAGTCGTTCCAGATCATTCGGGGCGAGCATATCTGGCGTCTGCTGACCGGGGTCCTCGGACTGCTGTGGGTTGTTATCGTAGTGGTGTCGGTCTATCTCTACCTGTACAACGTCCTCACACTCTTCCCCTGGACGCGGGGCCTTGCCAACGATCTGGTCACCATTCTGGTCGATCCCCTGCGCACCATGGGCAAAGGGCTCCTGAAATCGATCCCCAAACTGGTCTTCCTGCTTGTCCTCTACTTTGTCATACGGTACCTGCTGAAGCTCGTCCGCCTTTTCTTCTCAGGCATCGCCGAAGGGACCGTCGTCCTGCCGCAATTCGAGGCCGACTGGGCCTGGCCCACCTACCGGCTGGTCAGGCTGTTTCTGGTCGCCTTTGCCCTGATCATCGCCTATCCCTACATCCCCGGCTCCGAAAGCGCGGCCTTCAAGGGGGTGTCGCTCTTCATCGGCGTACTCTTCTCCCTCGGCTCCTCCTCCGTCATCGGCAACCTGATCGCCGGCTACACCATGACCTATCGCCGGGCCTTCAGAAAAGGTGACCGGATCAAAATCGGCGAGCATATCGGCGACGTGGAGCAGATCAGGCTCATGGTCACCCACCTGCGCACCCCCAAGAATGAAGAAGTGGTTGTGCCCAATTCAACGGTTCTCAGCAGCGAGATCATCAACTACAGCACCATGGCCCAAAGGGAGGGGCTGATTCTCCACACCAGCGTCGGGATCGGCTACGAAACACCGTGGCGGCAGGTGGAGGCGATGCTGCTGGAGGCCGCGGCGCGCACCCCCGGCCTGCTTCAGGAGCCCCGTCCCTTCGTGCTGCACAAGGCGCTCGGCGACTTCTGCGTCACCTATGAGATCAACGCCTACTGCGCCGACCCA
>CAJPFF010000203.1 GCA_905339345.1 Geobacteraceae bacterium | reverse complement strand
GCCGTACAGGCAAAGCCGAAGAAAAAAATCGCCATCGTCGCCCCGGAGGGAACGACGGTGATGAAGCTGGTCAAGCAGGCCCTTGAGGCAAATCTTGCCGAGTTCATCCTCGTGGGCGACGAGGAGAAGATAAAGGCCATGTCGGCGGAGGCCGGATTCGATTCCCATCTCGTAAACATAATAAACATTCCGGATCAGAAGGATGCTGCCGAAGAAGCGGTCAGGCTGGTGGTCGTGGGGAGCGCCAACGCCATCATGAAAGGCAACCTTCCCACAGCCACCTTCATGCGGGCAATCCTGGACAAGCAGAAGGGTTTGAACGACAACAGGGTGATCAGCGAGATCACCATCTACGAAAAGATCGTCGACGCACCGGGAGGCGGCTTTCGCTTTCTCACCGATTGCGCCATCAACGTCCAGCCGACCTTGGACGAGAAAAAGCAGATCATCGAAAATGCCGTCAATCTGGCCCACAAGCTGGGCAACTCGCTGCCGAAGGTGGCTGTGATTTCAGCCGTAGAGGTGGTGAACCCGGCCATGCCTGACACCATCGAAGCCGCGGCCCTGAGCAAAATGGCGGAGCGGGGCCAGATCGAAGGATGCCTGGTTGAGGGTCCGCTGGCCTTTGACAACGCCATCTCCCAGGAGGCGGCCAGGTACAAGAAAATCAAGGGCGAGGTGGCCGGCCAGGCGGATATCATCATGGCGCCAAATCTCCTTTCGGCGAACCCGTTGCGCAAATGTCTGGTCTATTACACCCAGCAGCGGATCGCCACCGCGGTCATGGGGGCAAAGGCGCCGATCGTGCTCACGTCACGCTCCGATTCGGCCGAAACCATGCTGCTTACCATCGCCCTGGCAGCGTACATATCCTGATGATGGTTTGATGTCTCGGCGCAGAAGCATTCTGCTCGTCAGCAGAATGGGTAAGCTGAGCCTCGTGCACCCACCTTTTCTCCTCCCTTGAGGGAAAAGGTTTTGCACGAGGCTCAGCCGTCACCATAAAAGAGCTGTGTGGCGAGGTGAGAATGCTGCTGTACTGAAGAGGTGGGGAGCTGACTGATTGGCGAGACGGTACCCAGGAACTCCGTTCGATGGGCGCAGGATTCAGCTGTTCTGTGTGCTGTGTTCGGTTCGCTGGCGCGCGCCTTTCAGAGCGGTATCCAGGGTGATCGTGTCCAGAATCGCCTTGGTGAGGTCGTTGATTTCGTTGGCAATGCTTTTCAACTCCGCAAGTATCGGGATGTCTACTGGGCCTTTTTTGGGCACATCAAGCTCGGATTCCATATTTTCGAACATCTGGATAATGTCCAGCAATGTCGTTCGCTGAACGTTCCCCGAAAACCTATAGCCGCCGCCGACGCCGCGCACGGCCTGCACCAGTCCTTCATGGACCAAGTCGCGCATGATTTTTGCGAGATGGTGGGGAGAGACGCCGTATTTGGACGCAATCTCTCCGGTCGATAATTGCCGCTCCGGTTCGCTGGCCAGTTCCAGTACGGCAAACAGGGCGAACAGACTGGCTTTATTGAGCTTCATGGTATCCCCTCTCCAGGGTCAGACTAAACGGGCTTTTAGTGTAGTGATGTCGTATGCTTATGGTCGTTAAGGGCATAGAGTAACCCACGTCGGTTATTCGAGCGGTTTTTCCAGCTCAATATACTTGCCCGTCCGTAAGCCCATACTGCGCAAGAACGACAAAGCCAGTTTGTCATCACGATCGACCATGGTGCGCACTATCGTGACCCCGGCCTGTTTCAAGCGGGCTGACATTTCGTCGAACATGCGTCTTCCGATGCCACCCTCGCGTGCTGTCGGCGAAACGGCAAAGGTAAACACCCAGCCGCAAGGTGGTGACCCGAACTCCCAGGCCCGGACTTCGCCGACAATGAATCCGAGGACCTTTCCGTTTGCTTCTGCCACGAGAAAAATCCGATCAGTCTTACCGCCGTTTATATAACGGTCAAAAATACCGCGCCAGTAATCAGGCTTTTCCGCCTTCGAACTGACTGTGTCCAAGGCGATTATATCGTTAAGATCGCTTGGCTTTGCGTTACGGATGGATAATTGATCGTTCATTCGTGACCTTGCCGGCATTCGCATTTGGTGGACCGAATCAGTGTTCCAATGACCCGGCTTGTGCGAAACTGCCCCCAAAATGATTTTTCTGTGCTCAAAAGTATTCGTTTGAAAAGTGGTACTATAATACCGTAATAGGTTGAGGTATTCAAGCAGATTTCTGACATTAATTTTTGTATAATTATCCGCTCTGATTCATTGCGGTTGTAACTTTTTGAAAAAATTGAGCTATATCAAGTCGTGGGTGGGTCGTTATATTCCATACGTAACAAAATTGCTGTTGATGGAAGTCACCCAGATAGGGAAGGAATGCCATACGCGCTGTGCCATCTATTTATCAGCCGGTGACTGCGTGATGCCACAGGAGTGGATCTTCGCAAGGGTCTTGAAAGGCGGCGAGATTAAGTCGGGGGATCCACTTGATGTCGAGAATAGTGTAATTTGACCAGTCATGGTTTCTTTCTAGGCGGCAATTTTTTCCTTGACAGTAAAACGGTATTGAAGTACTAGATTACATAAATAAAATTTGTAACGTTGTTCTGAATAGTGGTTTGTTACCAAAATATCAAGCGGGGAGGAAAAACAATGGCCAGAACAGACGAGATAATTACAAGGACAGCACCGAAACATCTGATTGACCACAACCTGATCGACCGTGAGGTGGAGAGCCTCTGCGACGGCATGGTCCGCTACGAGAAGCGGCCGGCCAAGCGCCGTGACGGCTCAGTGGCAGAGGGACTCTACAACGCCTGGATCATTTTCAACAATCCCAAGCAGTACAACTCCTACACGACCGACATGGCCAAGGCCACCATCCTTGCGTTCCGGCGGGCCTCCGTCGATCGCGAGGTGAACGCCGTGGTGTTCACCGGCGTGGGCGACAAGGCGTTCTGTACCGGCGGCAACACCAAGGAATACGCAGAGTACTACGCCGGCAACCCCCAGGAATACCGGCAGTACATGCGGCTGTTCAACGACATGGTCTCCGCCATCCTCGGCTGCGACAGGCCGGTAGTCTGCCGTGTCAACGGCATGCGCATCGGCGGCGGCCAGGAAATCGGCATGGCCGCAGACTTCAGT
>CAJPFF010000202.1 GCA_905339345.1 Geobacteraceae bacterium | reverse complement strand
TGTCCAATTCCCCGATTGCGTATTGAATTCTGGTGCGCGTCAGGCACGACTACTCTGATCTTCAGCTACCCCGCAGCCGCAATGCATTGCCGACCACGCTGACCGAGGACAGGCTCATGGCAGCAGCGGCGATGATCGGCGACAGAACCAATCCAAAACTCGGGTACAGCACACCCGCCGCGATCGGCACCCCCAGCGCGTTGTAGAGGAAGGCGAAGGCGAGGTTTTGGCGCATGTTGCCGACCGTTGCCGCCGAGAGCACGCGGGCGCGGGCGATGCCGCGCAGGTCACCCTTGACCAGCGTGACCTGTGCACTGTTCATGGCTACGTCGGTGCCGGTGCCCATGGCGATACCCACGTCTGCCTTGGCGAGCGCCGGGGCGTCGTTGATGCCATCACCGGCCATGGCGACGACACGCCCCTCCTGCTGCAGGCGCTCGACCAGCGCCAGCTTGTCGGCCGGCTTGACCTCGCCATGCACCTCGTCGATGCCCAGCCGCTGCCCCACAGCGCGCGCCGTGGTCTCGCCGTCGCCGGTGGCCATGATCACCCGCAGCCCCGCTTGGCGCAGCACGTCCAGTGCCTCTGGCGTGCTGTCCTTGACCGGGTCGGCGACAGCCAGGAGGCCCAGCAATCGGCCATCGGCAGCAAGATGCATGACGCTTGCCCCGTTGCGACGCAGTTCTTCGGCCTGCACCGTCAGGGGTGACACATCGACGCCTTCCTGTTCCATCAGCACGGTGTTTCCCAAGGCGAGGCGGCGTCCGCCGACAATGCCCAGCACTCCGATGCCGCTGGACGACTCGAAATCCTCAGCCTTGTCCAGCGCCAGCCCCTTGTCCCGCGCCGCCCGGACGATGGCATCGGCGAGCGGATGCTCGCTGCCCTGGTCGAGGCTGGCCGCCAGGCGCAGCACCTCGTCTTCGGTGACACCGGGCGCCGCGACGGCGCGCTCGAAGGCCGGGCGCCCTTCCGTCAGCGTGCCGGTCTTGTCCACGATCAAGGTGTCGATTTCCCGCAGGCGTTCGATGGCCGCCGCATCCCGGAAGAGAATGCCCTGCGTCGCGGCCTTGCCGGTGGCGACCATGATCGACATCGGCGTCGCCAGACCAAGGGCGCAGGGACAGGCGATGATGAGCACCGAAACGGCATTGATCAGGCCGAACAGCCAGCCGCGCTCGCCACCAAAGACTCCCCAGGCGAAAAAGGAAACGAGCGCGATGCCGACCACCGCGACGACGAAATAGCCGGCCACCACGTCGGCCAGGCGCTGCATCGGCGCCTTGGAACGCTGCGCCTGGGCAACCATCTGGACGATCTGGGCGAGCACGGTCTGGGCGCCGACCTTTTCGGATCGGACCACCAGGCTGCCGGAAGTGTTCAGCGTCACACCGATCACCTTGTCGCCGGGCCGCTTCGTCACCGGCAGAGGTTCGCCAGTCAGCATGGATTCGTCAACCGCGCTGGCACCTTCCGTGACTTCGCCATCCACCGGCACCTTCTCGCCGGGGCGCACGCGCAGGATGTCGCCGACGTGAACATGCGTCAGTGGCACGTCCTCTTCGCCACCGTCCGGTTGGATGCGCCGCGCGGTTTTGGGTGCGAGGCCGAGCAGGGACTTGATCGCCGCCGAGGTTTTCGAGCGGGCGCGCAACTCCAGCATCTGCCCGAGTAGGGTCAGCGAGATGATCACCGCCGCCGCCTCGAAATAAACGCCGATTCGGCCATGGGCCTCGAACGAAGCCGGGAACAGGCCGGGCGCCAAGGCTGCCACGACACTGTAGACGAAGGCGGCACCGGTGCCGATGCCGATCAGGGTCCACATGTTCGGGCTGCGCCGGACGATAGACTGCCAACCACGCACGAAAAACGGCCCGCCCGCCCAAAGAACGACGGGCGCGCTGAGCAGCAACTCGGCCCAGGTCCGTGCCGCGGGCGTCAATCCGGGAACGAGGTGACCACCCATGGCCAGCAGGACCACGACGACGGTGAGCGGCAGACTGCCCCAGAAGCGCCGCCGGAAATCCCGGTATTCGCCATCGTCCTCCTCTTGCTCCAGTTCCGGCACGACGGGTTCCAGGGCCATGCCGCACTTCGGGCAGGTGCCCGGCCCGATCTGGCGGACTTCCGGGTGCATCGGGCAGACGTATTCGGTGCCCGCCGATGCTGCCTCTGCTTTCGCCGACGCGGGGGACAGATAGCGCCCTGGGGCCGCAACAAACTTGTCGTAGCATTTCTGCGAGCAAAAGTGATAGGCCGTGCCAGCGTGCTCAGCGGTTGGCTTGCCGGCATCAAGTGATACTTCCATGCCGCATACCGGGTCTTTCACGCTCTCGGCATGGTGGGCATGATCATGAAGGGCGTGATCGTGATTCATGCGGTCAACTCCTTGGCGATGCCTGGTTCTGTCTGTTGTTCCAACGTGGAAAGAAGGCCGGGGTCGCCTGAGCATAATGTATCCACGCGTCGCCGAAGACGGCAGCGGAATCGCGTTCCTCGCGTCGGGCGAGGCGCACATACACGACGAGCAGGACGGGGAACATCACCAGCGTGATCAGCGTCGGCCATTGAAACAGGAATCCGACCATGATCAAGACGAAGGCGACGTACTGCGGATGGCGCACGCGCGCGTAAGGGCCGCTGGTCGCCAGTTGGCCGCTTGACTGCGCCTCATAGAGCACGCGCCACGCGGCCGCGAGCAGCCAGAAGCCGCCGCCGATGAACGCGGCGGACAACAAGTGGAATGGCCCGAAGTGCGGATTGGCGCGCCAGCCGAACATCACTTCCAGCAGATGGCCGGAGTCGTGGGCGAGGAAGTTTACGCCGGGGAACTGCTTGGTCAGCCAGCCCGAGAGCAGATAGATGGTGAGTGGAAAGCCATACATCTCCGTGAACAGTGCGACCACGAAGGCCGAAAACATGCCCAAGGTGCGCCAGTCGCGAGCGCTTTGCGGCTTGAAGAAGCTGAAAGCAAAGAAGATGAACAGGGCCGAGTTGATCAGTACCAGGGACCACAATCCATAGGCGGGGGCAGTTTCAGTCATTTTTCTGCTCCACTGCCGGATTTGCCATCGCCTCCGCCATGGTCATGGCCGCCGTGCATGAACAGGTGCATCAGCGGGCAAGCCAGCAGGATCAGGTATGGCAGCCAGCCGATCAGGCCGGAGAGATGCATGCGGTGCTCAAAAGCCAAGAGCAGAACCGCGAGGAGCGCGAAGCCGCCGAAGACCCAACGGGAGCGCCGCCTCTTTTCGACTGTGATAGCAGGCAACGTTCTGTGCGGCGCATGGTCATGGGTTTGCATCGTATTCTCCTGTGGACGATGACGGATGCTGGTCAATTTCGATGAGCTTCACGTCACTGTCACTATGCCCGCGACAATCCGACGCGAACATGACCCGGAAATGACATTTTCGTCAGCTTGACCGGTTGTCCCTTAGCGCAACTGTGCAGGCGGACGGTTGCAGCAGGCGCCACTCGACGGATGCGCCTCGTTTGCGATTTCGTTGCCCTCGATGAATTTCCACACGCGGCGGCGCCAGGGATGCAGACCGCCGCGGAGAATGAGGCCTGCCCCGGCAACGACAGCTTCGACTTGGGTGAATGTCGCTTGGCGCAGGTCATATTCGACCGTGAGGTCATCCGGGCCTGGAATGGCAGTCGCGACTCCCATCATGCCCAGCAGTCTGTCGCACGCGGCACGAAGCGCTTCTTGGGTCGGTGCAATGAAGTGGAGCCTGCGTCGCTTGACGATGGGAACGCTATTCCGGATGCCTCCCGGAGCGGTGTAGAGCGACGGGGTGGCAATGAATCGCTCCTGGCATTGCGCCGAACAGAAATGGAATTCGAGCCCCTGCTACATCGTCGAGTACGGTGATGCGGCAGCGTTTACAACCATGCCACACACGGGGTCTTGGCTCGTTTCTGATCTCCTGGTCATAGCTCTCTCCTGATGATGTAGAGCATGAAGATGCTGAAAGTCGGCGGCATGCCGGTACTACGCCGTCCCGCCAGCACCGACTTTCGGAGCAGTCCTCAGAGTGCCTGCATCACCCGTTCGAGCTTGCCGCGCACCGTGGCGGCGAGAGGCTCGATGTTCGGGTTGTCGACGAGTTGAAGCACGGCCGCCGGATCCATAAACTCGACGAACACCGCGCCGACGGCATCCTGCCGGACGACGACGTTGCAGGGCAGCAGCAGGCCGATGGACGGTTCGGCGGTCATCGCCTGGTGCGCCAGCTTGGGGTTGCACGCGCCGAGGATGCGATACGGCGGCATGTCCTCGTCCAGCTTCTTCTTGACCGTGGCCGAAACGTCGATGTCGGTCAGTACGCCGAAGCCTTCCTTCTGCAACTCGGCGGTAACGCGCTCGATGGCCCGATCGAATGCAAGCGCGACCTGCTTGCCGAATCCGTAGCGTGTGCTCATTGCGCTCTCCTTGTTACGGGCATGCCCGCGATTCACTCCTTTTTGTGTCCTTCGAGGTCGGCGCGACCTTCCTGATATTCGTCGCGCCCGATCTCGCCGCGCGCATACCGCGCATCCAGAATCTCGCGTGGGGATCGCCGCGTTTCGTCCCTGCCGCCGCGACCCGCCGCCGCCCTGGCGAACAGCCAGACCAGCAAGGCGACCGGCAACAACCAGAGCAGCAGCATGCCGATGCCCATCAGGCCACCTCCGTGGTCGTATCCCCACATGGCAATGCCTCCGCGAACGCGGTCAATCGGCCGGTTTCGGGGGCTCGGCCGGCGGCATGCCCATGCGGCCCTGCATCATCATCTGCATCATGTCCATGCGCTTCTCCATCATCTCCATGCGCTTGGACATCATGTCGTCCGGGGAAGCCTTGCCTTGTCCCATCATGCCCATGCCGCCTCCCATCATGCCCTGCCCGCCCATCATCCCCATGCCTCCCTGCATCATCGGACAACCCATCATGCCCGATTGCATGCCCCGGGCCATGCCCATGTTCTCCTGCATCGTCTGCATGTGCTCGTCCATGAGCTTCTGGCGCTCCTCGGCGGTCTTCGCCTTGGCCAGTCGTTCTAGCTGGGTGCGCATTCGACCCAGGTTGTCCTGCATTTTCTGCACGGTCTTGCCATCCGGCCGCGCCTGGGCTGGCTGCCCCGCGCCCGGCTGCGCCGTCGGGTGATGGGATTCCTCGGCGAAGACCGGCATGGCCAGGACGATGGAAGCGGCAATAGCGGAAAAGGTGATCGTTTTCATGGCGTTACTCCTGTGGTGAAGTTTCAATGACGGGCGAAGGAGGACGTGCTGCCGTCCTGGCGCACCAGAAAGATTTCGTAAGGCTGCTTGCCGGGCATGTCCATGCCGGGGGCGCTCTGCGGCATGCCGGGCGAAACGAGACCCTTGGCCTTCGGCTTTTCCGCGAGCAGGTGCTTGACGTCATCGGCCGGAACGTGGCCCTCGACCAGGTAGCCGTCGACTTCGGCGGTATGGCAGGAACCCATGCCGACCGGCACCCCCAGCCGTTGCTTGTGCGGCGTGACGTCGTTCATTTCGTGGGTGACGACCTTGAAACCATTCGCCTTCATGTGATCGACCCACTTGCCGCAGCAGCCGCAGGTCGGGCTTTTGTAAACCTCGACGGTCGGCAGGGCACCGGCCGCCCAGGCGGCGGGTGTGAGCAAGGCAAACAGGACAGCGGCACGGATTGCAGGTTTCATGCGGTACTCCTTTCTGATTCGACGAGACCAGTATGATCTGCGGATACCAACGCCAGCCTGACCGCAGGATTACATTTATGTCATCTTTACGGGCAGCGATGGCAAGTCTTCCGCCGCAACATCGAAGCTGAAACTTCAGTGCTTATGGTCCGCATGGCCGTCCTGCGCCATCGCCTTGGGCCTCGCCAGCGGGGTAAAGCGGGCTTGCTCCGCCGATTTGCCCGCGAGCGTCACCGACACCACCGCTTTCATGTCGGATGTGGACGCATAGGTGCCCGTCCCCTTCAGCCGGTTGTCGCCATCCGGAGCCAGATTGACCGTGGCCTTGGCCTTGCCGGCGAGAATGGTGACCGTGCCTTTGGCACCCGCCGTCGACACCTTGGCCCCCGCGTGGTCGGTGACATACACCACCACCGCGTTGTCTTTCGCTTCCTTGCTGTTCTTGGCGACCACCAGTTCGAAGTGGTAAACACCGGCCATGCGCAGTTGTCCCCCGTTGGGGGCCTGCTGCGTATCGAGGTATTCGTCCGTATGCGCCATGGCGTTGATGGATGCCAGTGCGAACAGGCCGGCAACGCTTGCAGCTACTGCGGTGCTCATCATCTTGCGGAACTTCATGGGTATCTCCTTTATTACGTTGGGTGCTACTTGGGTTTAGAAACTTTCAGCACTGCGGTCCGCGAGAAGCCGCTGGAGCGGTTTTTCGCCCCACAGCCAGAACATCACCGGGGTCAGCAGGGTATCGAGCAGGGTCGAGCTGACCAGGCCACCGAAGATCACTACCGCCACGGGATGCAGCACTTCCTTGCCCGGGGCGTCGGCGGAGAGCAGCAGCGGCATCAGCGCGAAGGCTGCGACCAGCGCGGTCATCAGCACCGGGGTGAGCCGCTCAAGCGAGCCGCGCACGATCATGTGCTGGCCGAAGGTTTCGCCCTCGAAGGCGCACAAGTTGATGTAATGGCTGATCTTGAGGATGCCGTTGCGCGTGGCGATGCCGGTGAGCGTGATGAAGCCGACCAGCGCCGCCACCGACAGCGGCTGCCCGGAAATCCACAGGGCGATCACGCTGCCGATCAGCGCCAGCGGAATGTTACCCATGATGATCAGGGTCAGCGCCATCGAGCGATAACGGCTGTAGAGCACCATGAAAATCATCGTCAGCGACACCAGCGCAAGCAAGGTGATCAGTTTGGCTGCCTGCTCCTGCGCCTGGAACTGCCCTTCGAGCGCGGTGAAATAGCCCTCGGGCATGGGCTTGGCGGACAATTCGGCACGGATGTCGGCGATCACCTTCGACATGTCGCGGCCGTCGGTGTTGGCGGAGAGCACGATACGGCGGCGCGAATTCTCGCGGCTGACCTGGTTGGGGCCGTCGCTTTCCTCGACGCTGGCGATCTTGGACAGCGGGACATGGCCGGTCGGCGTCTCGATCAGAAGCTCGGCTAGCGCCTGCGGCCCGCGTGCGGACTCCGGTAAGCGCACCAGGAGATCGAAGCGGCGGTTGCCTTCGATGATCTGGGTGATCTTTTCGCCCTCGATCATCTGCTCCAGCCCACGCAGGAGATTGCCGGGAGCCACGCCGTAGCGCGCTGCCTGTTCGTAATCGAGCCGGATCTTGACTTGCGGGATCAGCACCAGCTTTTCGATCTGCAAGTCGGTCACGCCGGGAATCCGCGCCAGTCGGTCGCGCATCTCGGCCGCCAGGCCGCGCAGGGTATCGAGATCGTCGCCGTAGATCTTCAGCGCAATCTGGGCACGGACGCCGGAAAGGAGGTGATCGAGTCGGTGCGAGATCGGCTGGCCGACATTGGATGCAGCTGGCAGACTGGCCAGACGGCTCCGAATGTCGGCGATGATCTCGTCGCGGCTGCGCGCCGAGGCTTTCAGGTCCACGTCCATTTCGGTGTAGTGCACGCCTTCCGCATGCTCGTCCAGTTCGGCGCGGCCGGTGCGGCGCCCGACCTGCGTCACCTCCGGCACCTGCATCACCATCTGCTCGGCCAGGGTGCCGATGCTGTTGGATTCGGCCAAAGAGGTGCCGGGATTGAGCAGGACATTGACCGTCAGCGTACCTTCGTTAAACGGCGGCAGGAAAGAGCGCGGAAAGAACGGCACGCTCGCGGCGACGAGGATGACCAGCGCCAAAGCGCCTGCCAGCAGGTTGCGTGCATGACCGAACGACCAGTGCAGTAACTTGGCATCCCAGCGCTTGAGCCAGATCACCAGCGGGCTGTCGCCGGCGTGAAGCTGCTTCATTTGCGGCAGCAGGTAATAGGCCATCACCGGTGTCAGCGTCACCGAGACGATCATGCTGGCAAGGATCGAGACGATGTAGGCGACGCCGAGTGGCGTGAACAGCCGGCCCTCGATGCCGGGCAACACGAACAGCGGCACGAACACCAGGACGATGATCACGGTCGCATAGACGATGGCGGAACGCACTTCCAGCGTCGCGGCGGCAATGACTTCCGCCACCGGACGGGGTGAGTCAGATGTCCGGTTAATCTTCAGACGCCGCAGCACGTTCTCCACGCCGACCACCGCATCGTCGACCAGCTCGCCGATGGCGATGGCCAGACCGCCCAGCGTCATGGTGTTGATCGACAGGCCAAAGTAGTGGAACACCAGCGCCGTCACCAGCAGTGACACCGGAATCGCCATCAGCGAAATCAGTGTGGTGCGCACATTGAGCAGGAACAGGAAGAGGATCACGGCGACGAGGATGGCGCCATCGCGCAACGCCTCCTCGACGTTATTCACCGAATGCTCGATGAAGTCGGCCTGCTTGAACAGGAAGGATGGTGTCTCGAAACCCTTGGGCAGACTCTTGCCAAGTTCGGCCATTGCCTTTTCGACATCGCGGGTCAGCTTGACGCTGTCGGCGGCCGGCTGCTTCTGTACCGACAGGATCACCGCCGGCTTGCCCTTGTAGCTGCCATCGCCGCGCTTGATGGCCGGGGCGAGTTTCACGTCCGCCACTTGCTTGAGCAGGATCGGCTGGCCGTTTTTCACGCTCACCACCAAGTTCTGCAAATCCTCAATGCGCGAGCTGCGGCCGATCTGGCGGATCAGGTATTCGCGGCCCTGGGCTTCAAGAAAACCGCCACTGGTGTTGGCGCCGAAGTCCTTGAGGGCGGTTTCCAGCTTCTCGCGCTCGATGCCCAGCGACTGCAACTGGGCCGGCTTGATCTCCACCCGATATTGCCGTACCTCACCACCGATCGGAATGACCTGGGCGACGCCGGGAATCGTCAAGAGACGCGGACGCATCACCCAATCCGCGTATTCGCGGACGGTCATCGGGCTGATCTTGTCGGGATCGGCCGGGAGTGCGATCAGCAGGATCTCGCCCATGATCGACGAGATCGGCCCGAGCTGCGGCACGATGCCGGGCGGCAGGGCTTCGCGCACCAGGTTCAGGCGCTCGGCGATCTGCTGGCGGTTGCGGTAAATGTCCGAACCCCATTCGAACTCGACGTAGATGATCGACAGGCCGATGCCAGACACCGAGCGCACGCGCGTCACACCTGGCATGCCGTTCATGCTCGACTCGATGGGGAATGTGACCAGTTGCTCGACCTCTTCCGGTGCCATGCCGCCGGCCTCGGTCATCAGCGTCACAGTCGGCTTGTTGAGGTCGGGGAAGACGTCGACCGGCATCTGCCGCAGGGTGATCGCGCCGTAGATGATCAGCAGCAGCGAGATGCCAAGGACGATCAGCCGCTGCTTGAGCGCGGCGTGGATGATGTAATCGAACATGTCAGCGCACCTGCGAGAGCAATCCCGCTCCGACGGTCACCACACGGTCGCCGTCGTGAAGGCCGTCGAGGATGGCGACGTTGGCCGCATCGAGTGACTGGTGGCGAATCCGGCGAGCGACGAAACGCTCGGCCTCGGTATGCACCCAGACCGCCGTCTCGCCAGCGCCGACTTTTGTCAGTGCCGTCCGCGGCGCGCTCGCGCCCTTGACGCCTTGCTCGGTGCGGGCGATCACCTTGACCGGCTGACCGACGGCTACCGCCGCATTGCGGTTGGCGATGCGGAACAGCAGGGGCAAGGCTTGCTCACGCAGTTGCTGGCCGCCGCCGACGAACTTCAGTTCCAGTGCGGTTTGCTCCGCCAGGGCACTGGCGGAAACCAGCGTCTTGGCGATGCCGACATCGTAGGCCAGCGCTTCCACGGCAAGACGGGAGGGATCGACGATCTCGAACAGCACTTCCTTGGCATCAACGACTTGCCCGGCCAGCAGGTGATGCGAGGCACTGACGATGCCGGCCACCGGCGCCACCAGCGGTTCGGCAGAGTCGATGCTGGCGCGGACATAGGCCCGCCGCTGCTGCAAGGCGGCATGCTCGATACGCGCGGCCTCGATCTCCTTCTGCGGCACGGCGCCTTCGAGCTGCTCGAAGCGCTTCATCTTGCCCTCGGCGATGGCCAGTTGCGCTTCGAGTTCGGCGAGGCTGGCTTTCTGGTTGCCACGCTCTATGGCGCCGCTGATCGGGCGCAGGTAGGCCAGGACTTCGCCCTTGGCAACCTTCCGCCCGGCCGTCGGCATGCCCTTCTGGCCGGGAATCACGCTGCCGGCGAACATGGCCTGCACCCGGCCGCTGGTTTCCGGATCGGGAATGATCCGGCCATTCAATTCGACCGTGGCCGCCAGTTCAGCAATGCGCACCGGTTGGGTACGCAGACCAAGCTGGCGTTGCACCGGCTTCGGCACGAACAGGCTGCCGTCGGCCAATCGCTGCGGAGCCGCAGTCACCCCTGCGGCTCCTCCGGCGCTTGCTGCCGTTGTCGCGGCGGCAGGTGGCTTCTTCTTGGCATCCTGGCTGTGATCTTCGTCGCCGTGAGCCAAGACTGTTCCCGTGGTCAACCCCAAGGCCAGCGCGGTCACCAGTACATGCAAATCGATCTTGCGCATCATCAAATCCCCTTCTTGGCGCGTTTGTGGCGCCGAACGGCAAACAATATTCCGGTCATCAGCAGCAGCGCTCCGGAAACTCCCCAGATAACCCACTCGCTCCAGCCGTGGGTATGCACCTCGGTGGCCACGGAGGCAGAGGTATCCAGCGTGGCGGAAAGCAGATCGACGCTGTCACCGGCTTCAACACTGATGGTCAGCGGATGTTTGGCTGGCGGCAGGGGCGCGGTCACATCGAGAACGTAAGTTCCAGGGGCGATTTCGCTGGCCACGCCCTTGAGCCCCGCGCCCTCGATTTCCACCTTGGCCTGCGCCACGGGTTCGTTGCTGGCGAAACGATCGACATACACCACCAGTTTCCTGCCTTCGAGCAACGTGACCACCTCGAACTCCTCGGTCGCGGCGGCGGTACGCGGTTCGACCACCTGTGCGACGGGGGGCGGCGGTGCGCCGTGATCCTCCCCACCGTGGCCGAACGCCAGGTTCATCGTGGTCAGGGCCACGGAAAGTAGAGCAACGGCAACGGCATGTTTCACGGCAACACTCCCATGGCTTGGTTCAAACGCGATATCGCAGCGGCGCGGGCTACGCGCTGGCGATCAAAGAAGGCATCGGCATCAAAGGCAGCGGCGCGGATACGCAGCAATGTCGCCAGATCGGATTCGCCCAGAGAAAAAGCTTTCTCGGCAAGGCGCAGGTTCTCGGCGGAAAGCTGGCGGCGCTCCTGCGCCATGGCGAACTGGCGTTCAGCCGATTGCAGGTTGCGCTGCGCGCGCTCGGCGTCGAGCCGGACCCGGGTCTGGATACGCAGCAAGTCGGTATCCGCCTGATTCGCCTCGGCCTGTGCCGCCGAGGTTTCCTGACGCACTTGCGAACCGGACGAGAACGGAATCTTGAGCTTGACGCCCACGCTGTTGGAA
The DNA here is from genome assembly GCA_905339345.1 of Geobacteraceae bacterium. GTDB lineage: Bacteria > Desulfobacterota > Desulfuromonadia > Geobacterales > Geobacteraceae > Geobacter. The sequence goes on along the minus strand of CAJPFF010000202.1, from coordinate 8,598 downwards.
TAGGACTCGGCAAAGGCGCCACGCTCGCGCACGACCCGAAACGAAAGTTCCGGTGCAGAACGACGTGATTCATCGGCCACCTTGACGCGCGCGCGGGCGCTGCGCGCGGCGGCGGCAGTAACAGCCAGCAAGGGATGGGATGCGGCTGAATCGCCGGTTTCATCGATCAGCCGCCGCGTGGTTGGCGACTCTTCGTCCAGGCTCTTCGGGGCAGGAGAACCGGTAAGGGCTTGTACAGCCTGCTCGGCCTGGAGCAGTGTTGCCTCCGCTTCGACCAATTCGGCATTGGCGGCATGGGTCTCGGTTTGCGCAAGGTTGGCATCGATGCGCGACAGTTCGCCAACCTTGTAACGCCGCATGACGTCGGTTTCCAGGGCGCGGGCGGTTTCCAGGCGACGGGAGGCCAGCAGCTTGGCGCTGCGTGCCGCTGCCAACGCCCACCAGGCTTCCCTCAGTTCACCACCGACCTCCAGGCGCAGGGCGGCCCGCCTGGCGACGGTTTCGTCGAGCCGGCTCGTCGCCTCGGCTTCGCGCGCCGTTTTCTGGCCGGGCAGCCACAGCGGCACCGCCAGTTCGACCTCATATTCCTGCTTGCCCTGATTGCGGTTGAACCGGTCGTTCAAGTTGCCGATGCTGACCGAGCCGGGCTCCGGCGTCAGCCCAGCCGCAACATCCTGCGCGGCGCGCGCTTCGGCCTCGCGGGCGTCCAGTCCGGCGGCCTGAGGGTTCAGGCGCCAGGCTTGTTCCACGGCTGCCGCCAACCCGGATTTCTGCGTTTCCGCCGCCTGAACGGAAAAGCCGGCAAGCAGCCCCGCGATGCAAAGCATCATGAGCCGCATTGGGCGAGGGACGATGGCTCTCATATCAGCCACACGGAATGCGACAGAATCGTGCGATGGCTTGCGACCTCGCGACGATTTCGAGCTTGAGTTTCCACAGCAATCCCTCCTGTTCAACGATGGAGGGATTCTGCTAAACCCTGCCTAACGCCATGCTGACCGCTAGATTACATTTCTGTAATCCAGCGGGATTGCCCATGTTTCCAGCGCAGAATGGCGCACATCGCAACATGGGAGACCGCTCATGAAAATACTGGTCGTCGAAGACGAGATCAAAACCGGGGATTACCTGAGACAAGGCCTGACCGAGGCCGGGTTCGTCGTCGACCTGGCGCGCGATGGCCTGGACGGTCTGCATCTCGCACAGACCGATGCCTATGACCTGGCGATACTGGATGTCATGCTGCCCGGCATCGATGGCTGGGCGGTACTGCAAGGTATCCGCAAGGCCGGCAAGGACATGCCAGTGCTGTTCCTGACAGCCCGCGATCAGGTGCAGGACCGCGTTCATGGCTTGGAGTTGGGGGCCGACGATTACATGGTGAAGCCCTTCGCGTTTGCCGAATTGCTGGCGCGGGTACGCATTCATCTGCGGCGCGGCAGCAAGGCGAAGGAGTCCGAGTATCTGCGCATCGCCGACCTCGAACTGGATCTGATGCGGCGCCGTGTTACTCGCTCCGGCAAGCGCATCGATCTGACGGCCAAGGAATTCGCGCTGCTGGAACTGCTGTTGCGGCGCCAAGGCGAGGTTCTGCCACGCTCCCTGATTGCCTCGCAGGTCTGGGACATGAACTTCGACAGCGACTCCAACGTGATCGAAGTCGCAATGCGTCGCCTACGTGCCAAGGTCGATGATGGCTTCGAGCCAAAATTGATTCGCACCATCCGTGGCATGGGGTATGTGATGGAGATAGCGGAGTGAGACCGGCTGGACGCAAATCGATCACCTTCCGCCTGACGCTGCTGTTCGCTTCGGCATCGACTGCCGTCCTGCTCCTGCTTGGTTTGTTGATCGGCAACTCGGTCGAACACCATTTCGAAGAACAGGACATGGAGGTACTGAGCGGGAAAATGGAACTGACCCGGCACGCGCTGGAAAAGGTTCATTCGCAAAGTGACCTGAACGCCTTGTCGCAGCAACTGGATGACTCGCTGGTGGGGCATCACGGTCTGGCGGTCGTGGTGGTGGCGCCATCGGGGCAGACCTTGTTCGTCACCAGCGGCGCCGAGTTTCCGCAAGCCTTGCTGGCGCAACCTTCCAGCATGTCCATTTCGCGCCCGATTGTTTGGAAAACAAGGGATGGCGTACCGCTGCGCGGGATTTCGGAAATGGTCCAAACCGGCATCAAGGGGGAGAAACCGGCAGTCGTTGCTGTAGCGACGGACATCACTCACCACGAACACTTCATGAGTTCGTTTCGCTTCACGCTATGGTCGGTTGTCGTCCTCGCCGCGCTCATTACTGGCCTGCTCGGCTGGATGGCGGCCCGGCACGGGCTGGCGCCCTTGCATGCGATCAAGCGCGAGGCGGCTGCCATTACTGCGGATCGGCTGCATTCACGATTGCCAACCGATGAGATCCCGGTCGAGCTGGTGGATTTGGCCGATACCCTGAACCAGATGCTGGCCCGTCTGGAAGATTCGTTTCAGCGCTTGTCTGACTTCTCTTCCGACATCGCCCACGAACTGCGGACTCCCGTCAGCAATCTGCTGACGCAGACCCAGGTCATGCTTTCGCGTGCGAGGTCCATTGACGAATATCAGGATGTTCTCGCCTCCAACGCGGAGGAACTGGAACGCATGGCGAAAATGATCGCCGACATGCTGTTCCTGGCCAAGGCCGATAACGATCTGGTGATTCCTCATCTCGAAGACGTCGATCTGAGAGCGGAGGCAGAAGGTCTCGCATCCTTTTACGAAGCGGTCGCCGAGGAGAGCGGCGTCAGCTTGACGGTTGAAGGAAATGCGACTGCGCGTGGTGACCGTTTGATGCTGCGCCGAGCGATGGGCAACTTGCTTTCGAATGCCTTTGGACATACCCCCCTAGGGGGGTATGTTCGGGTCCGGATCGGCATAGATGGGGATCAAATTGCAACGATCCAGGTCGAGAATTCCGGTGAGACAATCGCGCCGGAACATCTGCCGCGCCTCTTTGACCGGTTCTACCGCACCGATCCTTCCCGAAAACGTCTTGCCGATGGGGTTGGTCTGGGGCTGGCGATTACGCGCTCGATCATTCAAGCGCATGGAGGATCCATATCGGTTCAGTCGACCGATGGGGTCACCATATTTGAGCTGCAAATCTAGCCAAAACCGCCTTTGATGCAGGCTTCTGGGTTATGGCCTGTGTGTCGACCGCACACAGGACGTTTGTGCATCAGGGGCGCAACAACAAGTTTTTGCGCGCTCATCGGGATTGCACCCGACATGTTTGTCAAAGCTTTCGGGCTAGCAGCACCGTACTGCGACAGGAAAAGCGTTCACTGCTTTCTCGTTACTTCCAAACGGAAGCAGCCCCCAAAGGAGCCGCTTCAGGTTCAGGATAATCGGGTGATCAACCTCAGCCTCCTTCGTGCCCTTGGATTATCAGGGAATTGAGGCGCGCGACTTCGTCACTCTGCGTTGTGATTTTTCGGCCATCACTGGTCTCTACCACGGTGCCCGGAGACGTGCGAATGGCGCGACCGTACCGGTCTTCCATGGCCATTTTTCCGTCCTTGAAGATGTAGAGCGTCGAACCGTCTTTTAGGTCAATAATCTGTTTCGCTTCGGCTCTGGCGGCATCATGGGCAAACGCGCTTGTTGCACCTGCGGAGCTCAGAACGGCAATCAGGGCCAGTTTGGCAAGCTTGGTTTTCATGTTTTACTCCTTGTGAGATGGGTTGATTCCATCGGGCATATCTCGTCCGACGGTGATGCCATCTTAGGAGACGCATACCAACAGGAAGGTGACCAGGAAATTACGTTTCAGTCAGCACTCTATGGGCTATGAAGTTTTGTAGAGGTGACTGAATGTGAATCACCATTGAATGGCAGCATACCGACCTCATTGCTGACGGATTGGGATCGCAGGTTCAAGGTCAGCTCCGGCCGAGGAGATGGAATTGCCCTTCCGACAGGTTTCGGAGTCGAGTAGCCCCTTGAACGTCCGCTGCCGAGAGCAGGAAACAGTCAGGTCGTAGCCACCAGAAGATGATATTTGGTGCGATTTCATGCTTCGGTCGTCGGAGGTGGCCAATCTACAACTACAACCAACGGCCCTGAAACCCCCATCAATAAAGGAAGTGACCTCGCGCACGCTCGCGAGGTCACCAGAGAGAAACGGAGAACAGAGAGGCCAGGGAGGGCCAAAAGCGCGGAAATGTGGGATGCGCCGCTCGCGAGGCAAACCCGCGAAGGCCCGCCTGGACTGGCGCTGCGAGCAGACGTGAAAAAGCCCGAAACGAGTTCGGGCTTTTGGAATTGGTGGTGGAACACGGAACCGAACCCGCGTCCGCACTCCGAGTAAACTAGCAAGGCTTTAGCCTTTTGTCCGTCAATTCGATGATTAGGCCCAAGCGTTCATGCGGGCGAGTTAAATCTGTGACGTTGAAGAACCGCGTGATGTTCGGGCTGCGGCGAACGACGCTTCACCCGTGGGTCGGCTGCGCTTCGAGAGTCCTTGCAATATGCCGCACGCATCTACAGGCCGTGCGCCAGAACACTTCTCGCGCAGAGCGAGCAAGTGTTGCTTCAACTGCAACAACGCTGCCACACGCACTTCCACCAGCTGGATATGGTCATCCAGTAGCGCGTTAACCTCCCCACAGTCCTGAGTGGGGTTGTCCCGCAATCCTAACAATGTCCGAATCTCGCCCAAGGTCATGTCGAGCGAACGGCAATGGCGGATGAACTGCAAACGCTCGATGTGTACATCGCCGTACAACCGGAAGTTGCCACCACTGCGCGCTGGCTTCGGCAGCAGCCCTTCCTTCTCGTAGTAGCGGATGGTCACGACCTCGCACCCGGAGCGCTTGGCGAGGTCGCCAATTCTGATTTCCATGCCTCAATCTCCATTTATCACTTGACTCTATAGCTACTATAGAGTTTCTAATGGAGTCTGTATAGACGATTTGAAGGAGTTATTCATGAGCGAATGCGCTTCAAAGCAGTGCGGCTGCTCGACTGCGCCAATCATCCAAGCCACGACACAAGCCCCGCTGGCAACTGGATCGGCTCAAGCGGTGTACCGCATCGAGAACATGGATTGTCCGACCGAAGAGGCGCTGATCCGAAGCAAGCTGGCCGGTCTGGCGGGGGTGGCAAGTCTTGAGTTCAACCTGATGCAGCGTACCTTGGCCGTGTGGCACGAATTGCCTTCGTTGTCTCCCGTTGAGCAGGCGTTGAAGGCCATCGGCATGCAGGCCGTGCGCATGGATGAGGCATCAGCCGGGCAGACGACCAAGCTGTCCATTGCCAAGATGGATTGTCCGACCGAAGAGGCGTTGATCCGCAACAAGCTCGGCACCGTGGCCGGGGTTGCCGATCTCGATTTCAACCTAATGCAGCGGACGCTGTCGGTACGACATGCTGACGGGGTTCTGCCGGATGTGCTTGTGGCACTACAAGCGCTCGGATTCGAGGCGCAGGTCGTGGACAAGGCCGAGACCGCGTCGCCATCCGCGTCCCCTGTGACAACGCCGACCAACTGGTGGCCGCTCGGTATCTCCTTCGTCACTGCATCGGCGGCCGAAGCGGTCTACTGGTTCCACAACGGCAATCACTGGTCGGTCGTCGTTCTGGCGCTTGTCGCGGTCTTCACAGGTGGCCTCTCCACCTACAAGAAGGGGTGGATCGCGCTCAAGAACCGTAACCTCAACATGAACGCCCTGATGTCGATTGCCGTCACGGGTGCCATGTTGATTGGCCACTGGCCCGAAGCGGCGATGGTGATGGTACTGTTCGCGCTGGCCGAGGTGATCGAGGCCAAGTCATTGGATCGCGCCCGTAACGCCATCCGTGGGCTGCTCGACCTGACCCCGGAACAGGCCACGGTGCAACAGGCTGACGGCACATGGCGCGAGGTGAGCGCCAAGCAAATCGCCGTCGGCAGCCGCGCCCGGGTCAAACCGGGCGAGCGCATCGCGCTCGATGGTGAGGTGCTAGAGGGCCGCTCTACGGTCAACCAAGCCCCGATCACGGGCGAAAGCCTGCCGGTCGAGAAATCTCCCGGTGATCCGGTGTTCGCTGGGACGATCAACGAATCCGGCTCGTTCGAATACCGCGTCACTGCCGTGGCCAGCAATTCCACTTTGGCCCGCATCATTCACGCGGTAGAGGCTGCGCAAGGTAGCCGTGCACCGTCCCAGCGTTTTGTCGATCAGTTCGCCCGCTGGTACACGCCCCTCGTTTTCGCCCTAGCCATCGCCGTCGCACTGCTGCCCCCGCTTCTCATGGGCGCGGCATGGCTGGACTGGATTTACCGTGCACTGGTTCTGCTGGTAGTCGCCTGCCCATGCGCACTGGTGATTTCCACGCCGGTCAGCATCGTCAGCGGCTTGGCCGCCGCTGCCCGCCACGGCATTCTCGTCAAGGGCGGTGTCTATCTGGAAGAAGGCCGCAAGCTGCGCTGGCTGGCTCTGGACAAGACCGGCACGATCACGCACGGCAAGCCCGCACAGACCGATTTTGTCACTTGGGGCAATGCACTCGCCGCAAACAGCCGCAGCATCGCTGCCAGTTTGGCGGCCCGCTCCGATCATCCTGTATCCAAAGCGGTGGCGCGGGCTGCGCAGACGGATGGGGTTGCCTTGCTCGACGTGGCCGAGTTCAGCGCGCTGCCCGGTCGGGGCGTGCAAGGCCAAATCAACGGGGAGGCCTACCATCTGGGCAACCACCGGATGCTCGAAGAGCTGGGACAGTGCACATCGGAACTGGAGCAGCGCATCACTGCGCTGGAAACCGCTGGTAAAACCGTCGTGATGTTGATAGGCGCAAAAGGGGTACATGCCTTATTCGCCGTTGCGGACACCATCAAGGACAGCAGCAGGAGCGCTATCGCCGAGCTGCATGCACTGGGCATCAACACCCTGATGCTGACCGGCGACAACCCACATACGGCACAGGCCATTGCCACACAAGCCGGCATCGACCGTGCGCAAGGCAACCAGCTACCCGACGACAAACTGCGCGAAGTGGAGCACTTGTCCAGAAACGGCAAGGTTGGCATGGTCGGTGATGGCATCAACGATGCACCGGCCTTGGCGCGTGCGGATATCGGCTTTGCCATGGGAGCCGCTGGCACCGACACCGCCATCGAAACGGCTGATGTGGCGCTGATGGACGATGACCTGCGCAAAATTCCGACCTTCGTGCGCCTGTCGCGTGCGACGGCGCAGGTGCTGATGCAAAACATTGTGCTGGCCCTTGGCATCAAGGCAGTCTTTCTGGTGCTCACCTTCACGGGTCACGCGACCATGTGGATGGCTGTGTTTGCTGACATGGGGGCCAGCTTGCTCGTCGTTGGCAATGGCTTGAGGCTGTTGCGCCGATGAGCTGGAAATTCTTTCTCTATGACTGGGGTGGTCTGAACATCGCGATGTTTCAAGCCATCAACACGGGTACGCCTGCCGCGCTGGGGCCGCTGGCGTGGTTCTTCAGCCTCGTGGGAAGTTACTGGACAGCGCCGCTGATGCTGCTGGGTCTGTGGTGGTGGTCGAAGTCGGCCACCAACCCGACGCATGGCAGGGCCGTTCGGCATCGCCTTATTGGTTTTAGCGCGGCCTTCTTGCTGGCGTTACTGGCCGCCACCATCTTGAAGCTATGGCTCGACTTTCCACGCCCGCCTGCCGTCCTTGGCGACATGGTGCGCGTCATCGGGGACATCGAGCTTCACTACAGCCTGCCCAGCGGGCATGCCACCTATGCCGCGCTGGTGGTCGGCGCGCTCTGGCCTTTGATGGGCCGCCGTGGTCGTCTCGGTTTAATGCTGTACGCCACATTGGTCGGCTGGTCGCGCATCGCGGCCGGAATGCACTTTCCGGCCGATGTGTTGGCGGGGTGGACGCTGGGATGGAGCTGCACGGTACTTGCCGGGTGGTTGCTGCCGCTGGCCGCCCCTGTGTGGCAATCGGCCCGCCGCACATCGGCTTGGGTCTGGTTCACCGTGGCCGCTAGTGCTGTCATGACCGATCAGCTCACGAAGTTCGCCATCATCCGCACATTTGCCTACGGTGAGCAAGTCGAAATCACCCCGTTTTTCAACCTCGTTCATGTCCTGAATCCGGGTGCGGCATTCAGCGTTTTGGCGAACGCTGGTGGCTGGCAACGTTACTTTTTCATCACGCTGGGTCTGGTCGTTTCTGCTTGGCTGGGACGCATGCTATGCCAGCATCGGCCACGTCTCGAAGCGATGGGCTACAGCCTGATCCTGGGCGGTGGCGTCCATGCCGGTGTCCCAGCCGCTCTCGCCAAGCGTCCAGCCGTAGTTGGCTTCTCAATCGAACAGCGCGTTACTACAGGTGTCGCAACGATCAACCCGGAGAAGACACGATGACCACCAATCAGATACCCGCCACCCAAAACGAAGCCTGGGGTTTTTGGGGCACGATGAACGAACACGCCAGCGCCGCATGGCCCCTGTCCAATTCCCCGATTGCGTATTGAATTCTGGTGCGCGTCAGGCACGACTACTCTGATCTTCAGCTACCCCGCAGCCGCAATGCATTGCCGACCACGCTGACCGAGGACAGGCTCATGGCAGCAGCGGCGATGATCGGCG
>CAJPFF010000201.1 GCA_905339345.1 Geobacteraceae bacterium | reverse complement strand
CCCTCGATTCTTGCGCTGACCGGCGGCGAGGACTACGAGCTTCTTTTTACGGTGCCCCCCGAGAGGAGCGGAGAGGTTGCTCCGCTGCTGGCGGAAACCGGCGTGGCCGTCACCGCCATCGGGGAGATAATCGCCGGCAGCGGGCTTGCGGTGGTGGGGCCCGACGGCCGTGAGGCCGCCGTAGGTCGCGGCGGATATAACCATTTTTGTGATGGTCAGTGAGGGCAGCAGGGCATTTGTCCGCAGTAGGGAACGGTTCTTGCTGCCAGTTACCGGCATCCCCGGTGGTACCAGAGGTTATGATTCCGCCTACGCTCACTAAATCAGCGACAGACGAAACCTCCCTTGACTTTCCCGACCACGCCCTGGCGCGGGTCCGTGACATTCTCAAGGCTCGTCGCAATTTTGACATCGGGAGCTATAAGGACAAGTACCTGAAGCGGCGGATTGCCATCCGGGTGAGGGCGACCCACTCCGCCACGGCGGACGCTTACTGCGAACTCGTGGCCCGCAACGAGGGGGAGCTGGAGCTCCTCGTCAAGGGGCTCACCATTCATGTGAGCCAGTTCTTCCGCAATCGCCCCACCTTCGAGAAGCTGAGGGAAGAGGTGCTCCCCGCGCTCTTTGAGCGGCTGCGGTGCGATGGTCGGGACCACGTCACCTTCTGGAGCGTTGGCTGCGCCAGCGGCGAGGAGCCCTACTCTCTGGCGATCATCCTGAGGGATTCGTTCGGGGAGGAGTTGAAACAGTTCAAGGTTTCCCTTGTGGCGACCGATATAAATGAAGGGATCCTCAACGCGGCCTGCACGGGGGCATATAGTCCCGAACGCCTCGCAGAGGTCCCTGCCGGGGTGAAGGAGCGGTACTTCTCCCCGGTGGGGGACCGGTTTCTCCTGGCACCGGCCGTCAGGGAAATGGTCGAGTTCCGCCGCAGCGACCTGTTCAACCCCGATTCTTCCATTGAGAGCGACTTGATCCTCTGCCGCAACGTTCTCATCTACTTCGAGCGGGGTGAGCAGGCGCGGATCCTCCACGGGTTCGCCTCCTCCCTCCGCACAGGGGGGGTACTGGTGCTCGGCAAGGCGGAAACCCTCGTCGGCGAGGTGCGGCAGCGATTCACCACCCTGTGCCCCGTAGAGCGGATTTACCAGAAGAGCCGTTTTTCTGTTTATTGAGATCCCGTCTCGGTGTCGAAGCCTTCGCTCTCCCGGCCGGTACCGCAGCATGGAGAACCGTGATGCGTATTCCCATCGGTTACAAGTTCATCCTCGGGTTTGTCGTGGTCGTGGCGGCCGTCGCCTTCGCCCCCGCAGGGGTGGGCCTCCTGGGCTACGCGCCGGAGATTGCCAGCGTTCTCAGCTATCTGGTGGCGATGACCATCGGCCTTATCCTCGGGTGGTTCTTTTCCCGCGGCTTTTCCCGGAACATCGCCCATCTCACCGAATCGGCCGAGGCTATCAGCCAGGGGAACCTGACCCGGGACGTGGTGATTCCGGCAACCCGTTTCCCCGACGAAACCGCCGATCTGGGTGACTCCATCAACCGGATGGTGGAAAACCTCCGGGAGCTGGTGGGGCACATCAGGGTAACGGCCGAAAAGGTGGCCTCCTCCGCCCGGACCCTTTCCGGCTCGGCCGTGGAGATCAACGCCTCCACCGGGGAAGTGTCCCAGGCAATCGAGCAGATCGCCCGGGGGACCGGCACCCAGGCGGAGATGGTGGAGAAGAGCTCCCGGGTCATCCACGAGATGGCGATATCGGTGGAGCTCGTGGCCAAGCGGGCCCGCGAGTCGGCCAAGGCAGCCCAGGAAACAAGCCTGACCGCACGGAAGGGACAGGAGCTCGCCAGTGACTCCCTCGAGCGGATGACGGCCTTCTTCGACCGGGTGGAGGAGAGCGGCCGGCAGTTCCTCTCGTTCAACGCCCGGCTCCAGCAGGTGGGGAAAATCGCCGACTTCATTGCCGAGATCGCCCGGCAGACGAACCTCCTGGCCCTCAATGCCTCCATCGAGGCAGCCCGGGCCGGCGAGTACGGCAAGGGGTTCGCCGTGGTGGCCGAAGAGGTGCGCAAGCTGGCCGACGGAACAGGCACTTCGGCCGCCTCCATCATCGACCTGATCGGTGCCGTTCGCGAAGAGAGCCACCGGCTCCAACGACTCATGGAGGAGAGTTCCCGGGAGATCGTCGAAGGGAAGCGAAACGTGAACGTCACCGCCGCCGCCTTCCAGAACATCCTCCAGACCGCCGTGGAGACCGAGCGGCGCGCCGGGAGCATCGCGGATCTCTCCCATATCCAGACCGACGGGGCCGCAAAGATGGTCAAGGCGGTGGACGAGATCGCGCGGGTGGCCGAGGACAATGCGGCTGCCGGCGAGGAGGTTTCGACCGCCACCGAGGAGCAGGCCACCGCCATGCAGGAGATGTCGCTGGCCGCCCGGGAGATGGCTGCCCTTGCCGATGCCCTCATGCAGGTGGTCGAGCGGTTCACCCTTCCCGGGGCGCAAACCCCGTGAGCGATTCCGTCGGCCGCCTCATAACCTTTTTCGTGGCCGGCAAGCGTCACGCCCTGAGGCTGGAGCAGGCGGCCGAAGTGCTGGAAGAAATTCCCACCTTCCCGGTGCCGGGGGTTCCCCCCTGGCTGGGGGAGGCCATTAATTGCCACGGTCGCATCGTGCCTGTGCTGGATCTTGCGGCTTTTCTTGGTGCGCCTGTTCTGACCCGCGGCGGGACGGTCGTCGTCCTCGACCGGCGGGCGGGCGATCTGGCGCTGCGTGTGGAAGGGGCCGTTGCCATCGTGGCTATGGATGCGGCCATGGAAGAGTTGGGGGAGGCCGAATCCCCCGTCGAGCGGTACCTTGTCGTTGCCGGCCAGCGGTTGGCGTTGCTTTCACCGGAAGCAGTGGTGGAAGCCCTGGAAGAAATCCTGAAAGCCGAAACGTGGAGGATGCATGGCTAAGAAGAGAGTGATGATTGTTGACGATGCCCTGTTCATGCGGAACATGCTGCGGGGCATTCTGGAGGAGGATGGCTACGAGGTGGTGGCTGAGGCGGCGGACGGGGGCGAGGCGGTGATCACCTATCGCGACGTCCGCCCCGACATCGTGACCCTCGACATCATCATGCCCGTCAAGAACGGCATAGAGGCGCTCCGCGAAATTATGGCCATGGACCCCAACGCGCGGGTCGTCATCTGCAGCGCCGTGGGGCAGGAGTCCCTGGTCCAGAAGGCCCAGGACGTGGGGGCCAGGGATTTCATCCTGAAACCATTCAATCCCGACCGGGTCAAGGAGGTCATCCGGCGAATCGCCGAAGGATAAGCCCATGGACATGTCCCCCTACCGGGAGATGTTCATTGCCGAGGCCCGGGAAAATCTGGAGCGGATGGGGAGCGACATTGTGGCGCTGGAGAAGGATGCGGCAAACGCCGACCTGATCGGGTCGCTCTTTCGCTCCGTCCATTCGATCAAGGGGATGGCGGCCTCCATGGAGTACCAGGGAATAGGGGGGCTCGCCCACCGGATGGAAGACCTCATGGATCGGGTGCGCAAGGGGCGTCTTTCTTTCGATGGCGGGGTTGCGGACCTCCTCCTTGCCGGTGCGGATCTGCTGGGGCACATGATCGACGATGTGGCCGCCGGGCGAGCTGGTGACCACGATACCGCCGAACTCATCAAAAAGCTTCTCGCCTACGATGGTACCACCGGTGAAGGGGAAGGGCCCGTCTCTCCCAATACTCCCGCTGAACTGCTTTCGCAGCCGTCGGAACCCGGTCGTGCCGCTGAGGGTGAAAGGAATGCCCCCCCGCACGGCAACCGGGAGGAGCAGCGGACGGTGCGGGTCCGGTCCGACCTTCTGGACCGCTTGGTGAATATGGCCGGAGAACTGGTAACCTGCAAGAACCGACTCACGGAGCTTGGGAAGGAACTGGAGTCGGATCGGCTCCGGGGGACGGTCAATGAGTTGGCTGGCCTGGTGCGGGAGCTTCGAAATGAGGTGATGGCGGTACGGATGCTTCCCTTTGGCAGCGTCTGCGAGTACTTCCCGCGGATGGTCCGGGATCTGGCCCGACAGGGGGGGAAGCAGGCCAGTCTTGTCATCGAAGGAAAGGATCAGGAACTGGACCGGGGGATGCTCGAACTCCTCACTGATCCCTTGGTCCACATCCTGCGAAACGCCGTGGATCACGGCATAGAGTCTCCCGCTATACGGGCCGCGGCGGGGAAAGATCCGGAGGGGCGCATTGGCCTCACGGTCAGGCGCCAACGGGACCATATCCTCGTTACCGTGGAGGACGACGGGAGGGGGATGGACCCGGAGGCCCTCGTGGCCTCTGCCGTGGCAAAGGGGCTCATCGGCGCCGCGGAGGGACGGGGGATGGGTCCCCAGGAAGCGCTCATGCTCTCCTGTCTCCCGGGCTTCTCCACGGCCGGCACCGTCACTGACGTCTCGGGCCGGGGAGTCGGCATGGACGCCGTGCAGGCGGCGGTCCGCCAGGTGGGGGGTGCCCTCGCCATCGGGTCGGAACTGGGGAAGGGGAGCAGGGTGACCCTCCGGCTCCCCCTCACCGTAGCCATCATCCAGGCCCTCCTCGTTGCCTGCGGCAACCTGACCCTGGCAGTTCCGGTCACGGCTATCCACCGGACGGTGGAGCTGGAGCCGAACCGGATCAGAATCGACGGCAAACGGAGCGTGTTCGATCTTGAGGGTGAGACGGTGCCGCTTGTGGGGCTCGGGCGCATTCTCGGGAGTGGGGACAGCCGTCCCGCGGGGGGGCTCGTTCCCGTCATTGCCGCCGACGTGCAGGGGGGCACGGTTGGATTCGCGGTCGACAGTTTCCTCGGCCAGACCGAGGTGTTTGTCAAGCCTCTCGGACGGCCCCTCGACGCGGTCAGGGGGCTGGCCGGCGGGGCCATTCTGGGCGACGGGCGGGTTGTGTTTATCCTGGATATCTCGACACTTGTGACGCCGATCGAGCGTCGGCGCATGGTTTCCACTCACCAAGCCGGTAACGGAATAGGGGGAAAAGCCGCATGAAATTCGATGCATTGACAGAGGAGCACCTGGACGCCCTGCGGGAGGTGAGCAATATCGGGGTGGCCCACGCCGCCACGGCCCTTTCGCAACTCATCGGCAGGAGCATCTCGCTCTCGGTTCCGAAAGTTCTCCTGACCGATATCGCCAAGGTACCGGAAGTCTTCGGCGGCGCCGAGAAGCTCGTCGTCGGGATCTACCTCCAGATGCTCGGCGACGCCCGGGGGAACATCCTCATCGTCCTTCCCCGGGATAGCGCCCTGAAACTCCTCTCGCGGCTTCTCCCGCGGGAGAAGAGTGAGGGGTCTCTCCTCACCGAGCTTGAGATTTCGGCCCTGAAGGAGGTGGGGAACATTCTCGCCTCGGCCTACCTGAACGCCCTCGGCACCCTCATGGGGAAGACCCTGATCCCTTCGGTGCCGGTCCTCTCCTTCGATATGGCCGGTGCGGTCATCGACTACGCCCTCATTGCGTTGGGCGAAGTGGGGGACCTTGCTCTCATGGTCGAAACCGACTTTTTCGGCGAGGAAGAGAAGATTAACGGCCAGTTTTTCCTTCTCCCCGATCCCGAGTCCCTCAAGATAATCCTCACCGCCATAGGGGTGCACCTTTGAGCAAGATCATCAGCGTCAGCATATCGGAGCTCAAAGTGGCCATTGCCCCGGCGGTTCTCGTGACCTACGGGCTCGGTTCCTGCGTCGGCATTGCCCTCTACGATCCGGAGGCCCGGACCGGAGGGCTTGCCCATACCCTCCTGCCTGCCCCGGTGCGGGACACGCAAGGGGTCGAAAAGTCGGCAAAGTTCACCTGCTGGGCCGTTGATCTCATGGTTGATGAACTCGTCAAATGCGGTTGCGCCCCTGAACGACTTGTGGCAAAATTGGCCGGTGGTGCCACCATGTTCGAATCCCAGTACCGCTCGACCCACGGCGGAATCGGCGAGCGCAACGTTGCGGCGGCCAAGGCGGCGCTGGAGCGCTGCGGCATTCCCCTCGTGGCCGAAGATACGGGGGGGGACTACGGGCGGAGCTTGGAGTTCAACACGGCTACGGGGATTATCATGGTCAGGGCGCTGCAGCAGCCCATCAAGCAGATTTAGCATTCGCGTGGAGGGTGCATGAAGGCTATCAGGCTGGTCACGGCATTCCTGGCGCTTCTCGTGACGGCGCTTCCCGCCACGGCGGCTTCGGTGGGGACAGTTAACGCCGGTCTCCAGGACGTCATCGACACGGTGGAAAAGTCGTTCAAGCCGGACAGGAATACCGGCCTTCCCCCCCTCTCCACGGTGACCGCCGACTTCTTCCAGCGCTCGACCATGGCCGGCAAGGAGCGGGAAATGCGGGCCGACGGCCAGATGTACTTCAAGGCGGCCACAAGCCGCGAGCCGCTCATGTTCCGCTTTGACTATTTTCGCCCCCTGAAGCAGGAGATTGTCTCCGACGGCCGGACCCTCTGGATGTACCTCCCCGAGAACCGCCAGGTGATCCTGAGCGATGTGACGCCGGTTTTCAATCCCTTTACCTTCGACCCCGACCGGGACCGGGCTTCGAACTTTCTCCAGGGGCTGCCGCGGATCTCGAAGGATTTTCTCGTGGTTTTCTCACCCCAGGGGCAGGACATCGCCGGCAACTACGTGCTGGAGTTGACCCCCCGGCGGGCCACTGCGGCCATCACCAAGCTCTTCATCGTCGTTCCCCGGGAGGCGGTCCTGAGCTACGTCCGGAGCGGAAGGACCACCGTGAATACTGTCTCCAACCTGGGTCGGCAGGAGTGGCCGTTTCCGATCCTCTCCACCACCATGGTGGACCACCAGGGAAGCACGACCCTCATGGAATTCAGCAACGTGAGGACGAACATGATGCTGAGCGATAGTCTCTTCACCTTTGCCGTTCCGCCGGGAGTCCAAGTGGTGAAACCACCCCAGAAACGCTGAGGTCAGCATTTCGTAACGGTTCGTTGGCGGGGGCGGTATGGATCATGCCGCCCCCGCTGTTTGCATGCAGCACCAACCGCTCAGGAGGAGCCCATGATACTTCGTCGTTTTCTGCCGTGCCTTGTAGCGGCAGCCATGTCCATAGCCCCGTCCTTCGCCGCTGCCGCCTCGGTCACTGATGTGGTTACGGCCCTTGAGAAGGGGTATGCCTCCCTCAGGGACCTGCAGGCCTCCTTCACCCAGCGCTCCGAACTGGCCTCGGTTAAAAAGGCCCAGACCGGCGCCGGTGAGGTCTTCATCCGAAAAGGGGCAGGAGCGGGGGCCATGTTCCGCTTCAACTACACCAAGCCCCGCCAGGAGATCATTTCCAACGGGAAGACCGTCTGGTACTACCTCCCCGAAAACCGCCAGGTGATGACCATGGATGCCGCCTCCCTCTTCGCGGGAGGGGGTGGGGTGGCCCTGTCGTACCTCACGGGGATGGGAGAGGTCTCCCGGGACTTCACGGCGCGCTTCGTGGGGGAGGGGAAGGATGCCCGGGGGAACTACCTCCTGGAGCTTGTGCCTAAGAAGCCGGGCCAGGCCTTCCAGAAGCTTCACCTTACCGTGTCGGGCCGTGCCGTTGACGACTATCTGGCGAGTGGCCGGGCAACTGTGCCGTTTCCCATCGTTTCGTCCGTGGTCTTCGACCAGCTCGGGAACCGGACCGCAATCGAGTTTAGCAAGGTAAAGGTAAACCGGGGGGTGAAGGCCTCGCTCTTCACCTTCACGGCCCCCCCGGGGGTCGAAGTGATAGAGAACCCCCTGGGGGGGATCCAATAACTACGCAAAGGAGGAGAGGATGCCTTCATTCGACATTGTTTCCAAGGTGGACATGCAGGAAGTGGACAACGCGATCAACCAGACCGTCAAGGAGATCGGCCAGCGCTACGATTTCAAGGGGTCCAAGAGCGAGCTAACCCTGGAGAAGGATTCGCTCAAGATCCTCGCCGATGATGACTTCCGGTTGAAGGCCATCGTCGAAATTCTCCAGTCCAAGTTCATCAAGCGGGGGATTTCGCCAAAGGCCCTCCAGTACGGCAAGGCCGAGACCGCCTCCGGCGGCATGGTGCGGCAGATCGTCACCATCCAGCAGGGGATCTCCAAGGAGAAGGGGAAGGAGGTCGTGGCCGTCATCAAGGATACCAAGCTCAAGGTCCAGGGGCAGATCCAGGACGACCAGGTGCGGGTTACCGGCAAGAACCGGGACGACCTGCAGGAGGCGATCCAGGCCCTCAAGGGGAAAGACTTGGGGATTGAGTTGCAGTTTGTGAATTTCAGGGATTAGACGCCACAGAAGCGCGGAGAGGGAGTCGATTTAATGAAGGAAAAAGTAAGCATGGTCAGCCTCGGCTGCCCGAAGAACCTGGTGGACGCCGAGGTTATGCTCGGCTGCCTGGCCAAGGACCAGTACGAGATCACTACCGATGAGCACGCGGCCGACATCATCATCGTCAACACCTGCTCCTTCATCGGCGATGCCAAGAAAGAGAGCATCGACACGATCCTCGATCTGGCCGACCGCAAGCACGACGGCCGCTGCAGGCTCCTCGTCGTGACCGGCTGTCTCCCCCAGCGTTACCAGGAGGAACTGGCAGCGGAGCTCCCCGAGGTGGATATCTTCGTGGGCACCGCCGACTACCCGAGAATCGCCGAAATCATCGCCGCGAAGCGTGGCGTTGCCGAGCAGCTCCGCTACATCAGCGACCCCAACTACATCTTCGACGAAAGCCTGCCGCGGCTCAAGTCGTCCCCCGCATACACCGCCTATCTGAAGATCGCCGAGGGGTGCTCCAACTGCTGCTCCTACTGCGTCATCCCGTCCCTGCGGGGCACCCTCCGATCCCGGCCCCTGGATAACCTCCTCATGGAGGCACGGACCCTGGTTTCCAACGGCACCAAGGAGATCAACCTCATCGCCCAGGACATCACCGCCTGGGGGCGCGACCTGCCGGGAACCCCGACCCTGGAGGAGCTCATCCGCGAGCTGGCGAAGATCGCGGGGTTGCGCTGGATCAGGCTCCTCTATGCCTACCCCGACGGGATCACCGACGGAATCATCGAGATCATCAAGACCGAGCCGAAGGTCTGCAAGTACCTGGACATCCCGCTCCAGCACATCAGCGACCCGGTCCTGAAACGGATGAACCGTCGGAGCACAGAGCCCCAGATCCGGGAGCTCATCGCGAAGATGCGGTCCGAGATTCCCGAGATTGCCCTCCGCACCTCCCTCATCGTCGGCTTCCCCGGCGAGACCGAGGAGGACTTCCGCACGCTCCTCACCTACGTGGAGGAGACCCAGTTCGACCGCCTCGGGGTCTTCTGCTACTCCCGGGAGGAAGGGACCCCGGCCGCCGAGATGGACGATCAGGTGTCCGAGCGGGTCAAGCGCGACCGCTACAAGAAGCTCATGAAGGTCCAGGCCCGGCTCTCCTTCAAGCGCAACCGCCGCCTCATCGACACCGAGGAAGAGGTCATCGTTGAGGGGTACAGCGACGAGACCGATCTGCTTCTCAAGGGGCGCTCGTCGCGGCAGGCACCCGACATCGACGGGCAGGTCTACATCACCGCCGGCACCGCCAATGTGGGGGACATCGTGCGGCTGCGGATCACCGATTCGTCCGACTACGACCTCATCGGCGAGATCGTTGAGGAGTGATGGGCCTGGATTTTGCTTGACAATCGTAGGTTTTTGAGTACCATTTCGGGACCTTTGGGCCCACCTTATCACGATGGAGTAATGTAAATGGTTGAAAAACAAGACGAAATGAAGGCTCTTCTCCTCAAGTCCAAGGACGAGATCCTGGCAGGGATAAACAAGGCGATCAAGTCGGGGTCCGAGACGGCCACCAGCGAGCCCACCGGCGACATCTATGACCAGGCTTCCAGCGAGCGCGACCGCGAACTGGGGCTCCTCCTCAACGACCGGGAGCGGGACAAGCTGCGCCAGATCGACGAGGCGCTGCTGCGGATCGCCGAGGGGGAGTACGGAATCTGCGAGGAGTGCGAGGAGGAGATCCCCCTCGGGCGTCTCAAGGTAATGCCTTTTGCCCGCTTCTGCGTCCGGTGCCAGTCGGACATGGAAAAGCTCCAGGCCCAGACCCGCCGCGTCGAGGAAGAACGGGAATACCGGGAGATTTCTTTCGGCGAGGAAGAGGAAGGGTAACAGCCGGTTATATCGGGCAGGAAAACGGAAAAAGGGCGTCGCATCCAGTGCGGCGCCCTTTTTTTGTCAGCGAATGGGTGGAGAGTCAAAAAAGCGTCAAGATTGGACGATGAGGCTCTTCCCGGTCATCTCCGCCGGCTGGGGGAGTCCCAGGATCTCCAGCATGGTGGGGGCTATGTCGGCCAGGGTGCCGGTACGGAGCCGCGCCCCTTTTCTGTTGTCGTCCACGAGGACCAGGTGCACCGGCTCGCTCGTGTGGGCCGTGTGTGGGCCGCCGGTATCGTCCGCCATCACCTCGGCGTTGCCGTGGTCGGCGGTGATGATGACGGCGCCCCCCTTCTCCCGCACCTTGGTCACGATGCGCCCCACGCAGCTGTCCACCGCCTCAACGGCCTTTGCAGCCGCTTCCAGCATGCCGGTGTGACCCACCATGTCGGCGTTGGCGAAGTTGACGATGACAACGTCGTAGGCATCGCTCTCAAGCCGCTTCAGGAGTTCTTCTGTGACCAGGTAGGCGCTCATCTCCGGCTTGAGGTCGTAGGTGGCCACCTCCTTGGGGGAGGGGATGAGGCACCGCTCCTCATGGGGGAAGGGCTTCTCGACGCCGCCGTTGAAGAAGAAGGTGACGTGGGCGTACTTCTCGGTCTCGGCGATCCGCAGCTGCCTGAGTCCCGCGCGGCCCAGGACATCGCCGAGGATGTTCTTCAACTCCTCGGGGCCGAAGGCGATGGGGATGCCGAAGGTTGCGTCGTACTCGGTCATGCAGACGTAGGAGGCGAGCTTTGGCCACGATTGCCGCGCAAAGTCCGGACAGTCGGGGAGGGCCAGGGCCCGGGTGATCTCCCGGGCCCGGTCGGAGCGGAAGTTGAAAAAGATGCAGCCGTCGCCGTCCCGCAGTTGTCCCACCGGCGCGCCGTCCCGCACGATCACCGCCGGCTCCACGAATTCGTCGGTCCCGTCGGCGGCATAGCTTGCCTTGATGGCGTCGGTTGAGCTTGCCCGCTGAACCCCTTCGCCCCGGACCATGGCGTTGTAAGCCCGTTCCACCCGCTCCCAGCGGTTGTCCCGGTCCATGGCCCAGTAGCGGCCGATGACCGTGGCGATGGCGCCGACGCCAATGCGGGAGATTTCCGTTTCCAGTTGAGCCAGGTAGCCGGCGCCGCTTTTTGGTGGGGTGTCGCGACCGTCGAGGATGGCATGGACGAATACCTCGCGGATTCCCTGGCGCTTTGCCAGCTCCAGCAGGGCATAGAGGTGGGTGTTGTGGGAGTGGACCCCGCCGTCGGAGAGGAGCCCCGCCAGGTGGAGCCGCCCTCCGGCGCTCTTCGTCTTGGCGATGCACTCAAGGAGGACCGGGTTGGTGAAGAAGTCGCCATCCTGAATCGCCTTG
>CAJPFF010000200.1 GCA_905339345.1 Geobacteraceae bacterium | reverse complement strand
ATGAGCGAAAGGTTATATTCCCTTTCAAGCCTCTCCTGGATTATCTCCATGTGAAAGAGGCCCAGGAAGCCGCACCTGAAGCCGAAGCCGAGCGCCAGAGAAGTCTCGGGCTCGAAGGTGAAGGACGAATCGTTCAGGCGGAGCTTCTGCACAGCTTCCTTCAGGTCTTCGTATTGAGATGAATCGACAGGGTAGAGGCCGCTGAAGACCATCGATTTGGCCGGCTTGTAGCCCGGCAGCGGCTCTGGCGCGGGGTTGGCCGCGTCGGTAATCGTGTCTCCGACGCTCGTGTCCCTCACCTCTTTTATTCCCGCGATGACGAAACCGACCTCTCCGGGGCCGAGCTCGGCCGTCTCCTTCGGGTTGGGCGTAAAGACGCCGACCTTGTCGACGTCGAACTCCTTGCCGTTGGCCATGAAGCGAAGGCGCGTGCCCTTCTTTATGACCCCGTCCATGACCCTTATCTGGACGATGACGCCCTGGTAGGTGTCGTACCAGCAGTCGAAGACAAGGGCCTTCAAAGGCTTGTTGATATCGCCTTCCGGGGGAGGTATGCGCTTGACTATCGCCTCGAGCACGTCCTTGATGCCTATGCCGGCCTTGGCGCTGGTGAGGACGGCTTCGGAGGCGTCTATGCCGCAGACCTCTTCTATTTCTTCCTTTATCCTCTCCGGCTCCGCGGAGGGGAGGTCTATCTTGTTCAGTACCGGGAAGATGTCGAGGCCTACGTCGACGGCCGTGTACAGGTGCGCCAGCGTCTGCGCCTCAACGCCCTGGGAAGCGTCGACGATGAGGAGCGCGCCCTCGCAGGCGGTCAATGACCGTGAGACCTCGTAGCTGAAGTCGACGTGCCCCGGCGTGTCGATGAGGTTCAGGACGTAGGTGTTCCCGTCCTCGGCAGTGTATACGAGCCTCGCGGTCTGGGCCTTGATGGTGATGCCGCGCTCGCGCTCGAGGTCCATCTTGTCGAGGAACTGGTCCATCATCTCCCTTTTCGTGATGGTCCCGGTGAATTCGAGGAGCCTGTCGGAAAGGGTGGATTTTCCGTGGTCTATATGCGCTAT
>CAJPFF010000199.1 GCA_905339345.1 Geobacteraceae bacterium | reverse complement strand
TCGCCGGGGTTGAGCCGCTTCCCATAAATTTGCCATTAATTTTCACCTTGGCCGGCCCCTGCAGAAACTTGTTGGAAAGATTGGAAAGGGTAAGAGCCGTGTCGGCAAGGAAGACGCGATAAGCAGGACTGGCGCTCTTATTGACGAAACCGAGGTTACAGTTGGATAAAGCCAGCTGATCAAGGCGCAGGAGTATGCCAGGTTTGCCGGCTACTTCGCTGGCAGCCTTCTTCACCTTCTCGACGCGGCGCTTTTCGGCGGCAGCAGTACGAGGCGAATGAATGTAGTCGAGCTCCATCCCCTGGATGGTGAGATTATGAACATGCGCAACTTTTACTTGAGGGGCGTACTCTGTTTCGCCGGAAGCAAAGAGAATCCCATTGCGTATGGAGAGATTCGAGCGGGCGATCACGGGCCGGAAGTAGTCAAGGGGGACCTTCTCCGCGGTGAAGCGGGCGTTAATCCCCGGATGGGGCTGAGCGAGGAAATTGGCTTTGCCGTCCACGACTGCGCGTCCTGTGTCAAATACGACGGTTTCCAGATGGAATGAGGATGGATAGACCTTCTCCGGGAAATGGATGTTGCGGATGTTGCTCGCCTGCAGAAAAAGGTGGCTTAAGCGAAGGGGCCGTTTTGGATCCTGATCGATATACACCAGGTTACCGTCAGTAACCTCCAGCTTGTTGATTTTGAGGGGGTAGATAGCTTCTATTGCCTCCTGCCATCCGCGATCTTTGAATGGTACTTTGCTGGCGACCTCACTTCGCAGCTGCTTCAAGTTGATATGGACTTCCGGGCGGTCGAGCGACAATTCCGAAACGAGCCTGCCGGCGAAGATCTCTCGCCAGTGGATGCTCACATGCAGCATCGGAAAGCGGGCAACGGGCGTGTCCGGATGGGCCTGCTGGGTAACGGTAAGTCCTTTCAAGGTCATGGATAGTCCAACCAGTTGAAAGTGCAGTCCCGGCAGACGCACTGAATAACCCTTCAGATGGTGGTTCATCTTCTTTTCCATGGAGCTGCGGAGCGGTTCATCCAGGAAGAAGGACGCTATGAAAAGAGCAACCACAAGGAGGACGAGTGTGCCGGCAAACCAGCACAACACCTTTGGTGCCAGACGTAAGGCCTTTGACAAGAAAGACGCTTTTCCGTTATCCACGTTGACTTCCCCGGAACAGTGGTCCGTCTGCAAAACAAGGGCGCCGATGTACCGCCAACCTGTATCAGTATCCAACTTTATTTTCCGGTTTCCATCTTTATTTTGAGCGCCTTCAACATCGAGCTGAAGCAGTCTCTAATGTAAAAGACGTGACCATGAAAATTGTTGCATCAACGCTATCCACCGGGTGTGTGGATAAGTCACCCCGAGCTGTGGATATGTTTCAAAATTGTCACGTATCATTGGGCACTTCTGCATCCTGCACAACTAATGGGCACGGCACGTAACCATTTGAAATATCGTGTCAATAACAAATTTGACCTGTATGCAATTCTGGTTGTATCAGGAATGGAACAGGTACTCGAAAATTACCCGACAAAAGTGGATAAGTGTCACGAAACGTACCGGAGAAATTTGTCGCTGGTTTGCCGGGGTTCTGTATTTATTACGGCCACGCAGTCTTCCGAATACATAAAAAAAGCCGGGGCGTCCCCCGGCTTTGAGAAAGAAGCGCATATGGCTGAAATGCGCTCGCCTATCTTCGGATAAATCTATGCATCAATGATGGGGTCGAGGCCGGTTATTCCTGGCCGTTCTTCACCTCGTTCCCGATGGAAAACGCCTTGCCGATGGCATCGCCGACGCCGTAGTAGACCTTGGCGCCCGGATCATAGACGATGGGCCTCACCTTGAGCATGTCGGGGAGACCGTTGGCGTCGAGAACGGCTTCGTCGGCCCGGACGTTGACGATTTCGCCGATGAACTGGATGTGGGTGCCGACTTCGATGATCTGGGCCAGCCGGCATTCGATAACGAGGGGGAATTCGTCCACGAAGGGTGCGTCAACCAGGTCGCTCGACACCGGCGTGAGCCCGGCAGCGGCGAACTTGTCGCCAGCGCGGCCCGACACGATGCCGGCATAGTCCGTTTCCCGCACGAAGCGGTCTGAGGGGACATTGACGGTGAAGGCCTTGCGGGCCACGATGGCGTCGTGGGAGTGGCGGGCCTTGCGCAGCGACACGGCAATGCTGGGCGGCTCGGTGCAGCAGACGCCGCACCAGGCCACGGTGGCGATGTTGGGTCTGCCGTCGGCGTCGTAGGTCCCCACGAGCCAGGCGGGGGTCGGAAGGGCCAGGGGCTTTGCCCCGAGGGATACTTTCATTAAACAAAAAACTCCTTCTCTCTTCCACTCCGTATCACATTGGCATACCTCACCTTGAACAGAGTTCTGGGCTTGCCCTGGAATTCCTCAACACGGCTGTCCAGCACCTCGAACTCGGCGTCAATATCGATCTCTCGCTTGTATTGAAACCGATCCCACCGCGTCTGGTCAACAACGCGAATCTTTCCTCCTTTTTTGCACAATGCAATGAGCACCGGCATGGCATCCCGCTCGTTGTTGTCCCAGAGATACGCCGCATCGACCTGGGGGAAAATCCTCTCGACGGATGCCGGCATGTCGCGGTGCGCCTCCAGAAAGATCCTGAAGCTGGGCCGCAGGGCCTCGGCAATATTGGAGTCCTTGCTCAGAAAGACCGTGAAGGCGTTGTACTCGCCAGCCACATGCCTGGTCAGGGATCGTTTCCACGCTTCGGTGGCCTGGGCGGTGAAGAAATTGCACTCCACAAAGCGGTCGGCATTGCGGCCGATCGAGATGTACTCCTCGGCCCGCTTGGAGACGCAGAAGGGCCAATCCACGGTTACCCTCGCAGGATCACCGTAAATGACCGTGGATCTCTCGAAGCCATACACCATGCTGACATGGTCTCTCACGTCCTGCTCGGCAACCCTTCCGCACGACCGTTCAACTTCCTTGACCACCATGGCGTCGTAGTCGAGATGCACGAATTCCCGGTTACTCTGGGACCCGTACTTTACGCGAATGTAGGTGCTCTTTCCCGAGGCGGGGGGGCCGCCGACCAATTCAAGAACTTTTCCCATGATCTTCACCTCCTGCGAGACGTGGGTGCGTCATCCGGAACCCTTGGAATGATTTCATAATCGCAATCGGCGTACCAATAGCGCCTGGCGCGATAGAAAATCGTAACCTGTTGATAATGTGAGATTAAGCGAGGTGGGAATCCACAAGAGAAGGGGTGCGGAACAGCGTTGGCGTTACCTTTAAGTAACATGCGGGAAGAAAAGGTTACGTGCCTCGCCTTGGGAAAGGCCGCGGCGGAAGGGAAAGGATTGATGCCAGCTACCAAAAAAAAGGCCGGGGCGTCCCCCGGCCTCCGAAAGGAGCGCCCATGGCTGTAAGCGCTCGTTCTACCTTGGAAAATCTATGCGGCAATCATGTGGCGGTCTATGCCGAGTTCCTCTTTCGAATACCCCAGGGCCAGGCCCACCATCTGGGAGAGGTGGAGCACCGGGATGTTCCGGGAAACGCCCCTGCCGTCCAGGGCCTTGTCCTGGTAGGCATCCAGGGCGGTGTGGCACAGGGGGCACGGCGTAACGATGTAGTCGGCTCCGGCCCGGACCGCATCTTCGAGGGCGTTTCCCGTCATGGACAGGGACTGTTGTTCCGCCACCAGGAGGGTATGGAAGCCGCAGCACTTGTTCTTTGACCCGTACTCCACCAGGCTTCCCCCGAGGGCCTCCACCAGGCGGTCCAGGGACGAGGGAGCTGTGGGGTTGTCCCTGCCGAGGAGGCTGGACGGCCGCAGGATATGGCAGCCGTAAAAGGGGGCGAAGCGGACCCCCCACAGCGGCGCGGTCACCTTCGCAGCGAGTCTGTTCAGGCCGTAATCCTCGGTGAGGACCCACAGCAGGTGTTTCACGTCACTGGTGCCGTTGTAGCGCAGCCCCTCGCCTGCCAGGTGCCCGTTCACCAGCTCCCGTTTTTCCGGTGAGGAGTCCAGGGCCTGCTTGGCCCGGCGCAGGGTCATCAGGCAGGTGCTGCACGACGTCACCAGGTCGAGCCCCATTTTTTCCGCAAGAGCGATGTTTCTCCCGTTGATGACGAGAAAATGGTCGGGGCTAACGTAATCGAGGTTGCTTCCGCCGCAGCAGGTCCCTTTCTCCAGGTTCACCAGTTCGATGCCCAGGTCTTTTACCCATCTGGTGAGGGACAGGTCCACTTCCTTTGTCATGGATTCGTTGATGCAACTCAAAAAGTAGGCGTATTTCATAAAGACCTCGCTCCCTGCCGCCGATTGCTACTCGCCGCCCTGTTTCGCCGCTCTGTTTGCTTCCAGCCTGCGGTAGATTCCCCTTACCCGGTCGATTCCCGGAACCGGTTTCACGACGAAGGGGGGTGTTCTCCCTTTCATCCCCATCTTTGCCGCCAGGGGGACCATGCGGAGGGTTTTCACCACACCGAGGGTGCGCAGGGGGAGGGTGGCCTCCCTGAGCCTGCCGGTGGAACGGATATCGTCGAAGAACGCCTGGGCATGGCGGGCACCTTCCGAGCGGGTCATGTGCCGTTCGAACATCTCTTCCCGCAGGCGGTGAATTCCGTCCACGATGGGGATATGCTTGACGCAATGCTCCGCGCATTTGTAGCAGTGGGCGCAGTCCCACAGGCCGTTGTCGCCTGATACCTGCCCGAGTCGCTCGCACCCCAGTGTATCCCTCGTGTCGTTATTCATGCGGAACGCCTTCAGGAGCACTGGCGGGGAGATGTAGCGCGGGTTCACCTCCGTCATGCTGCACTCCGAATAGCACGACCCGCAAAGGATGCAGTCGGTGGCGGCATTGATGGCCTCGAATTCCCCGTCGCTCACGCAATGTTCCTTCTGCCCCATCTCCCCTTCGGCGATGGCCGGCCTGACCCAGCTGTAGTTCTGTTTCAGCTTCTCCATGACCGGGTCGATGTCCACCACCAGGTCGCGGATTACCGGGAGGTTGTTGAGGGGTTCCACCAGGATCGGGTCGTCGCCGCTGCCGGTGAGCTCGTCCCAGACCTGGGTCGTGCAGGCGAGCTTGGAGACCCCGTTGATGCGGACCGCGCAGGAGCCGCAGATTCCCGCCTGGCAGAAGGCGCGAAAGGTAAGGCGTGGCTCCAGATGCTCCTTGATGTAATTCAGGGCCCTGAGGATGGTGATCCCCCTTTCCACGGCAATCTTGAAGTTGTCGTAGAAGGGCTGACGGTCCACCTGGGGGTTATAGCGGTAGATGCGGAATGCTACCTCTTTCCTCTCCATCAGTAACTCCTTGTCTCAAGGGAATATTTCCCCATGGTTACGGGCTTGTGGGCGAGGCGGACATCGCCCCCTTTCTCCAGGGTGCAGAGGGAGTGCCGGTGCCATGCCTCGTCATCCCGGCGCGGGAAATCTTCGCGGTAGTGGGAGCCTCTGCTTTCCTGGCGCACCAGGGCGGTTTCTGCCACGCAGAGGGCCAGGTCGAGCATGTTCTTCAGTTCCAGAATCTGGACGAGGTTGGTGTTGTAAACGGTTCCCGTATCGAAGAGCCGGATGTGCCGGAAGCGCTCCCGCAGGGCACGGATCTCTTCGACCCCCTGCCGCAGTCTCTCTTCGGTCCGGTAGATCCCCACCTTGTCGGCCATGGTTTTCCCCATCTCCTCCCTGATGATCCCGTAGCGCTCGTACCGTTCGTGGCTTGTGTACGATTTGAGCTCATCGGCCGCCTTCCAGAGCGCAGAGGGTGCAACCCGGCGCAGAGGCCGCCGGGGTGCCTCCAGAGCCGCCTCCTGTCCGGCTCTCTTCCCGAACACGAGGATGTCCAGAAGCGAGTTCCCACCGAGGCGGTTCGCTCCGTGTACGGAAACGCAGGCACATTCCCCCACGGCGTAGATACCGCTGACGGCGGTTCTGGCCATGTTGGCGTCGATCCCCCCCATGGAGTAGTGGGCGGTGGGGCGCACCGGGATCGGTTCCTCGATGGGGTCGATCCCCTCGAAGTGCATGGAGAGCTCCCTGATCTGCGGAAGCTTTTTCTTGATCGCCTCGGCCCCCAGGTGGCGCAGGTCCAGCTCGAGGTAGCTGCCGGCATCGCTCGTAAGAGCATTTCCCTCCAGGATTTCCGTTTCCATGGAACGGGCCACCAGGTCGCGGGGACCCAGCTCCATCTTCTGGGGGGCGTAGCGGGCCATGAAGCGCTCGCCGTGGCGGTTGAGGAGATACCCTCCTTCGCCCCGCGCCCCCTCGGTCACCAGGAGCCCGCTCTTGCGCAGGCCGGTGGGGTGGAACTGGATGAACTCCATGTCCTTCAGGGGGATGCCGGCGCGCAGTGCCGCGGCCTGGCCGTCGCCGGTGTTGCCGGCGGCATTGCTGGAGCGGTTCCAGTACATCTTGGCGTGTCCGCCGGTGGCCAGGATGACGATCTTGGCGGAAAAGGCCTCGATGGCGCTGGTGCGCATGTTCATGGCGACGATCCCCTGGCACTCGCCGTCGGCATGCTCCAGGGAAAGGAGGAAGTATTCGTTGAAAAATTTCACCCCCCGGCGGAGGCACTGCTCAAAGAGGGTGTGGAGGAGGGTGTGCCCGGTCTTGTCCGCGCAGTAGCAGCAGCGGTCCTTCACCGTCCCGCCGAATGGCCGCTGGGCGATGGTGCCGTCCGGAAAGCGGGAAAAGGGTGCCCCCAGGTTCTCCAGTTCCCGCACCACCTCGGGAGCCTGGCTGCAGAGGTAATCGACCGCATCCTGGTCCGCCAGATAATCGCTCCCCTTCACGGTGTCGAAGACGTGGAGCTCCACGGTATCGTCCCGGTCCTTGTTTGCCAGGGCGGCGTTCACCCCCCCCTGGGCGGCGGACGTATGGGACCTGGTGGGATAGAGCTTCGAGACAACGGCGATACTGACCTGGGGATTGGTGCGCACCGCCTCCAGGGCGGCAAAAAGTCCCCCCCCTCCCGCGCCCACTATGATGATGTCGAATTTGTGCTCCATGTCTGCCTCCTGCAGCGGGTAACGTAGGCTAGAGTGCCACCTGCGCCACCGCGGGCAGCTCTTCCACTGCGCGGAAGATCTCGATTTCGCTGATGATCCCCGCCAGCTCGTTTCCCCGGAGGACCACCAGCCGCCGGACACCGAGCTTGTTCATCATGCGCAGCGCGTACTTCACCCGCATCGTCGGGTCGATGCTGAAGACCGGCTTGTTCATTATGTCGTGCACCTGGGTGTTCCAGATGTCACGGTAGATATCCTCGCCGGGATCGATGACCTTTCCCAGGATGTCGCGCACCGTGAGAATGCCGAAGGCATCGTCATCGTTTCGCGGCACGACGACCAGGCTGGCAACCTTGTGGGTCTTCATGAGCTGAATTGCCTGGGCCACGTTCTGGCTGCCGTCGATGGTGATGACATCTCTCTGCATAAGCTCCGACACGGGGGTATTGCGGATCTTCTTCAGCGCTTCCATACATCCTCCTCCTTGCTCTCGTTGCCATCACACCAGGAATACGAGTTCCTCCGGAAGGGTCCGGCAGTCAAGGTCCTGGCCTCTGCTCCTGTGGTCGGCGATCTCCGCCGAGATCCCCGCCATCCTGCCGTAGAGGAACAGGGTGAACACGATCTCCTGGGCCTCCTTCTCGCTCAACTCTCCCTGCTGCAGCTGTTCCCAGAACAGGTCGAGCGAAATGCAGGCAATGGCCGCATCCACATTCACACAATAAATGCAGGGTGATATCCCTTCGGCGTGCAGCTCCTTGACCAGGAAATGGTAGTACTCGAGGAACGGATTCGCGACGTCCCTGGACTTGAGCAGGGTGCGCAGCCGCACCTCGCGGGGGTCATGGTTCTCCGGCTTGCCGCGGAATACCGGATGGTTGATGCAGGGAATCCTTTCCGTAACCCCTTCGAGCTTCGCCTTCTTCTTCCGGATGACGAACTCCTGGGTTGCTTCGGAGGCAAGCCTTTTGAACACGGATTCACGTTCCTCCGTGTCAGCCTGGTACGGATCGGTGTCGGCGAATGTCTTGAGCAGATAGCTCACCGCCTCGAAACCGTTGCCGCCATGGGCAAGGCCGGTATTGGTCATGAAGCCGGCATAGGCGGTGGCGATATGGTTCCTGGCGCTGACGCTCTCCTTGGCCCCTTTTGCGCTGAGGGTTCCCGGACCGTTGGTCAAAGTCAGGTTGAGCAGGGTGTTGAAGGCGAAAAGTTCGTGATCTTCCGGTACCCGGTTGAACAGCACCTGGAAACAGGTCGACGAAAAATCGGTCTCGAGGATCGCCAGGTCGGTCGGCGCATGCAGTTGCTGCCAGAAATGGTTTTTCTCCGGGGCCACCGGGGAGACGCCGACGATGACCCCATTCAACCCGAGGTAGGTGCCGAGATCCTGTGCGGTTTCCCTGCTGATGCGCCGCTCCACGAGGGGTTTCCAGGCCAGCCCGGTCAGCATGGCGGCAAGGAGCGGCCTGAGCGGATCGACGTCTTCTCCTGCCTCGTTCTGCATCCTGCTGTACTCTTGGGCAAAACGGGTGAGGATCGTCTCTTGGCCGTGATTTCTCAGCAATGCCCCGAAGTAGTCCGCCCATTGACCGGAGCCTTCTTCACGGTGCATCCGGGGGAACGGCTCGGCGGCGTGGCATTTTTGTGCAATGAGCTCTTCGTCGATGGCCAGGTCGAGGCCGGCCTCGTCATGGAACTGGTCGATGAGCCAGGAACTTGCGGTGCGCAGGTCCTCGAAGAGCCGATTGTTGCCGGCCAGGAGCACTTCGGCCGCTATGGAGGCGTTCGGTGTGCATCCGTTACCGCGGCCCCGGACAACGGTGGCGATATGCTCGCTCCCCCGGGCCGCGAACCAGTTGAGGAGAGGGTTGACAAGGGCCATGCTTCCCGCGTCCGGCATGGTTTTCAGTACCGAATAGAGGCAGATCGCTCCGAAGGGGTTCTCGATGAGGTCGAGCAGCTCTCGGCCGTGCAGGGAGATGGAGTGATCGTCCGGACTGATGGAGCTTGCGCCGGAGCGGTTCCGCATCGGCTCCCGGATGATGCGGGCGCCTATCAGCTGGTTCGACTTCTCGATTTCCTCGCCGTAGGGTGAAATGGCCTTGACCACCTTCATCCGGAGGTCATCCGGAAGGGATAACGCCTGGTCGTTGACAAACCAGGGCTTGAGGCTCAGATCCCCCGTCGGTTCGAAATCGGGGAGTTCACCATAGAGCTTCATGCAGGCGTTAACCGCCTCGGGGACATCCTGGATGGATTTGATGCGGACCCCGCGTTGCGACACTTCCGGGCTCCCCGGATCGAACTCCGGAACGCCGAAGTAGGTGTCGAACCATCCCTCTTTCGCTTCCGCGTCGTCACCGCAGCCGGCCATGGCGCCGGCATGGCCGCACGACCGGGTGAGATTCTTCTTCCACCGTCCCGTTACGCAGGCGATGATCGGCTTGGTAAGCTTGAAGCGCCCCTGTTCGATCCAGTCCAGGGCCTGTTTTTCGTAGTATCCCCCCGGTTCCACATAGACGACGATCGCCTTGGTGCGGGGATCGTTCTCGGCGCAGTACAGGAATTCAGCCAGCGCGAAATGGATGTAGACATCCTTGCCGCTGCTCAGGATCGTCGAGGTGCCGAAGCCGGCGGTTTTCAGATACTCGGAGATGGTCGTGCTGAAATTCCCCGAGTTGCTGTAGATGGCGACGCTTCCCTTCTTGAGGCTTTCTCCCGGGCTGTCTCCGCCCAGAGCCCCGCCGATCCGCACCTGGTCCCAGGAATTGGCGATCCCCAGGGTGTTGGCCCCGATGACGTCCACTTTTCTGCTCTGGCACCCGTAGCGGATCAGGCGCGAGTCGCGGACCGGCACCTTCTCGGTTACGATGATGATCCTCTTGAGATCCACATTGCGGGCGCACATTTCCGACACCGCATGGGAAACCGCCGTCGGCGGGAGGTAGATCACCCCGGTGTCGAATTGCACCCCGTTGCGGATGACATCGGAAATGCTGCCGAAGACCGGGATGTCGCCGGCGGGAGTTTCGAAGGTCCCCGAGGATTCACCGTACTGGACGCCGGCAACCACATTCCCGCCGCTGTAGGCGTGGGATACTGGCGTGACCAGCGAACTCTCGGTGCCCCGGATGTTCATGATGCAGACGCGGGAGTGTTTGTTTGCCAGCTCGTGCAGAGACTGAACACCGACGAAATATGGAAAGGGATTGTTGAGGTAGCTCATGGGGTTTCTCCTCGCTCGTCTTTGTTGTTAGACAGCTGCAAAATTCAGTTTATGAACTGTCTGCTTGTGCTGTTGTTCAACCAGCGTGGTCGCGTCATCCCGTTGCCCGAGAAACGTGTCAATCTCCATTGCATGCTGCAGGACGCTCATCATGCTGCTGTCATGGCCGAAAAAGCGGTGTGGGACACGAAGGCTGTCGAGCACGTCCCTGCCGTACACCATTCCTTCAATGACCTTGGGGCCGCCCCGTCCCGCTACCACAAAGATGTTGGGGTTCAGGCCTATATGCTCCTTCAGTGAATCGAAGATGGCTTTGAAGGTGGTGAAGATGTTGGTGTTGTTGGCCCGTCCTCCGATCAGCAGGATCACGTTGGACTGGGGGAGCCAGTGGCGGAAGGTTATGTCGGCGATGGCCTTGATCTTCTCGTAGGGAGGATTGCCCCCGAAATCGGAAGAAATGATGGCCTTGTCTCCCAGTATTTCCGTTGCGGCGCTGTTGGCGCCACCGCCGAAGATGAACGGCAGGATCGTCCCTTTCGGGTTGACCTCCGTGACGTCGCTCTGGCCCTGATGGGTCCTGAGAACGTTGATTTCAGCCTCGAACTGGGTGATGGTCGTGGAAAAGATCTCCTCCGGATATCCCAGCCGTTTCCATGCCTGGTTGTCCTGATCGAACGATGCCTTTATGTCGCAGGCGAAGGGGACGTAACGCCCCTTTACCTTGCCCATCCGTATCGGGTTGAGCTCCAGGGTGGTAAGGCCGTAGCTGTCGTAGGCCTGCCAGAGTTTCGGAAGATGCTGTACCAGCGCACTGATGTACTGTGGCGGGCAGTTGAGCTCGCGCAGGGCATCGTTGATGTGAAACGACTTGACCCCGGTGACCGGATTGAACAGGATCGTGCGTTTTTTTTCGGCCGGGACATCCTCGACGTCGACGCCACCCTCGGTCGTCAGGAGCAGCACCGGCATGCGATGTTCGCTTGAATCAGTGATGCTGGCGTAGATCTCGATGTCGGATGCTATATACCCCTCGAAAGTCACCCCGCACGCCTGAACCGGACGGTTCCCCTGATAATGGGTGGCGAAGAAGAGGTCCCGCTTGGCGACCATTGCATCAAAAACATTGGTGACAATACGCACCAGGCCGGCCTTCCCCTTTTTTCCCACCCCGCCGAGAAATACCGGCTTGACGATGCATTTCCCACCATGGGATTCAATGAGGTGATTGATTTCATCATGGGATGCCTCCTCGGTAAGCACCGGCGCCACGGGAAATTCCACCAGATCCAGAAGCCTTTGACCATACTTCAAGCCTGTGAGTTGCATATCTATCTCCCTTCCGTAATTCCTTAGAAATCTAACGTGAGTTTTGCTTTATATTGGCAATCCCCGTACCAAAAGCGCGAAAGGAGGCAAATATTTATAAGTATTTGATATTGAAGTTATTTTTTTGAGGTATGAGCTGTGTGACGATGAGGAGCGGCAGAAATCATGTTCCCTTAAGGTAACGTTTGAGTGAGGGAGGTTACGTAACACCAGACGGTTTGCAGCTCTTTCCAATTGTGAAAAGTGGGGTACAGTAGGTAGCACAACTCCGGGGGCGCAGGTGTCCCCTCACGGACATGGAGGGGATGACTATGGTGGAAACTGAACTCTTCTGGAAGGCGGACGATCAGGCCGCACGGTTGAACGAACTCATTGCCCGTGACCCCACGCTGAAGGATGTGCCGCTTCGCCGCGACGTCCGTTCTCTCGGTCGTCTGCTGGGAGAAGTGATAAAGGAGCAGGAGGGAGAGAGGGCATACGATGCCGAAGAGGAGCTTCGGCACCTCGCGATCAGGCACCGGGCGCTCACCGACCAGCAGGAAGCGGTGATCCTTGATCACCCCGTCGAACATGAGCTCCAGGAGCAGGCAGTCCGGATCGTACGGGCCATGACCGTGGCCGAGGCCTACCAGATCGTCAAGGCGTTCGGGACGTTCTTCGAGCTCACCAACCTGGCGGAAACCAATCACCGCATGCGCAGGCGCAGGGCGGCAGAGCTTTACCCGGACGCTCCCGTGAAACCGGGGTCACTGCTCGGCACCCTGCAGCGGATGCACGATGGGGGGATCACCGCTGAAAAGGCCCTGGAGTGGCTGCGGCAGGTGGAGGTGATGCCGGTGTTCACTGCCCACCCCACCGAGGTGGCACGGCGCGTTGTCCTCTTCAAGCGGCGCCGTATCGCCCGGGAGCTGGCCGGGCTCGATCGGCTCCCCCTGTCCGGTGACAGAGCCGCCAGGGGGCAGGAAGCCATTTTGACTGAAATCACCGCCCTCTGGCAGACGGACGAGGTCCGTCGCCGCAAGCCGAGCGTCGACGACGAGATCAGGATGGGGCTTGACCATTACCCCGACGCCCTGATCGCTCCCCTTCCGGACTTTTACGAAGACCTGGCACGGGAATTTCGCCAGGTTTACGGCGGGGAACATGACGCTCCCGATTTTCCGACCGTGATTCGCTTCGGGTCCTGGATCGGCGGAGACCGGGACGGCAACCCAAATGTGACGACCGACTCCACCCGGCGTGCCCTGGAAGCTGCCAGGGGAACGATCATCACCCATTACCTCAACGCCGTGGAAGGGCTGAAGGAGCTCCTCACGCCATCAACGAACCGGGTGGCTGTGTCATCGGAGATGCTGGACGTGCTGGGCAATTACGCCGTCGCGCTAACCGCTGCCGTTCCGGAAACCGAGCTCTATCCAGTGTGCGAGCCGTACCGGAAATTTCTCGGCATCGTTCATTACCGCCTCGAGAGTGCCCGCGCCGGGACAGACCATCCCGATGCCTACCCCGATGCCGCTTCATTTGCCGCGGACCTCCTCCTTGTGCGGAGAAGTCTTGCCGAGAGGGGAGGAGACCGGCTGGCGCGCCGTTATGTGGACCCGCTTCTGAGGCAGGTGGACACCTTCGGTTTTCATCTCCACAGCCTCGATGTCCGGCAGCATGCCCGCGTCCATGCAAAGGCGGTGGCGGAACTGGCCGCGGGGGCCGGCACGGGCGGGAACCAACCCTCCGTCCTTCCCCCGACCCCCTCTGCGGAAACCATCGAGCTCCTGGACATGCTCCGGGCCATCGCGAAACAGAAACGAAGCTTCCCCCCCGAGGCGATCAGGACTTACGTCATCAGCGGTGCCGGTTCGGTACAGGATACCCTTTCCCTCCTCTGGCTCATGGAGCTCTGCGGCGTCCGCGCCGCCGCGTCGCCGGACGGGAAGGATCCGGGAGTCATGCCGGTTCCGCTCTTTGAATCGATCGAGGACCTGCGCAATGCCCCGGAAGTCTGCCGCACGCTCTGGTGTTCACCGGAATACTCGCCGTTTCTCGATTCGTGGGGGCGCCGGCAGGAAGTCATGCTCGGCTATTCGGATTCCAACAAGGATGGGGGGATGCTGACCGGCACGTGGGAGATATTCAAGGCCCATCGCGCCCTGCACCGGGTTGCCGAAGAGTGCGGGGTGAACCTGCGCCTCTTCCACGGCCGCGGCGGCACGGTCGGCAGGGGGGGCGGCCCCACCCATCGGGCAATCATCGCCCAGCCGGCCGCAGCTTTCTCCGGTTCCATCAAGATCACCGAGCAGGGTGAGGTCATCAACTGGAAATACTCAGACCCGATGCTCGCAAAGCGGAACCTTGAGCTGATGGTGGCAGCGTCCCTGGAGGCGCTGGCCCATACCGGACTGGTTGAAACAGAGGCCGACGAGGCGTGGGAGGAGGCGCTTGAGGAGATGTCGGGGAGCGCCTTCACCTTCTACCGGGAGAAGATAATCGACAACCCCGATATCCTTCAGTATTTCGAGGAGGCCACGCCGGTCCGGGAGTTCGAGCTTGCCAAGATCGGCTCCCGTCCGGCACGCCGCGCCCAGAGCCGTGATCTCTCGGAACTGCGGGCCATCCCCTGGGGGTTCGGCTGGATGCAGAGCCGGCATGTGATCCCCGGCTGGTTCGGGGTCGGCTTTGCCCTGGAGCGCTTCGCCGAAAAGGGGAAC
>CAJPFF010000198.1 GCA_905339345.1 Geobacteraceae bacterium | reverse complement strand
GGTCCCGTCGTTCGCCGTTATTTTGCTGATCTGTCCGCTGTTGGCCCCCGAGGTCATCAGCACGTAGAGGTTCCGCCACTGATTGGCGGTCCAGGCCTTGCCGCTGTCCACGAGGGTCGTTGCGGAGCCGTCGGTGGCGGTTCCCTCGACCTTTGCCAACCCTGCAAGCGAGCCGGTTGGAACCGACGCCTTCAGGTGGCCGCCGGCTATGGTTTTCCTGCTGTCCATCCAGCCGTTGCCATTATTCTTGGTGATGAACGCCTTGGTCCCGTTGCCGAAGCGCGCCGTGTCCCGATACCCCATGACCGGCGAATTGACGCCGAAGGTGGAGTTGTATCCCCACGGGGTCTTGCCGGTGGGAACCACGGTGCCGGCAGCGGCGGAGTTGTGGCAGTCGAAGCACTGGCCCGCGCCGGCAGCGTAGGGGTTCACCCCTGAGGCGTTGGACGATGCCTTGTAGTCGTAAGTGTAACCGCCGATGTTCTGCTTGGTCTCCTTCAGGTTGGCGCCGTTGTTGGTGCCATTGTACGTCACGTAGCTGGAGGTGACCCCCACCACCTTGGAGCCGTGGGAGTTGTGGCAGTCGAAGCACTGGACGTTGACGCTCCCGCCCCGGTCGGGAATGGTCCCGTCCAGGCCGGTGGCGGCATCGAAGCCCCCCTTGTTGACCCCGGCGTTGCCGTGGGCCGAGAAGGCCTTGGTGATGTTCTTCTTGGCTGCGTTGGCCGTGCCGGCGTACTTGCCCCAGGTAGCGGTGCCGGCCTGGGAGTAGCGGGCCGCGATGCTCTGGCCGTCCCAGGCGTATTGGCGCGGCGTCTTGCAGTCGTCGAAGGGGACGCTGTCATTGTTCTGGTCGCTGTGGCAGGAGATGCAGTGGTTCGAAACCTTGGAAACCTCGGTCCGCTCCTGGCCGGTCCCCATGTTGGTGGCCAGGAACCTGGCGGCGGTGGCCCTGCCGGCGGCGGTGGAGTACTCGCGATAGACCACCGGCCGGACACCCTGGCCCCACACCACCAGGTCGACCACATCGTTTTTCACCGACGTGTAGTTCTTGTAGTTGTAGCCGGTGTGGTACTGGACGTCGATGAGCCCCTCATCGGTGGCTTCCCAGTGGCACTGGTAGCAGTCGGTGTTCCTGATCTCGCCATTGGCCCGCTGCACGT
This sequence comes from Geobacteraceae bacterium, assembly GCA_905339345.1. Classification (GTDB taxonomy): domain Bacteria; phylum Desulfobacterota; class Desulfuromonadia; order Geobacterales; family Geobacteraceae; genus Geobacter. The sequence goes on along the minus strand of CAJPFF010000198.1, from coordinate 3,864 downwards.
GATGGGAGTTGGACTTCATCTGTCCGATGACATCCATCCGCTTGCCTACGGTCCCCAGGTGGCACTTGGTGCAGTCGCGGGGGAGTCCGAAGGCCGTGTGTTTCGGGATCGGCTTGCTGTTCTCGTGACAGGTATTGCAGCTCTGCTTGTTGGCGTGGCTGTCGGCGAAGCGGTGCTCGTGGCACCCGGTGCAGGGACGGCTCAGGTTGTGGCCGTCGCCGGAGTTGCTGGTGAAGTGCTTGCTGCTGGGCGAATGGCAGACGTTGCAGATGCCGTCGAAGGGGGCCGTCTTACGCGCATAGTTGGTGCCGCTCAGCTTGTCGGTAAAGGTGACATCCGCGCGGGTCACGGGCTCGCCGAACTTCCCGTCGGTGGTGGTGGCCACCTTCTTGTGAACCATGTAGATGTTGGCGTCGCCATGGGGGTCGTGACAGTCCCAGCAGAATTTCCCCCCCTTCCAGGTTCCCATGAAGTTGCCGTTGGCGTCCTTGGTCCAGCCGCCCGAGTTGAGGAAGGCGCGGTAGTGCTTGTAGCCGAAGTGCCCCGCCGAGGCCCGGGCCTGTTTCGGCTTGATGTAGCCGGTGCCCGGGTCGAAACCGAGATCATATTTTCTGGGGTTCTCCGGCGGCGGGAGGTGGCAGCTCGTGCACTGGCCGCCGGTGTCGTCGTCATGGCACTGGAGGCAGACTCCCATCATCATGTACTGATTCTTGACGTCGGCCTTCTGCTCGGCGGTCCAGACCCCGGCGTGCACGTTGTGCCCCTTGTGGGTCCCGTCGGGGAAGGTGCCTTCGTCCGAGTCGTGGCACCCCCCCGAAATGCAGGTTGCCGTGGCGGTATGGGTCGGGTGCCTGGTTTCCGACGACCCGTCCCGCTTCCTGAACACGATGCCGCCTCCCGTTGCCTGGGGTGCCAGGGAATCGGCCTGCCCCACGTGACAGGCGACGCACTCGGCGTCGGTCCGCTCCATGTGGCAGTAGACGCACTCCTTCTCGAAGCGCCGCTCGTACTGGTGGTGCATCCGGAGCCGGTAGGGATTGCCGGCGTCCTTGTGGAGGACGTTGTTGTCGTGGCAGTACCAGCAGGGGTTGCCGGGGAAGTTGGCCGCCGGGTTGTTGGAAACCGGATAGCGGCCGGCGGTGGAATACCGGCCGTGCCCCACGGTGGTCCATTCGGGGAGGCTGATGCGCGCCTGGGTACCGTTGAAGGCGTTGTAGTCGTCCTGGTCCGCACCGGACGTGCCGTGGCAGCTGAGGCAGGTGACGGAGCTGTTCACGGAGGCGCCCCAGACCGGGTCGGTGCCGCTCGTATGGCACGCGGTGTTGGAGCAGGCCTTGGTGACCACGTTGTAGGAGCCGCCGTCCCTGAAGACCACGTCCTTGGACTTGTTCACGTGGTAGTCGGCGTTGATGTGGGCAACCTCCCCCATGCCGCCGGGGGGGATGCCGTCCACGTGGCAGGTGGTGCATGAGCCGTTGGCGACCGTGGCCGCGTGGCACTGGTCGCAGGTGAAATTGGTCTGGGCGTGGCGGCCGTGGGAGTTGGCCCGGGCCGTGCCGGCCCCCTGGCTCGGGAACATGGGCATGGACCCCATCCATTCGCTCCCCGAGGGCCAGCCGGTCTTCAGGACCCAGAGCTTGCCGTTGCCGTCGGTCCTCCCGTCGTGGCAGCCGGCATTGGCGCAGCTGCCAGTGGGATGGCCGTGGCACGAGTTGCATTCGGTCTTCGGCTCGGTCCAGGCGAAGGGGCGCACCTGCTCCGGGTCGGTGGTGCCGTCGCTGTGGCAGTAGACGTTGTCGCACACCTTCGTCGCCGGGTCGTAGCTTGCCTCGGGGCGCCCCACGATGTTCCACTGGACCGCCATCTTCACGTCCTTGGCCCCGTTGACGTGCATGGCGGTGCCAGTGATGTTCCCCGCCGCGTCAACAGTGTTGCTGTGACAGTACGAGCAGGGATATTTCCGGATCCACTGGGCCCCCACCAGGCGGTGGTGGCCACTGGAGGACATATCGAGAAACGGCGTGCAGAGCTGCTTGGCGGCGTCCCACGTCCCCCCGACTTCGGCGCAGTTGGCGGCGGTGGTGTCGGAGGAGCGCCCCTTGTGGCAGGAAAAGCACTTCATGGTGCCGTTGTCCCCCCACCGGGCCGCGGTGAGCGGCTCGCCTCCCGACGGATTGCTGTGACAGTAGAGATTTGTGCAGGTGCCGTCGCGGGTAGGGCTCTGGCTCGGCAGATAGTTGGGATAGGTGACGGTGCCGCTGTAGGTGCCGCCGCTGTTGGGCGCCTTGGTGAACCGGACGGCGAGGGAGCGCTTGCCGACGCTGGTGGCGTGGGCGAAGGGACGTGCCTCGGCGGTGTGGTCAATGTGGCACGTGGCACAGCTCTCCGTACCGGTCCCCAGGTAGTCGCCGTGCTTCTTGCCGGGACCTGATATGGCTGGATGGTTCCCGTCGGCGGGGGGAGCGCCGTGGCAGGCAGAGCAGCCGGCCGGGGCGGCAAGGGGCGAAGAGCCCCAAACCGGGGTCTCGGCCTCGAAATGGCAGTTGACGTTTGCGCAGGATCCGGGCGAGGGTGTGGCGCTTTGAAGCGATGAGGTATGGTTGCGGAACGTTGTGGCAAGGAGGGAATTGTTTATGCGGCCGGAAATCCTGATGCTGCCGTTGCGGTGAGAAGAGGTGTACGAGGAGCTGCCGGGATGGCATAGGGAACAGCTGGCGGTCGCCGCCTGCGAATCCAGGTGAGTCCGGTGGTTCCCCTGGAAGCCACCCGTGCTCATGTTTCGGTACGCACTGTCAACGGGCCGGTAATCCACCGGACTCCGGGAGCCGTGGCAGCTGTAGCATTCCATTGCCCCTTCTGCCGCGCAGGCCAGAGACAAGACAATAACCAACAAAAGAGTCAACGACACGCCAACTCTTCGCCCTGTGCCCTCGTCGATCACTCCAGCCCCCCTCTACACAATGGAAATCAGATGTAACGCCAAACAACCGAAAGTCACGATCAGATCAGGGATTGTCCCATCCCTGCACCGTCATCGACGCCATAGAAGCCTTGGCACACCCATGAATAACTTGGATATACCCTGCTACCTACTGGACAATTTATCGACACCGGCCTCTGCCAATTAACCGGCAACGACATGCTGGCCATTCTCAACTACCTGTAATTAATATGCATCTTATCGAGACTTTGAATGTTTGAATGAGAACACTGCAATAGTCGGGCCTAATTCCGAACAGTTGTTACGGGTATTAGCAGGTGAACGCGCTAAAGCGAGAACTGACGCGGATTGGAGCCAGTAAGGGGAAAATCCTCCCCTGCACCGGAGGGATGGCCTTTCAAAGCGAAGGCCCGCACGTTTCGGCCATTTTACGGTTGGATTCGTTAATGATTCCAGCAACGATGCAGGGTTGGAATCTCCGCCTTGACATACAGCAGCGCTTCATTATACTCCCCTAAAACATTCCCATTGGAGGTAGCACAATGCATGACAGATCCATTGTGGCGAAACTGAAGAGCTCGGGACACAGGAGCATCGTCGTTGCTGCTGTCCTGGCCGGCTGCCTGGCTGCTGCCGGCTGCAAGCCCCAGCAGGAAAAGCCCGCCCAAGCACCGGCCGAGACGCCGGCCCAGGGTACAGTCCCCCAGACAACCATGGGCGGTCCCATGTCCGACCAGCAGAAAGCCGCCATGGGGGGCGCCATCTTCAGGAAGCAGTGCGCCAGCTGCCACGGCAGCGAAGGAAGCGGCGCCGGCAGCCGAAGCGGCCCCTCCCTCCAGCGGGCCGAATTCAAATACGGCCGCACCCCCGAGGCGATCAAGGAAAGCATCACCAAGGGACGCCCCGGCGGCATGCCAGCCTTC
>CAJPFF010000197.1 GCA_905339345.1 Geobacteraceae bacterium | reverse complement strand
AGCACCCGAGAAAGTGTGGAGGAGGGGAATCATGACGTGTTCACGATTACTGCTGCGGTTTGTACCCGCCGTCCTGCTGATAGCCGTGGCAGGAACGGGAACAGCCCGTGCCGGCTTTCAGGTCGACTGCGAAGGCTCGGCCGAAGCCTATGCGGCCCAGGGCATCCCCTGTTATTGCCGGGGTGGGCAGATCGTGTGCGACCAGCCTTCCGGCGGCGGCTCATCCTCCTACGGGGGAGCAAAAAAGGGGCTCTCATTCAAGAACCAGATGAAGCTGCAGGTCATGCAGTCCATAACCGATATGGCCGCCAACGCGTTCATCAACTGGATCAATTCCCCCCCTCCGTCGGCGCCTTCCGGCCCGACCCCCGAGCAGATCGCCGCCCAGAAGGCGGAGCACGAGCGGGCCGCGGCCGAATGGCGCGCCAAGGTGGAGCAACAGCTCAGAGACATGGAGAGCCAGTACGAGCAGCAGAAACGGCAGGAGTTCGACGACAAAAAGAAGAAGCTCCTGGCCGGGATACGGGGGCCGGGTGCCGTGACGCCGGCTGACCGGTCGGAGGCCATGCGGCAGCTGCGGTGCAGCGCCTACTGGGGGGGAGAGGCGGCCAAGGCCCTGGCGGCCGGCGACGAACAGCGAGCCATGGAGTACCGGGCCTTTGCCGAGAAACCCTCCGGTGAGTCCATGGCCGGGTGCGACAGGAATTTCCCGGAGCCACCCATGCCGGGGGGAGCCGCTGAACTTCGCATGGACCTTTACCAGACCATGATCGAGGAGGTACACCTGCGCCTCCCCCTGATCGAGCAGGCAAAAACAAAGCAGCGGGATGCCGCCGGGCAGGTCGCCGAAAAACAGAAAACAGTCGAGGAGCTGAAAAACCGGCAGACCGCCGTGCTTCCCCCCGAGGAAAAGCAGGAAACCGACGATCTGCTGGCGGCGGCCCTGAAGGAACTGGAGACGGCTACCACCCTCAAGAACGAGGCCGATGCCGGGGTCAAGAAGCTGCAGCTGGAGATCGACGCCCTGAACGATGTGGGGAAAATGGCCGTGGCGCCGGGCGCCGGACCGGCCACGAAAGGAGCACAACCATGAAAAACACCATGCGACACCTCATCATCATGCTGGCGGTATCCCTGATGGCCGCTTTGCCGGCCCTGGCCGGAGGGGAGATTCCCGAGGCGGCCCAGGAACGCTTCAAGGCCGGCTTCGCCCTCATCGAGACGGCGAACAAGCCCGCCGACTTTCTTGCCGCCGTCAACGAGTTCGAGGCGGCCGCCGCCCTTGCCCCCCGGTGGCCCGACATCCACTACAACCTGGCGCGCCTTGCCGCCGAGACGGACAAGCCCGCCAAGGCCATCAAGGAGTATCGCGCCTACCTGGCGCTGGCCCCCGAGGCGGCGGACCGGGCCGCGGTGGAAGGGGATATCGCGCGGATGAAGGAGATGATCGCCCGAAAACGGAAGCTCGGCCTACCCGGCGTTGTCTTTGCCGCCATGCCGGACGGCATCTGGGTCATGGAGCTCGCTCCCGGGTCACGGGTGGGGAAAACCCTCTTGAGGAAAGGGTACAAGATCCTCGCCGTCGAGGATGAATCGGTTGTGGGGGCAAAGCTGGACGGTTTTTTCCGGGCTATTGAGACCCAGTCCGTCAAGGTAGCCGCGGCCAAGAGCGAAGATAAGAAACAGCCCGGGCAGATACCGGCCGGATTCAGGTCGGAAATGGGTTTCGCACGGTCCCAGAAGTTCATGCGGGCGACCCAGCCGGACGCCGCTGGCAATACGGTGGAGGAAACGGGGCCGGCCATCGCGTTTACCGTCATCGCTCCCGGTTCCAGCGACGCCGGCAAGCTGTTCTTCAAGCAGAGCATGTTCCGCTCCAGCGTGATCGAGATCGAAGAGGACGAGTTCGAG
>CAJPFF010000196.1 GCA_905339345.1 Geobacteraceae bacterium | reverse complement strand
CCTGAGTTTCTGCATTATGAGAGATCCTTTCTTTATTGCTGTCGTCATTTTTCCAGGGAAAACAAAGGGTTAAGGGAACATGAAACAGCTGAATACGCTATTCGGGCAGCCGGTTTGAGTAAATCTTAACCCTAAAGATGCCGCTTGTCAAACCAATCGTAAACGTGATAAATTTCCGAAATGCCCCTGGATTCAATCCTTTCGAGGGATTCCTTTCTGCTGATGGCCGAGCTGAGGCTTTTCTGGCTCGTCGCCGCCTTTTATGCCTTTTCACTGATTTTACACCTGTTTCACGTCTTTTCAAGGGGAGAGTCCGCCGGGAAGCCGGCCAACACGCTCCTGTGGGTCGGTGCGGTCATCCATGTGGGGCTCATAACACTCCGCACTTTTGAGACCGGCAGGGCCCCTTTCCAGACCCTTTACGAGTCCCTATCCTTTTTCGCCTGCTCGGCCGTCCTCACCTATCTTTTCGTGTCGAGACGCTGGAAGGGGATTTACCTGCCGGGCACCCTTGTGGCCGCCCTCGCCTTCGGTGCATGCATGTACGCCCTCCTGTCGAGGTCCTCGGCCATAGAGCCGCTCTCACCGCCTTTGCAGAGCTGGTGGTTCGAGTGGCACGTCGTACTTGCCTTTTTCTCATACGCCGTCTTCATAGTGAGCGCGGCCGTCGAGATAAGCTATCTCGCGGTAAAGCCATTGCTCAAATCAGGCGACGGACAGTACGGCTTCCGCGCTGACATGCTCGAGGACTTCCACGGTACGGCCCTCCGTCTCGTGCTCTTCGGCTTTCCCCTCCTCACCTTCGCCATATTCTCTGGGGCCGCGTGGGCCAACGTAGCCTGGGGCAGGTACTGGAGCTGGGACCCGAAGGAGACATGGTCGCTCATAACATGGACGGTCTTCACCCTCTACCTACATTCGAAAGCCATCCCGTCGATGAGGGGCACGCCCGCCTCCGTCTTCAACATACTCGGCTTCGTCTGCATGCTCATGACCTTTCTCGGTGTGAACTGGCTCGCCAAGCTCCTCGGCATACCGAGCATGCACGTCTACGCGGTC
>CAJPFF010000195.1 GCA_905339345.1 Geobacteraceae bacterium | reverse complement strand
ATCTGCTTCCGGTAATCCTCCAGCGACGCCAGTTTGCGCAGGACAAGCGCCACATCCACCATTACGCAAACCTCCTGAAGAGGATTTCCTGTTCTTTGCGTCTGAAATCAAAAAACTCCCGCATGATGCGAGACTCGAAGGCGTGACGGAGATACGGCTGCTTGTCCGTAATCACCCGCCGGGTGCCGAGGATTCTTCCGACGAGACTCAACGGCGCAGTATTCAGGACCACCAGATCGAACTCATCCGTACCGAGAATGTCCGACAGGAAACCGGACAACTCGGCCTTTGTGTCTCCCCCTGTCATCCCTGGAGCCAGATATACGGCAATATCCACGTCGGAAAGGGGTTTCGGCGCCCCTTTTGCCAAGCCTCCGAAGAGATAGGCGAAGATCACCCTCTCGTCCCGAGCGAGGAAAGCTCCCAGCGGGTCGATGCGGCTGAGAATGTCGTCCGGAAGCTTTTTATTCTTGATCATTCCCGCTCTACCTTAGACGATACAATCTGCTGCTTCACGACGAAAGGGTGCAGGCCTCACAGCTCCGGCCACTCGCCGCCGTCGACGACAACCGTAGGCAGTCCCATGGGGCCAAGCACTTCCAGGAAGGGCTCGGGATCGAACTGCTCCATATTGAAGACCCCTTCGCCGCGCCACTTCCCGGTCAGCATCATGATGCCCCCCACCACCGCCGGAACGCCGGTAGTGTAGCTGATGGCCTGGGAACCGACCTCCTTGTAGCAGGCCTCGTGGTCGCAGATATTGTAGATGTAGACTTGGCGACGCTTTCCGTCCTTGAGGCCGCGGGCCACCACACCTATACAGGTCTTTCCCTTGGTGAGCGGTCCCAGGCTGCCGGGGTCGGGGAGGACGGCCTTCAGGAACTGGAGCGGCACGATCTTCTGACCATTGTACTCCACCTCGTCGATGCGGGTCATCCCCACGTTCTGCAGCACCTCCAGGTGCTTCAGGTAGTTGTCGGAGAAGGTCATCCAGAACTGGGCCTTCTTGATGGTCGGGATGTGTTTGACGATGGATTCCATCTCCTCATGGTACATCCGGTAGATGTTCATGGGGCCGATGCCGTCAGGGAAGTCAAAACTCCGCTTCGTGGCCAGGGCGCCGGTTTCCACCCACTGGCCGTTCTCCCAGTGGCGGCACGGGGCGGTCACCTCGCGGATGTTGATCTCCGGGTTGAAGTTGGTGGCGAAGGGCTGGCCGTGGCTTCCGGCGTTGGCGTCGATGATGTCGATCTCCTGCACCTCGTCCAGGTACTTCTTGGCGGCCAGGGCGGTATAGACATTGGTCACTCCGGGATCGAAGCCTGAACCAAGAAGCGCCATGAGCCCCGCACCCTTGAAGCGGTCCTGGTAGGCCCACTGCCAGCTGTACTCGAACTTGGCCGTGTCCCGGGGCTCGTAGTTGGCGGTGTCGAGATAATCGACCCCCGTCTCCAGGCATGCGTCCATGATGGTCAGGTCCTGGTACGGCAGGGCCACGTTGATGACGAGCTTCGGCTGCTCCTTTTTGATGAGCGCCACCAGCTCGGGAACGTTGTCGGCATTCACCTGGGCCGTATTGATGCTGTTATTCAGCTGGGCGGCGATGGCGTCGCACTTGGCCTTGGTCCGGGAGGCCAGGGTGATCCCGCTGAAGATGTCCCTGCGCTGGGCGCACTTGTGGGTAACGACCTGGCCGACGCCACCTGCTCCGATTATCAGTACCTTGCTCATTGGTTGGTCTCCTTCGATTCCCGTTATCAGTAATCAAACGTGGGGGGCGTAACAACCCACAGGATCTTCGCCGGTCCCTTGCCGATATTCTTCACCGTGTGCCGCTTGTCCGAGGTGAAGTAGAAGCACTCATCCTTTTTCACCGTATAGACCTTGTCGTCCAGCCGAAGCTGGATCTTGCCCAGGAGGACAAAGCCGAACTCCTCCCCCTCGTGAAAATTCTGCTCGTCCATCTCCTCGCCGGGGGCCAGCGTCACGAGGGCAGGGTCCATCTCCCGATTCTGGGCGCCGGGAACGAGGAGCTCCACCGTGACGGCGGCGTCGTCAGCCGAGGGCTGAACCCGGGAATCCTTGCCGTAAACCACATCCTCGCCGATGGGGTCACCGAAAAACTCCTGCATGCTCACGCCGAAGACGTCGAGGATGTCCTTCAGGGTGGCGATAGAGGGTGACGTAGCGTCGTTCTCCAACTGGGAGATGTACCCCTTGGTCAGGTCGGCCCGGTTCGCAAGCTCCTCCTGGGTGAGGGAGTTGATCATCCTGAGCCGCTTCAACCGCTCGCCGATCTTCACGCCGATTCTCCTCGTCCCAAAAAGCTAATCATTTTGCCTATACTTGCTGTTTAGCATTTCTAAACTTTCTGTCAAGCAGAGGGTTTAGCATTTCTAAACTTTTGGTTTAATCAGACGCACACAAGGGGTGGTATATAATATAAAGAAAACAGGGTGTCAACGATTTATTAGCGGCCCCGAAAATATTGATAAAGCCGTATCATCCTGGCAAGGGAAGCAGATCACCGGCTTGACTTTTTCAGGCGTATGCCGTAGGAGGGACTATACTTTTTCAAGGAGGGACAGGAATGCTGCATGGGCGAAAACTCGGATTCATCGGCGGCGGGAACATGGCGGAGGCTATCATCAAGGGACTTCTGGCCGGCGGGGTAACGGCGGCGGAATTGGTGGTGGCGGAACCCGTGGCCGAGCGGCGGGAATTTCTGCGGGGCACCTACGGCATCGATGTCCACACCGACAACGGCGAAGCGGCTGCCGGGGCCGACGCCCTGATCATTGCCGTGAAGCCCCAGGTCTTTCGGGGTATGGCCACGGCCCTAGGGGCAGGCGGCTTCGACGGAAAGCTTCTCATTTCCATCATGGCGGGGATTTCCATCGGCGGCATCGAGGAAGCCTGCGGCGGCTCCTCCCGGGTGATCCGGGTCATGCCGAACACCCCGGCCCTGGTTCTTGCCGGGGCATCGGCCCTCTGCCGGGGAAAGAACGCCACCGACGACGATCTGTTCTTTGCACGGGGAATCTTCGACTTGGTGGGGACCACCTGCGTGGTGGACGAAAAGCTCATGGATGCGGTAACCGGCGTCTCCGGCAGCGGCCCGGCCTACGTGTTCATGTTCATTGAGGCACTCTCCGATGCCGGCGTAAAGAACGGCCTTCCCCGCGACGTGGCCACGCAATTGGCGGCCCAGACAGTGTTTGGGTCCGCGAAGCTCCTCCTTGAAACCGGCGACCACCCGGGGGTGCTCAAGGAGAAGGTCACCTCACCCGGCGGCACCACCATCGCCGGCGTCGCCTCCCTGGAGCGGGATTCTTTCCGGGGCGCCGTCATGGCCGCCGTGGACGCGGCCACCGTTCGCTCGGCGGAACTGGGGAAGAAGTAGCGTCTTCAGCAATTCAAGTTTCTTGCCCCTCTCCCCGGTTCACCTTCTCGAAGAGCTCGATCTGCTCCGCCAGGGAGAGCTTTTCCCCCCGCTTTCGCCCCCGCAGACAGAGGGAACAGCGATCATCTCCGCACCACTGGCAGAACCGGCAGTCAGGGCAGGGATGCTTCTTCGGTGGATCAGTAGACGGCATTCCTCTTACCCCCACGCCCCTCCAGAATCTGCGCGAATGCCTTCCCCTGGTCGCCATTGCTCATCAGATAGCGGGGGAGCGCCATGACGCGGTCGGCCGGGGTCGCGTGACGGGGTTCAACGGTGAAGGTGACCCGGTACCCCAGGGAACCAGCCCGGCGGAGGAGATCGTCGCTGTAGATACCGAAGGGCCAGGCAAGCATCTCCACGCTCCCCCCCAGTTCCTTCTCTATCCTTTCCCGCGATTTCCGCAGTTGCGACTCCACCAGCTTGTCGTACTCAACCGGATTCAGCTTTTTCCGCTCCTTCCTGAAATTGGGATGCCAGAAGGTGTGGGACTGGAAATCGAAAAGCCCCGTCTTTTTCAGCTCCCGGAGCTGGTCCCACGTCATGGCGTATTTCGCGTTGGAGACAGCCGAAGGGTAGATGAATACCGTCACCGGCACCCGGTACTTTTTGGCCAGGGGGAGCATATCGGTATAGACCGACTTGTGGGCGTCATCCTCTACGATGACCACCGATTTCGGTGGCGGCGGCGGCCCCTTCCTCAGATAGAAATCGACCACCTGACGAAGGGGGATCACCTTGTAGCCGTTATCCCTGAGATACTTCAGGTGCTCCTCGAAGACCGATGTCTTGATGGTCATGCTGTCGGCAACGGTGGGACCAAAGCGGTGGTAGAGAAGGATCGGGACGTTGAATCCCTGGGGCGGGTGACTCGCGGAGACGATGGCGGGAAGAAGCATAAAGACAAGAAAGGCGAAGACAGCACGGAATTTCATACAGTGAAAAGACCTCCGGGTTCAATCATTCAGGGGAACGTTACAGCAAGAAAATTGCCAAGGTTTTATCTCGGGAGAGGAATTTCGGAAAGAGTGGTGCCTACCGGTGGTATTCCCGTTCGCCAAAGAGGGAAGTGCCGATGCGAACCAGCGTGGCCCCCTCCTCGATGGCCGCTTCGAAATCCCCCGACATACCCATGGAAAGCTCGTCCATGGAGACACCGGGAATGCTCTCGGCAGCGACGATGCCGACGAGCCGCTTCAGCTCCCGGAAATAGGGGCGAGCCCCCTCGGGATCGTCGAAGAAGGGGGGCATGGTCATGAGCCCCCGAACCCGCAAGTGCGGAAGGAGCGCCACCTCCCTAATGAGGGTCAGGAGTTCCTCGGCGGTGGTGCCCGACTTGGTCGCCTCGCCGGCGATGTTCACCTGGATGAGGATATCGCAGATGGCGTTGAGCTTCGCCCACTGGCGCTCGATCTCCTGGGCCAGGGAGAGGCGGTCCACCGAGTGGATGAGGGTTACGAGTCCGGCGATCTGCCGCACCTTGTTGCTCTGCAACGCCCCGATAAAGTGCCACTCCACCGGCTCCCGCACCTCTTGAGCCTTGGCAATGAACTCCTGCACGTAGTTCTCGCCGAACAGCCGCTGCCCCGCCCGGGCCGCTTCCTCCACCGCCTCGGCCGGTTTGGTCTTGGAGACCGCCACAAGCCGTACCGACGCCGGGTCGCGTCCGGCCCGCCGGGTCGCGATGGCTATCCGTTCATGGAGATGGGTCAGGTTCGTGGCGATTGACATGGCGTCCTACAGAGCCCCCAGTTTACGGAGATCTTCCACCACCTCGCAAAGCGGAAGCCCTACGACGTTCGTGTAGGAGCCGTCGATACGCTCCACCATGTACGCAGCCCCCCCCTGGATGGCGTAGGCGCCGGCCTTGTCCATGGGGCAGCCGGTGGCCACATAGGCGCTGATTTCATCGTCCCGCAGCCCCTTGAAAAAGACCTTGGTCACCACCGCCTTGCAGAGAAGACCGTCACGCTCCTTGTCGTAGATGGCGTAGCCGGTGATTACCTCATGGGGCACGCCGGAGAGCTTTTTCAGCATCCGCGTGGCGTCGGTCTCGTCCACGGGTTTCCCCATGATCTCGCCGGCGCAGACCACGATGGTGTCGGCGCCGATGAACCAGCGCCCCTCAACCCGGGCAGCGGTGGCCACGGCCTTGTCCTTTGCCAGGCGCACGGAGAAGTCGGCCGGGCCCTCGCCCGGTATGGGCTCCTCGGGGATATCGCTGGCGAAGACGTCGAACTCGACGCCGGCCGAGGCCAGAAGCTCCAGCCGCCGCGGCGATGCCGACGCCAGGACGATCCTACTGCTTTCCTGCATCATCATTCTCCTTCTGATCCTGGGCCTTCATCCGCTCCTCGTAGCGGCGCTTCGCCCCCTCCATCTCCTCCCAGTGCTTCTTCCAGTCCTTCTTCCTGACGAAGTAGAGGACCACGGCTCCCACCAGAATCATCACCCCCCAGAAGACGCTCATGACCTGGGCATTCACGATCCCGTAGCCGAGGGAGACAATCCCCATGAGAATCAGCAGCGTCTCCATGGAGATGAGCCTGCCAATGAGGGATATTTCCTGTTTTTCCTTTTCGTTCATTGGGTCTCCCGTAGGGGCGGGGTCTCCCCGCCCGGGCGCGGGAACCGCGCCCCTACAATGGTGTTACGTCAATTCAAAGGCGAACACAAGGTTCGCCCCTACAATATTCCGATCCAGCGGTCCAGCTCAGCCAGTGCCCGTTCCGCAAGTCTGCCGCGCCGCTCCTTCTTTTTCACCTTCCCCTCAAGGGGGGGAAAAAGCCCGTAGTTGACGTTCATGGGCTGGAAGTGCTTCACATCCGCATTGGTGATGTGCGTCACCAGGGCGCCGAGGGCCGTTGCCGGCGGCGGCACCACCGGCTCATTCCCCCGGACGAGCCGGGCAGCGTTGATGCCGGCCAGGAAACCGCTCCCTGCCGACTCCACGTACCCCTCGACCCCGGTGATCTGACCGGCAAAGAGGATGCGGGAGTCCCCTTTCAGCTGAAACGTAGGAGCAAGAAGGGCCGGCGCGTTGATAAAGGTGTTGCGGTGCATGGAGCCGAGACGGACAAACTCGGCGTTTTCCAGACCGGGGATCATCCGGAAGATTCGCCGCTGCTCAGGATACGTAAGCTTGGTCTGGAAGCCGACCAAATTGTACATGGTCCCTTCCCGGTTCTCGGCCCGCAGCTGCACCACGGCGTGGGGCTCCTCCCCGGTGCGGGGGTCCGCAAGCCCCACCGGCTTCAGGGGGCCGAAGCGGAGCGTTTCACGACCCCTTTCGGCCATTTCCTCCACCGGCATGCACCCCTCAAAGTGTACCACCTTTTCGAAATCCCTGGCAGCAACCTTTTCGGCGGCAAGGATCTCGTCCACGAATCGCTCATACTCTTCCAGACCCAGGGGACAGTTGAGGTAGTCGTCGCCGTCCCCCTTGCCGTAGCGGGAGGCCCGGAAGACCCTGGTCATGTCGAGGGATTCGGCGGTCACGATGGGCGCAATCGCGTCGTAGAAATAGAGGTTCGGCCCCGTGAGCGCCCTGATCCTTTCGGCCAGCCCGTCGCTCGTGAGGGGGCCCGAGGCAACAACCACGATCCCCTCGGGAGGGATATCCGCCACCTCACCCCGCACAAGGTCGATGAGGGGATGGTTCTCGATCCGCTCGGTGACCCAGGCGGAGAAGATTTCCCGGTCCACCGCCAGGGCTCCGCCGGCAGGCACCCGGGTGGCGTCGGCAGCCGCCATGAGGAGGGAGCCGGCCCGCCGCAGCTCCTCCTTGAGGAGTCCCACGGCATTCTCCAGGGATTCTCCCCGGAGCGAGTTGGAGCAGACGAGCTCCGCGAGCCCCGGCATCTGGTGAGCCGGCGAGTAGCCGTGGGGTTTCATCTCGTGGAGTATGACCCGCACCCCGCGCTTCGCCGCCTGCCAGGCCGCCTCGCACCCGGCGAGCCCCCCGCCGATGATGGTGATGGCCTCCGTCACGACGCACTCCCTTCATCGTCGGGAATCTCGTAGCGCTGCAGCGGATGCCCCGCAACGAGCCGCGCCTTGCCCCGCTCCTCGTCCCAGATGGTGAGGTACCCTTTCCATCCACGGTCCAGGAGTGCCTGGATGTGTCTCACCACCTCCGGGGTCGGCGGTTCGTGGAAGGCATTGTAGCCAGAGAACCCGCCGGGGGGGATCAGGCGGTAGGCACCATGGCCCCGCTTGACGCTCCGCGTGGTGATGGCGGCCGGAGCATCGCCCGACGAATGTTCTTCGGATTTGGTCCAGCCGCAGATGGGACACATGACCCGGCGGGCCCCCTGGTCACCCCAGCACTCGGTATCGAT
>CAJPFF010000194.1 GCA_905339345.1 Geobacteraceae bacterium | reverse complement strand
GGGATGAGGCAGCCGGGAGGCGGTTCGCGAGGCGGGGGAACCCGTCGATAAGGGCTATTTTGGTTTATGGCACTGCTGCACGCACAGGGAGGCGACATGAGACTAAGCGCATCGCATCACATAGGTGGCAAGGGTTGGCTGATCTCGGCCTGGGTCCTGGCCGTTGCCATGATCCTTTCAGTGGCATCCCCGCCATCTTTTGCGGCGGCGACGCGGCAGAAGAGCTTCTCATCGCCCGACGACGCGGTGAAAGCCCTGGTAGCGGCCGTTAGAGAAGGTAACGAGAAAGAATTGACGCTCATCCTGGGCCCCGGCAGCAGGGAACTGATATCGTCCGGCGATGAGGTTGCCGACAGGACCGATCGCGAACAATTCCTCGCGGCATATGACCGGATGAACAGCCTCGAGCGAAAGTCCGCCACGACCACGGTCCTCCATGTGGGCCCCGACAGCTGGGCCATGCCTATCCCGGTCGTGAAAAAAGGGGGAAAGTGGGGCTTTGACATCGGGAAGGGGAAAAAGGAGATCCTGAAACGGAGAATTGGCAGGAATGAACTCCATGTCATCGATGTGATCAACGCCTATGTGGATGCACAGCTGGAATACGCGGGCAAGGATTGCCGGGGCGGCGGAAAAGTCGAATTCGCCCAACGGCTCATAAGCTCCGAAGGCGAACAGGACGGCCTGTACTGGGAAACGAAAGAAGGCGAACCGCCGAGCCCCCTCGGACCGCTGATGGCGCGGGCGGCAACTGAAGGGTACGGCAACCTTTCCCCCTTTCATGGCTACTATTTCAAAATTCTCAAGGGTCAGGGGAAACATGCGGTGGGAGGGGCATACCAGTACGTGGTCAAAGACAAGATGATCCTCGGCTTTGCGCTCGTTGCCTACCCTGCCGAATATGGCAATTCGGGGGTCATGACCTTCATGGTGAATCAGGCGGGAACCGTGTACGAGAAAAATCTCGGCAGGAATACCCGGCGCCTGGCCGAGGCCATGGAACTGTTTGATCCCGACAAGAGCTGGAGACCGGTCAAGGCCGAGGAGACGCCAAAACAGAAATAACCCCGCTCCGGAACCGGCAAGCGGCGCAGTTGGCAGCAGTATGGTGGCGCCGCCGGGCGGCACCACCGAGTTGCCGGTTACTTGCCGACGGTTACTGTTTCAGCGCCGACGGGTGATGAAAAGTAAAACGTCTCGGCCGCGCGGACGGGAATCCACGAAACGGTGAATACCCCGTCGCCGGCGGCAAGATCGGGGGATACGCCGTCGTCGCGCATGGTCATGACCTCCCCGCCGCTGAGGGAAACCGTCACGGGCCCCGCAGGGTTTGCACAGTTGATGCTCAGGGCGGAAAGCGTCGTGGCCACCCCCGGCTGGATGATGGACGGATATTTCAGGGCGGAAAAGACGCGGCTGTCGGCACAGGTCAGCGAGCCGAACGCATTGATGCGCCTGCCGGTGACGGTCTTGGCGGATAGGGACACAGGCCGGTCGCCGCCGGAAAGGATGAGGTTTCTGATCCCCCGCCAGTCCTGGGTCGGATACTTGGCCTTGATGAGAGCGGCCAGGCCGGCAACGTGGGGAGTAGCCATGGAGGTGCCGGACATGGAGACATACCGGTTGTTCGGATAGGTGCTGAGAATGGAGTACCCCGGTGCCCCCACCAGCACACTTCTGCGGCCGTAATTGGAAAAGGAGGCGAGGCCATCCGACGAGGTGGTGGCGGCCACGGGAATGACGTTCGGCAGGTTGTAGCCGGCGGGATAGGTCGCTGTCGTGTCGTTGTTGGAGGCGGCGTTTCCAGCGGCGGCGATGAAGAGGATGTCACGCTGGGCGTTGATGGCGTCGGAGAGCGCCCTGGAATAGCCGGCGCCGCCCCAGCTGTTGTTGGTGGCGACGATGTTCACCCCGCGGGACTTCATCTTCTTGATGTACTGGAGGCATTCGATGGCGTCGGAGGTGTAGCCCGAACCGCTTGCCGCCAGGAACTTGCAGGCCATGATCCTGACGCTCCAGTTCACCCCCGCCACGCCGATACCGTTGTTGCCGACCCCCCCTATGGTGCCGGCCACGTGGGTCCCGTGCCCGTTGTCGTCCATGGGGTTGCCGCTGTTGCTCACGGCGTTGTAGCCGTAGATGTCGTCCACGGCGCCGTTTCCGTCGTCATCGACGCCCGGCCGGCCGGTCAGTTCCGACTGGTTGACCCACATGTTGGCCTTGAGGTCCGGATGATTGTAGTCGATGCCGCTGTCGATCACCGCCACCACAACGCCGGCACTCCCCGTGGTATTGTCCCAGGCCGCCGGGGCGTTGATCTTCGTCAATCCCCAGGTACTGTAAAACTTCGGGTCGGTAGGGACGTTGGTGGCCTTCAGCACGTAGTTCGGTTCCGCATACTCCACGTCGCCGTCTGCCTCGAACTCCCTGATTGCTTTCTCCACGCTCAGGCCCGGCCTGATCTTCACCTGCTCCATGTGCAGGTCACGGAATTCCTTTTTTCTCTTGGAGCCGTGCCTGCTGTGGCCTGCCATCCTCCTCGCCTCGGAAACATGGTCCCTGTACTTGACGATCAGCTCCCCCTCCCTGTAGGGGGGCGGTGTGGCGTTCGAACCCGACTTCACCTCGGCATAACCGTACCCTGAAACGAGCACAACCATCAGCAACGAACAAACAAACCTTTCCCATCCTCTCTTCATCGTCCTTCCTCCCCTTTCGATTGTAGGGACTCGGAAGATACTAATATCTTCCGAATCCCTTACGCGGCATGAAAACCGCTCCTTCGTCCGGCTCGGCACAAAAAAAGCCGGGTCGGAATATCGGTACGATATTTCGGCGACCCGGCTGTCTCCTGGAGACCCTGTAGGCTTTCCGTCCCACCCTCGCGGATGGTTTAGTATTGTCGTTTATCTTTGGTTCAAAACTGATTGCGTTTCGAAACTATCAGCAGGTTAACCACTTAGCGATACGTTTACCCCCTCCGAGCCGGTCTTTTCCACAGGTGCCGCTCACTTCCCACATCTTATCGGCACATCTTCCACTTCCGTTAGCTTTTTTTGGTTGCACAACCAATTTTTGGCGTTAAAATTTTCTCAATATGTTCATCTGGGCTCCGGAAGGCACCTGCCGCCCCTGCCCCCCTTCCTGTTCCAGTAAACCCACGAATATACCTCCTCGACTTCTGCGACGGCAACGCGATACAAAGATTGAGCTTGATCGGCATTGACTTTTTTGTGCGGGTCAGCTCTCAACCTCCATGGAAGGAGATCGCCATGAAAGCTCGCCGATTATTGAAACGGATGTACCAGGGGGTCTGTTTTCTTCTCCTGGGAGCGGGGGTGGCCGTTTTGTCCATTGCCCTCGAGACCGGCACCGCCACACCCACCGCCCTCGCCCTCACCGTTGCTGACTGCCGTGTCTGCCACACAAGCGGCAACAACGTCGAGCGTCACCACAACCTCATCGCCACGAAAGGGCTCGATTGCCTGGACTGTCACAAGATGGTGCTCGATCCCGTCAGCAACACCTATGTTTTCGCCCCCTTCAGGGATTGCACCGACTGCCATTCGACCTCGGTCCATTATGACAAGCACGGCTTTTACATCGCCAACTGGCAGACCCAGTCCGGCGTTACGCCGGGAACCGCCCCGCTCTGGACCCAGATCATGACCTTCTCCCTCGTGAACCCCGCCATGAATCAGTATCAGGTCTGCTACAAATGCCATTCGTACAATGCATTCGGATCAGCGCCGACGGGTGTCAGCCCCGTCGTGAGCCGCTCCGGCATCAAACTCACCGACCAGGCCATGGAGTTCAACCCCAACAACCGGTCGGCACACCCCATCCAGGTGCCCCTCAATTCCCAGACCGGCTCCTATGCCCCCAAGGCGCTCCGGTCGAACCAGATGACCCTTGCCTGGACCAACGTGGGAACCCAGACGATGAAGTGCTCGGACTGCCACGCAGCGCCCCCCTCCGGAAGCACGGGAGCGACAAAGTTTCTCCTCAAGGGACCGCGCACCTACTGGCCCTACAACAGAAACGGCCGGCTCTGGACCCTCAACGATGTCAGAGGCAACACCAACAGCTGGTCGACCGATCTCTTCTGCGTCAACTGCCACCCCATCTATTCGGGCGGAACGTGGAAAAACAATGTCCATGACGATGGCGACCACCTTGAGGGCTCGTACACCATCGGCGGGATACGCCACAATGGAATCCCCTGCGTCTCCTGCCACGTGGAGGTTCCCCACGGATACCGCTACAGCCGGCTGATCGGCTATGACACCGATCCGGCCCCCTACGCAACTATCCAGTCAAACGGAACGAAGGCACAGGCTCTCAAAGGTTTCAGAAAGGCGTCCTCACCGTTCAACTACGACGAGGGGAACTGCTATTCGACAGTCGGCGCCTGTGACGAACACGACAGCCGGTCAATGACATACGACTGGTAGAGGCATTGTTCGGGAACGCCGACCTGCGCAGCGCGGCAGGTCGGCGAGAGCATGACTTCCTCCACTCCCCTACTCGGCCTTGAAGAAAGCGACCAGCTTGGCCTCCCCCTGCAAGGTCCGGGTGTTGTAGGACTGGAGCACCCCCTTGACCAATGCGGGTCCGCCGATGCTGGTACGGTGCGTGGTCGTGATCGCCTCGGTTTTGAACGTGACGACGTCACCCTCCATATTGATGGCCGGGATGAGCAGCGTCAGCGTGATGGTCTGCAGATCGGGCACCTGCTCAAGGGTCACGGTGACAAGCTGGCCGATCTCGGTGGAGGTCACGCGGATCTCGTCCCCCTTGAACTGGAGATTGCGCGTACGGTCCTGATAGCTCAAGCGGGGCTCGCCCGTGAAGCTGGTGGTCGAATAGGTTATCTTCACGCGCTTTGCGGTAAATTCGTACATATTCGGCTGGGCCGGAGATGTTGTCTGGGCGGTTGCAACACCCGAAACTACCATGAGCAGGGTGATTGCCACGGCGCAAAGGCTGATTGATATAGTGCGCATGTTCATTTGATTCTCCCCTCTTTCTCACTCCACTTCCGCTTGAAGATCTCGTAAACCGCCCCATTGGAGAGAGAGACCACGAAGAGATTGCCGTTGGGGCCGGTCTGGATGTCGGTGCCGATGCCGAATTTCTCTCCGAATACGAGGCTTTCGCTCTCGGTGATATCGAACTTGCCGAGGTTGTCGGCGACCCGGTCGTGAAGGCGCGGGTCGTTCATGACAAGTTTTTTCCGGTTGCCGGTCATCTTGAAGCGGAAGAGGTAGCCGTCAGCCAGGTTTGTTCGGGCGGCACCCACGAAGAGGTCGCCGATGTACTTGGGACCAAGCCCCCAGGAGCTCATGAACCCGATCCCTGCCGGGGCGACCGCGTACTTCCAGCTGAACTCAGGATCGCTGTAGTGGGAGCCGGGAAGGACGAAGAGGCGCGCCAGGGCCTCGTCGGGGGTGTCGGCGATCTGGGTGGGAGGCCAGCGCAGTTGCTGCAGGGCGCCGCCAAACTCGTTCACCTCGATCGACTTAAACTGAGCGATGCGGGCGACCGGCCCCATGATTTGGATCCATCCCCCGTTCATCCCCGGTTCCACCCTGTTGATCTCGTCGAAGGCGTCGTCGCTGTTCTCCTGGGTCCAGAGCTCTCCCGTAAGAGGATCGACCGCCATGCCGAAGCTGTTCCGGACGCCGTAGGCGTAGATCTTCTGGATGTTCGCCCCCGCCTCGCCGCCCATGGCAGCGCCGGCCTTGAAGAACGGATTGTCCTCGGGGGTGGTGCCGTCGTCGTTGATCCGCAGGATGACACCGGTGAGGTGGGCGTTGTCGGGCTCGGGGCCGCCGAACTGGTCATCGTCAATCCCCGGGCCGAAGGGGCCGTCGGGAAGGTTCTGCAATTGGCCGCGCCGGCCGTTGTCGCCGATAATGATGAAGAGCCTGGCGCGGTCATCGTCACCATCGTCCTTGTGGAAGAGCGCTCCCTTTATCAGGTCACGAAGCTTCGCTTTCCGCTTCTCGAACCGGAGGACGCCGCCGTCGTGGTTCCCCCGGAGCGGCTGCCCCGCATCCTCCTGGAACGCTCGCAGCATGATGATGTTCTTCTCGAAGGTGAGTAGGGAGCCATCCCAGACATAGCGGTCGACCCGGTTGCCAAGGAGGGGGACCTCGGCGAGATTGCCGGAATCAGCGCCGGTGGTGCTCTCGGTCCAGTAGAGGTAGACGCCGGGGTTCTCGGGGAAGTCGGGGTGGAGGGCGATCCCGAGAAGCCCCCGCTCCGACGCGAAGTTGACGGCGAGATCGAGCACGGTGGAGTGGAGTGCGCCCCCTTTGATCCGCTGGACCTTGCCGGTGTTCTTCTCGAGGACCATGAAGTCGTCAGGGTCAAGGAACGCCATGCTGACCGGCGTAGTGAGGCCGGTCACGACGGTCCTCACCGCCAGGCTCGGGTCGCGCACCGTCGGGCTGTTCTGGGCTGAAGCCCGAGAGACACCGAGCGCGAAAAGGTGAGTTACCAGCACGCCGATGAGGACCAACAAGGTTCTTCGGTCTTTTCCTTTCATCTCCTTACCTCCTTCAGTTAAGTTTCGGTCGATATCGCTCGACCAGTCCGGCCTGGGTAAGGCCGCTGTACGAGAGCAGGGAGTATCCCTGTTCTCTGTTCCACCTCCTTGTTGAGTAGCAAATTACTCCTCACACCAAAGATCGATCATATTCGGGGTCAGAAGAACTTGAACGGGAATGGGTTAGATGATGGCGGAAAAAAGAAATTACACGGGGAGACTGTAGGTGGGTCATGAAGCCTTTACAAAGGCTCAGCATCTGCAGCATAAGGAACGACCGGGAACGTATAAGGGATTACCGGCAGGGAGAGCGCCATCCATAGCAAATCCTTATGCAATTGCCTGAAATTACTGCAATGTGCGTTCCAAGCGTTAATGTGCTGATTTGCCGTCCGCTTTGGATTACAGAGGGCGTAAACCGTAAATATTGCCGACTGTTCTAGTAAATATTGCCGACGTTTACTGAAGCCTTAATGATAATAAGTCGACCAAACTGATGAATGGAGTGTCGAGCCCAGCAATTTCAACCCGTTTCCTTGATGCAGCGCCAAGCTGGTCTATACTTAATGAAAATACTAGACCAGCACGCACCCCGAGGAGCCGGCCATGCCAACCACCGACCCCACCACACTCGCCCTGACCGGACAGCTGCCGTTCATCCTGAGCGCCGGGGCCGTCCTGGCGCTCCCCCTCTCGTACCTTCTGCTCCGCCTCTACCGCCGTGCCCTGCTCAGGGGGATGAGCCGCAGGGGTGAAAAACCGGGCGGAGGGCGGGAAGCCTCCCATGCCGAACGCGCGGGGTCGATGTCCCCCCCGGCCGGGGAATTCAGGCTCACGGTGCTCGATGCCTCACCCTCGGCAGGCACCGGGAACGGAGCCGGCTCGCTTCTGCGCCTCGCCCGGTCCTCACCCTGGCGGGCTGGCATGGTCTACGGGGCCGGCGGAGTCGTCTTCGCGGCGATTATGGCCTTCTGCTTCCTTCGCTCCAG
>CAJPFF010000193.1 GCA_905339345.1 Geobacteraceae bacterium | reverse complement strand
GGCGGCGCTTTCCTGGAGCTCTTGGAAGGGAAGCATCTTCCCGGGATCAAGGTTCTGGAAGAAAACGGCAAGTAACTTGAACGGAGTGAACCCATGAGAACACCGATCATTGCGGGAAACTGGAAACTCTTCAAAAAAAGCAGCGAGGCAGTCGACCTCGTCATGAACCTTGCCCCGCTTGTCAAGTCGGTCGGCGGAGTCGAGATTATTGTCGCACCGGTTTTTACGGTGCTTGCCACCGTAAAGCGAGCAATAGCCGGATCCACTATCAAGCTCGCAGCACAAGACTGTTTCTGGGAAGAGGAAGGTGCCTTCACCGGTGAAATATCCCCCGGTATGCTCATCGACGCCGGGTGCAGCCATGTGATCATCGGCCACTCGGAGCGGCGGCAATATTTCGGCGAAACAAATGAAACCGTCAACCGCAAGAGCAAGGCTGCCCTGGCAGCGGGGCTCACCGTCCTCTTTTGCATTGGCGAAACGCTCGCTGAACGGGAAGCTGACAAGACTTTCGATGTGCTCAGGACCCAGGTTCGTGACGGATTGACCGGTCTCACGAAGGAAAATCTGGCCAGGATCGCCATCGCTTACGAACCGGTCTGGGCTATCGGAACCGGCAAGACCGCCACCGAAGATCAGGCCCAGGAGGCTCACGCCTTTATCCGGGGTGTCGTGGCTGAACTCTACGATCACCCCACTGCCGATGCCATACGCATACTCTACGGAGGAAGCGTGAAACCCGAAAACATAAAGGGACTCATGGCCCAGTCCGATATCGATGGAGCTTTGGTTGGGGGTGCGAGCCTCAAGGCTGACTCATTTAGTGCCATCGTCAACTACGGAGCGTAGCCAACGGACAATTCCCTCTTGGCAATTTCCGGCTGATGTGCTACTTATTCCAGGTTGCTAATATTTTCTGGAGAACATGGCCCATGACAATTTTACTCACGATTCTACATATCCTTGTATGCATCGCCCTTATCGCAGTCGTCCTGCTTCAGTCGGGTAAGGGAGCGGAAATGGGTGCCTCATTCGGCGCAGGGGGAAGCCAGTCGGTATTCGGTGCAGGCGGAGGCACCACCTTCATGAGCAAACTCACAACGGGTGCGGCAATCATTTTCATGCTCACTTCACTTACCCTTGCCTACCTGTCTGGAAAGGCGGAAACCTCTTCAATCATGCCAAAGGGTGCCGTCGCACCTGCCCAGCAGAAACCGGCCACGCCAGCCACAGCGCAACCGGTTCAAACACAGCAGGCGCCCGCTCAATCAACTCCGGTGCAGCAACAAGCACCTCAAACTGCACCCGCACCAACTCTCCCTGTAAAATAGTTAGTGATAAAAAAACTTATTGACAGACAATAACTGAAAATGCTAAATAATTGGTCCTTGCCGAAGTGGTGGAATTGGTAGACACACCATCTTGAGGGGGTGGCGGGCAATTGCTCGTGCGAGTTCGAGTCTCGCCTTCGGCACCAAGTAAATGCGAAACCCGTTGATTTTCAACGGGTTTTTTCGTGTTCAAAAAGCTCCCCTGACAGCACCTGGTCCTGTCAGGGGAGCTTTTTATGTTATTGAGGCGAAGAGCAACTTACTAGTGCAGGGTATGGGTTCCACTTGAGATGCGTGGGCACCAGATTCTGAAGATCAGGTGCCCAAAGGGAACGAATCTTCAACCAGCTAATTGGCCGTATTGTGAACGGAACTCGAGCATCTGACGGTGAAATAGAATGTCGCGCCTTTCTTTGGTTCACCCTCAGCCCAGATCTTGCCCCCGTGTCTGGAGATGATCCGTTGTACTGAAGCCAAACCGACGCCGGTCCCGCCGAACTCATCGATTCCGTGCAGTCTCTGAAACGGGATGAATAGCTTATGGACATAGGCCATGTCGAAACCGATGCCATTGTCGCGTACGAAATAGACCGTTTCGCCATTGCAGGTGCGGCTTCCGAATTCGATCTTCGGGCTTGGCTCCTTACTGGTATACTTCCATGCATTGCCGAGGAGATTTTCCAGCGCGAGCCGGATGAGGATTGGGTCACCTTCGTCCTCAAGGTTTTCGGCTATGATGAATTCCGCCCGGCGATCAGGATCGTGCTCGCGTAGTTCGTCGACGATACCATGGACGAGGTGACTAAGATCGACCCTCTCCCGATGCAATTCTCTGCGTGTAACCCGGGAGAGCTCGAGAAGGTCGTTAATCAGTTGCCCCATCCTCACGGTTGCTGAACCCATCCGCACGAGGTAGCTCTGCCCGGCTTCATCCAGCCTGTCGGAATACTCTTCAAGAAGGATGTTGCTGAAACCGTTTATACCGCGCAGAGGCGTGCTCAGATCGTGCGCAACAGAATAGCAGAAGGCTTCAAGCTCGCGGTTGGAGGCCTCGAGCTCGGCGGTGCGCTCCAGCACTCGCTGTTCCAATTCATCGTTCAGCCGGCGAATCAGTTCGTTCTGTGCCTTGGACTGCCTTTCGTGGGTGATTCGAGCGATACAGTCATTGACTGCCTCAAAGAGCATTTTATGGTCGATGGGTTTCAGCACATACCTGCTGATCCCCATTTTGATGGCCTCCAGCAGGTATTCTGTTTCACTGCACGCAGAAATGACGATAATACTCGCAGTGGAATTAACTCCCCGTATTTCGCGGGCCATCTGGATGCCGTCCATGACCGGCATGCGGATGTCGGTCAGGATGATATCCGGACTGAGCTCCTTGAACAGCTCCAGCCCGGCCATGCCGTTTTCTGCGGTATGGATTTCCACGGCCGGGAACTTCCTCACCAGTACACCACTGAGCAGCTCCCTTATTTCAGGTTCATCTTCCACATACAGTAGTGACAGTTGAGAGCCCGGGCAATTCAAAGGTTCCATTTCAGACCTCAATCCTGAATTCTGCGCCGTTCCCGACATTGTGAGCGGCAAGCGCGCCGTTCATGTTCTTTTCGATGATGGTTTTCGACATGAACAGACCGACCCCCGTCCCCTTATCCGGCCCTCTGGTGGTGAAATACGGATCGAAAATCTTGTCCATGATCTCTTCCGGAATGCCGCCAGCGTTATCGGCAATGATGACGACGGCCTTGTCGTCTTTCGTGTCTATTGTGATCGTCACCCGCGGATTGTCAACTTTACGCTCTTCGATGGCATCCCTGGCATTCAGCAGGATATTGATCAGCACCTGGGAGAATTCGTTAGGGTAGCCATGGATGACGGGGTCACCCATTGCTCGCGTCTCGATCGTGATCATGGAACTGGTAAAGCTTCCTTCGATGATGGATAGAGCCCTGGAGACAGCGTCGCAGACCTTGAATGATACCTTTTCCTTATCGGGCCTGAAGAAGTTTCTGAAATCGTCAATGGTCTGTGACATGTGAAAGATTACCTGCATGGCTTTGTTTGAACTGACCTTAAGGTCCTCTGCGTTTATCTCGCCCCGATCACTGCTTTCCGGCAACCCCTGGACGATAAGTCCCAACAGGTTAAGCGGCTGCCGCCATTGGTGAGCGATGTTGCCGATCATCTCCCCCATGGCCGCCTGACGGCTTTGGATGATGAGGAGACGTTCCTTGTCGCGGAGTTCTTCTCCCGTTTGCTGGTGATCGGCAATTTCCTCCTCTAATGCCGCAATGGTCTCTTCAAGTTCATCATTCAGACTACGGGCTTTTTCCTCGGCACGTTTGCGTTCCTCGACCTCCAGGCGCAACGCAGCAACGCTATTCCGCAGGTTGGCATCGGCTGACTGAAGCCTTTCCGTCATCTCGTTGAAGGCTCTGGCCAGACGTCCCAGTTCATCGTCAGCCACTGGCTCAACCCGGTGATCCAGGTTCCCGGCAGCCACAATTTCCGTACCGCTCCGCAATCTGGCGATGGATGCAATGATGCTTCTGGAACTGAGAGCTGAGATGACGCTGATAACTGACGCAAGCGCAATAAACAATACAATAACACTGAAGTTGAATCTTTCCCGTATCGAGGCAAGCTCGTGCTGCTTTTTGTTGGCAAGGTGCACAGCGGCGGTGAACATTTCGCGCGCCTTGATGAGGAGAACCCCTGAAAGGCGCTCGCTCCGTTCATCTGGTTGCCCAGCGTTGCCGACCTCATTACGGGTGTCGAGATCATTGCTCAACAGGGTGAAAATATACCCCATTTCCCTGTGTACCCGACGCAACTTTTCCCTCAGTTGTTCGTTTCCCCTGTCAGCAAAACGCTTCTCTGCAAGACGTTTCCCAATGGCATCGTGCTTTGTGAGCCACTGGTCCTTGATCTGGCGTTCCTGATAGATAAGGTAGCGGTCAGACAGGAAGTTCAGGTCGAAAACATCCTGAGCAAGAGTAGTGGCAAACTGCAACTCCTTTCTATGGTCTCGGAGATGCCTGTCCTTGTGGATGACATAAAGGCTGAACAACAAGGCCACAGCGAGGGGGAGGATGGCTATGGCCGCGAGACGTTTCCGGATGGACATAGGAGGCTACCTCATCACCGTAACCGCAGCGGGGTTGATGCGGTGCAGAGCGTCCAGGTAAAAGAAGTTCTGAAAGTTCGGCATCTCCCGGGCCGTGGTCTTGTTCTGCTTCATCGCCCATCGCGCCTGGTTTTCCAGGGTCATGAGCAAGGTATGGTCAAGGGAAAGGTCAAACTCATAGTCGTTCCAGACCTCTTTAAGCTGCGCCGGGTCAAGCCGAAATGCCTCCATGGCCACCTTCTGCGCCCCGTCAGGATTACTCGCGATGTAGTTGTTTGCGCGGTCAAGGGCCTTGACGAATTTATTGATCGAGTCCTTGTGTTCGGCAACAAAATCCCTGGTGGCGACAACATTCCAGTACATCTGGTATGTTTCCTCACCGAAGAATCTGACGCCGTTATCCCCCAGGTTCTTCAGCAGGTTTGCGGTGTATTGGTTCCAGGTAGAGACCGCATCAACCCTGCCGGAAAGCAGGGCATCCACCGTCTCCCCCGGATTCAGGCCGACAATGGTAATCGCTGTGCGCGGGATACCGTGCATAATGAGGAATTCGTCCAGCAAGAATTCGCTGGTGGTTCCGGGTATGAGACCAACGATTTTCCCCCGAAGCTGGTCGGGTGTGGTGATTCCTCTGTCCTTCCTCGCCACGATACTGTTTTCTCTGCCGCTCTTGCAGATCGTGGCAAATATTTGTATATCCGCCCCCTCCAGGGTGGCTAACACAATGGGCAGGTCCGCCACTGTCGCAAAATGTGCCTCTCCGCGACGTACTGCCGCCAGGGCGTCCTTCCCGGCGGGATAGAATTTGATCTCAACATCAAGCCCATCCCGGGCGAAAAAACCCTGTTGGTGGGCGACTAAAGCTGGAACGGAATCGAGCACCGCGGCAACGGCGAAAATCAGGCGCTCGGGCGGTCGGGCAACCCTTACCGGCCCTGTTGCCTTCAAATTGATGGCAACGTAAATCCCGCCAATGATGACGGCGACCGCTCCCAAAATGATGGCCATTCTCTTTGTCTTGGGCACTGATGAGATCCTATCCCGTATTGCGGTTCAAAAGATCGGTTGGTTTTTCGGCACGCTGTCGTCAACAGTTCCATTTCAGATCACAATCCTGAATTCTGCGCCTTCCCCGGTGTTGCGTACGGTAAGCGTGCCATCCATGTTTTTTTCGATGATGGTTTTAGCTATGAAGAGCCCGAGCCCTGTTCCCTTGCTCGGTCCCTTTGATGTGAAGTACGGATCGAATACTTTCCCGAGGATCTCCTTATCAATGCCGCCGGCGTTGTCGGCAATGGTGACCACCACCCGGTTGCTTTCCGCGATCATCCTTACCATGACGCGTGGTCCGTCTACCTTTCGCTCTTCAAGGACATCACGGGCATTCATGAGGATATTGAGGAGCGCCTGGGAGAATTCATTGGGATACCCGTTGATGGACAGATCCCTTGAACAGTCGAACGAAACCTGTATCCCGAGACTCTGGAGGTTCTCCCCGATAAGGGAGAGGGCGTTATTGATTACCGGCTTCACCTCGAACCGGACCTTTTCCTTGTCCGGCCTGAAAAAATTCCTGAAGTCGTCAATAGTCTGCGACATATGGAATATCAGCTGCATTGCCCTGTTGACTCTTTCGTCTAGGTGCTCTTTGGTGAGTTCCCCCGACTCTTCACTCATGGAGAGCCCCTGTATGATGAGCCCCAGCGTATTCAACGGCTGCCGCCACTGGTGCGCGATATTGCCGATCATCTCCCCCATGGCCGCCAGACGGCCCTGATGGATGAGAAGCTGCTCCTGTTCACGGAGCGTCACCAGGGCCTGGATGCGGTCCGAACTTTCTTTCCGCAAGTCATTAAGTGTCGTGGCAAGCTCCCAGGTGCGCTCCGCAACCTTCTGCTCCAGATCATCGTGGGCCGCCTGCAACGCTACAGCAGCCCTCTTGCGTTCGGTAATGTCCCTGGAGATTCCGGTCGTGCCGATGACCGTGCCGTTCTGGTCAAAGCGGGGCGCCTTGAAAGTCTCGAACCACCTTTCCCCGCCGTTCTCAACAATGTGTTCCTCGACTAACTTTCTCTGGCCGCTCTCCATGACTTCCTGATCGTCGGCACGGAATGCCTCGGCCATGTGCGCCGGCCAGAGGTCAAGGTCCGTTTTTCCGATGACCTCTTTCGGCGATGCGCAGCCACAGGCTGTAGCAAATGGCCAGTTCGCCTTCACGTAACGGCCTTCCGTGTCTTTGAGCCAGGCACGGTAGGGGATATTGTCAAGGATGGCATACACGTCGAGCTGGCTCTTCATAACCACGTTCTCCAGCTCTTTGCGCTCGGTTATGTCCATAAAGGCGCCGACGGCGCCACATGGCCTTCCTTCTTTATTTCGCACCGTTGCCGCGGAACAATACAGATTCAGACGCGTCCCATCCTCCCGTACAATGTCGAGAGTTTCTCCGGCAACGGGTTCACCGCGGACCGCCTGTTGCATGGGCAATTCTGAAGGAGGAAGTTCCTTGCCATCCTTCAGAACCCGGTATCTGGCCGAGTTGAATGCGTTTTTGGAGAGTTCACCGCCGCCCGGTACGCCGAGCAGTTTTTCCAAGGCTGGGTTGCCCCGAATGATGGCGCCCTCTGGATCGTTGGTGATGGCCAGACCGATGGGTGACGTGTCGAGGATGAGCTGCGATTCGGCTACCCGCTGCTCCAATTCCCGATTTAACTGTAAAATTCTTTCCTCTGCCTTCTTGGTCTCCGTGATGTCTTCGGAGAAAATGACAATTCCACCCACCTGGTCTGACGAGTCGTACCAGGGATGAATCTCCCACCGTATCCACTGCACCGAGCCGTCCACCCGCTCGAAACGGTCTCCTTCCGCCCGCAGTTCCTCGCCTGCCAACCCGCGACGATGGGCCTCTTTCCACTCCTCGGGAATCTCCGGAAAGACTTCATAGTGACATTCACCGCGCAGATCACGATCACCGAGCCCGTAGTCGCTCAGCCAGCGTCGACTGGCGCTCAGGTAGCGCATGTCACGATCAAACATCGCCAGTTCTGCCGGAGCGTGTTCGATGAAGAGCCGCAGCCGTTCCTCGTTTTCCCGTAATGCCTTTTCGGCCTGCCTGATATCGGTGATGTCGTGGATATAGAAGCGCACGACAGTGAACTGGGGTGTAAGGAAAATGGTCTCGCGGAAGGCCCTTGTCCCGATGGAAACCTCGCGAAAATGGGTTGCTTCGCTTCTCCTGTCCCAATTGCGTAGAATGTCGTCCAGATCAGCAGGAACAAACAGGCCGGCATCGCCCCCTGCGCCAATGCTCTCCAGAATCTTCTGCGTGGCCGGATTACAGAAGGTGACCGTACCGAGGTAATCGGTCTCGATGATCGGGTTCGGATTGAACTGCGGGAAGTAGGAAAGATGCCTTATTCGCTCATCCGCTCGCTTCCGCTCGGTGATGTCGGTGATGAACGAGTAGAAATAGAGGGGGTTGCCGGTGTCATCCTTCTTGAGGTGGGCGAGGAGTTCGACCGGTACCCGTGAACCGTCCTTGCGAAGGTATTCCTTTTCGTACTTTACGGGCTCGCCAGTGCGGCAAAGCTCTACCAGCTTTGCCTGTTCCGTCTCCTGCCATTCTGGCGGGGTGAGAACGGAGGTCCAGTCCATAGTCTGTAATTCTTCCCTGCTGTAGCCGGTTAGGCGCTCGAAGGCCCTGTTGACGTGGCCGATTCTGCCGTCCAAATAGCCAATACCGAAGGGCTGTTGAGAGTCTTCCAGCAGTTCGGCAAGGATGCGAACCTCCCCTTCTCTTCTCGGCCCCTTGTCCGAATGCTCCTTGCTCTGCGCATTCGAACAGGTATCGTCATCGGCGCATAAATTTTTGCAGTCACCCTTCAAAAGCTACCCCTCTCTATCCCTTAGAGGAAAAAATTGATGGTATAAGCGGCGGAAAAACCGAGTACAAACCCCCCATCCAATGCCGGATCGAAAGCCCTGAAAAATGCCTAGAACGTCTTCCAGGTGCCCATGGAGAAGAGATACGCCCTCGAGTTGTTAAAGGGGGATCCGGACTGTTACCGCCATGCGATCAAGATTGTCATGGCAGGTAACAAGCTCTACGAGAAGATGGCAACGAAGGAGCCCAATTCCGCGACATCAAGGATTCTCCTGACGCTGGCCGATAATAATAAGACGCGACCGTCATTATGTTAACAAAATTAATGGATAAACGCTTGTTGTCAATGCCTGGGCTCGGACAGTCCCGGAGGATTACCCATGCGTCATCGATCCGCCTGGCCAGCTCTCCCGCTTTGTGGAGACGAATATAGGATGGGAGTATGGAGAAACCAGCGGTCCAACACGACATGGCGGGCAAACCAGCCGCTGGAGAGGAGTCTGGCCCCGAGAAAACGCAGAATACCGGAGGAAATGGGCGAAGAGGGAATTCCCATGCTTTCGTCGCCAAAACGGGTGACCAGCCGTGCCGCGTAGGGCTCCAGGTTGGCGCGGCGATAATCGCCATCGGCCGCCAGGATGGTATCCGCGGCCAGAAGGGCCGACTCGATCGCGGGGAGGATACCTTCGCCACTCTGGGGCTGGGCAAGCCCGGCCGCGTCACCGACCAGCAGCGCGCCATCACTCACACAGGTGCGTCCCCCCTGCCCCCCGTACAAGAGATAGGGATGGCCCCGGAACCGTCCGGCAAGGCCTGCCGGCAGATCACCCCGCTGCTCGAGAAAAACGCAAAAATCCCGCATATGGCGGCCGAGATGCTTCCGGTCCATCCGTCCCAGGCCAACATTGAGAAAGCTCCCCTTCCGGAAAAGCCATCCGTAGCCTTTCATGTCCCGGCAGAAAAAGAGTGCCGGCGTATCGGCAGGGGTGCGGCAGAGGTGCTCCTGGTCCGGGTCCATGGCAATCTCTGCTGCCTGGGCAACAATTACCTCCTCTCTGCCGATTTGTGCGCCCAGGAGGCGTGCCACCGGGCAGAAATGCCCCCCCGCACCCACCACGAGCCGGGCCCTGATGCGCCCGTTCACGAGCCACCCCCCGTCGTGCCGTGCCAGCGCTGACACCGGTTCACCCATCGACTGGCGAACGGCACTCCGCTGCAGGAGGTAATGATCGAACTCGTAGCGCCGGATGCCGAAGCTGACGGTCGTGCCGTACCGGGTAACCACTTCGGATCCATTGATGAGGCCGGTGCGGAAGGTGGTGATCTCCTGGAGCACCCGTCCCCGGCGGTATTCCTCCGGATCAATCGCCAGCGTTGCCAGCACCGCCGGCGTTATCCAGCCGGCACACGGCTTGTCCCGTGGAAACGTCGCCTTGTCCAGCAGCAGCACATCAAGCCCCGCCTGTCGCAGCTTCCCGGCACAGGTCGATCCTGCCGGTCCGCCGCCGACGACAAGAACATCGCAGGTATCCATCAGGACTTCCCTGGGGGAGCAGTGAGATGGGAGCGGGTCAGGGGAACCAGGTTGTTGGTGGGACGCGAGAATACGACCTGGAAAAGTTGCAGGGCACCGATAGTGAAATTCGCGATGCATCCGGACAGGTAGAGTCGCCAGGCCCGGATAAAGCATTCGTCAAACATCTCTCGGACCCGGTCATGGTTCTGCTCGAAACGCTCAAGCCAGTGCTCGCACGTTTTCGCGTAGTGCAGTCGCAGGTTTTCCACGTCCAGGACGGTGAATTCCCAAGGCTCGAACAGTGCCATCATTTCTCGCAGCGTCGGAGGGTAGCTCCCGGGGAAAATACGCTTCAGGAACCAGGGGCTCATGGGTGTCGGCGAATTTTGCCCGATGGTGTGGATCAGGCCGAGCCCCTCTTCCCTAAGGGAACGGTCGATCACTGCGCCGAGCTCCCGGTAATGGTCAGGCCCCACATGTTCCAGCATTCCCACCGAGACGAACGCGTCATAGGTTCCCGTAATGTTGCGATAATCGTCCTCCATATACTCGACCTGCCCCTCAAGCCCTTCGGCCTTGGCGCGCTCCCGCGCATAGGCGATCTGCTCGCGGGAGATGTTGTACGCCTTGACTCTGACCCCGTAACGCCTGGCCATGTACCGTGCCAGTGCGCCCCAGCCGCAGCCCGCTTCCACCACGGTCTGCCCCTTCTGCAGGCGCAGTTTGCGGCAGACCAGATCCATCTTGGCAATCTGGGCATCTTCCAGTGACGCGGCTGGGTCCGGAAAGTAGGCGCAGGTATAGAGCATTTCCGCGTCAAGCCAAAGCTCGTAAAACGCATTACCAATATCGTAGTGGTGATGGATATTCTTCTTCGCTCCCGAGAGGGAATTCAGTTTCGGTTGATTGCGGCGGTACGCGGCAGGATCGGGAGTACGCCGGAAGTTGGGCGTTTGGGCCATGGCCCGGTAGACGGTTTCCATGAACGCCACCAGCCCCCCTTCTACCTCGATACGGCCGGCGCAATAATCATCACCGAAGTGGAGAAGAGGATTGGTCAAAAGCCGCCACAGAGTGGCCCGGTTGCGAATCACCATACCGACAGCGGGGGTGGAGTTGGATGGAGCAATTTCTTTACCATCCCACAAAACCATGCGTAAAGAGGGCTCACCAATGGCTTGCAGAAATTTGCGCGCTATCAATACATCGACACCGTAAACCCTGCCACCGGTGTTCGCCTTATCGTTTCTGGAAGGAAACGGTAAGGCAACTGCGTTTGCCTTGGGAACTTTCATAGCATTTACCCTTAACCAGAGTTAATACACACTAATTGTGTCGGCGCGCAGCTATAAGTCAAGAGGGTAAATTTGTTTGGCAGACGAAGTATTCCAATGAAGGTCTAGGGGATTCCGAGGAGTTGTGCCTACCGGCAAAAAAGGGATGCGAAGATTACCGGACCGAACACTCGATGGCTGGAGGGATGAGTTGTCACAGCTGGCGGAGAAATGTGCTCACTGCTGCGAAATAGGCTTCTTCGTTGGCCGACAGTATGGTGTTATGGTCGCCCCGGTCGAAGATAAGCAGTTCTTTCGGTTACCCCAGTGCCAGGATCCGCCACAGTTTCTCGGCGTAGCGCCTGCCAGCCTCGTCATCACTGACCAGCTCGATTCCGTCGGCCCCCTTGATTCCGAGCCCCAGTTCCACCGCCCGTGCGATCTGCTCCTGGGCAAAGACCGGTCGCTCCATGATCGCTCGGTTGCTTCCCAGCTCTTTGAGAATAGCCACACCAACCGCGTCAACGGCAATCCGGTCAGTGCCGGCAAGGATCACGTCGGCCCGCTTCTTCGGCCCCTCCATCGGCCCTTTGTCGACAAAGGCCTCAATCCCGTCGAGGAGGATCAGGGCCGGGGCATAGGGATGGTTCACCTCGGCGATCATCTTGCGCTGACTGAAAAACGAGGTGTGCAGCTCCCGCATGTTCTTCTTGTGGACCATGCCGACCGAGAGTTTGAGGGACATGGTAAAGACACCGCCATAGCCGTGGGTCTTGAGGCAGCAGGTTGATACGACGCACTCGGCATCGAGCACCGGCTTGGCAAACAGGAAGCCATCGAACCAGTGGCTTTCCGGTGCATCCACCTTCACCCAACCCTCCGGAGGCAACTCCTCGAAGTTGATCAGGTCGATTCGCAGCCGTCGGCAGAGATCGTAGATCCCCTTGTCCTGAAGAACATCGCGGGTATCGGGCGGGCCGCTCCGCTCGCCAATGGTGATCTCCCGGGCTCCCATCTCCCGCAACTCGGCCACCAGATGAATCAGGGTATCGTTGTGGGTCGAGGCGGGATAGGGATCGGCGGTGTTGAAGTTCGGTTTCAGGAGCACCCGCTTACCGGCCACCGACTTGTCCCCCAGGAGACGAATCGCCCGACTGACTCCTGCGGCTCGGTCCCCGGTCTTTACCAGGGCAACCCGCGTCTTCGCCTTCGCCGCTGTCGACGTCGGCCTCTGGGCCGCCTCCACTAGTGGTCCCGCATCAACCATCATGCCGAGCGCCCCTCCTGCCATGGTGATCATGAATTCGCGCCGATTCATAGTCTCCTCCGTCCGGGTAGCGTACGGTGGCACCTGGACACAGGGAAAGTCTAGCGCGGGAAGATCAGATGGCAAGGACGGGATGGATGCGGGCGGCAATCGTGCGTTAAGCCTCCCGATATCTTCGGTTGGTTTTCAACCTTGATTCGAGGCGTTTCTGCTTACTGCAGGCATTGAAACACCCCCATGCACCAGAGACACGAACCGCACGGTTCCGACCTGATGTGGCAATCCTGCGCGAACTCATCGGCCTGAACATAATCGCACGGTGCGAGCTTACAGCTGAAACAGTGGGGATAGTCGTAGAGAAGCACGTTCTCGCGGAATTCACGGAATGGCTTGTCGTTCCAGATATCGAGGATTCCACGCATGGCCACGGAGCCGAAGGCCCGCGGCCGTACCATCTGATTCCATCCCTGCACGTGGCACTGGTAGTTATGCCAGAGAAAATAACAGGGGTGGACGTTGCCGTCCCATGAGACGAAAGCCCCGCCCCCCTCCACGAACTCGCACCGCCGCTTCTGCCGGGGGACCAGTTCCGGCAGCTTCAGATCAATTCCCTCTTCGATCGCCACGGCACGGGCCTTGTCAAAGATCTCTGTCGCCTCCGCGAACCATTCTTCATCCCTTGCCAGGAGTTTCTCCAGATTGATGAATATGTTCCGGGAAAGGGCGTGCTCCTTCATTCTGGCGACAAAATCGACGATGCGCTGCTCTTCGGGAGTCCGACTGTATCGCCACGCCACCTCCCCATAGCGCCGAAGATCAATCCCTTCTTGACATGCAATCTGCTTCCATTCCTCGAAAAGGGCCACTGCCTCATCCGTATTGTTGTCGTAGGCAACGTGGGAGATGTGGGCCTCATCGTAGGGAACCAGCTGGGTCACGAGGGCAAAGGAAGCACCTCGGCGGGCCGCCCACCGGATGACTTCGGGGAGTTCCCGGATGTTGTCCCTCATGACGACGAACTCTATCCCGATGTCCAGCCGGGAAGCCAAATGCACTTCCCGGGCGGCAGTCAGGGCACGGAAGGCCTGCTCTATGTCTCCCACCTCCCCACCCTCGCGAAGCCGTCGAAAGGTTTCGGGAGATGCAGCATCCATGGAGATGCAGATCCGGTCGAGCCCGGCCTCCACAAGGGACGCTGCCCTCCCCTCGTTCAGCAGGAGGCCGTTGCTCTGGAACCCGATCCATCCCGTCGCCGGCATCAGTTCCTTGGCCCTGCGGATGAATGATTCAAGCTTCGGGTGGAGGAGCGGTTCGCCAATGCCGTTGAGAATGAGCGCTTCAAGGTGGGGAAAAGCAGGGGTCAGGGCGGAGAAGATCTCGTCCGCCATGACTCCCTCGGTCATGCCGTGGTGTTTGGTCTGCTTGACGCACATGGCGCAGCCGAGGTTGCAGTGGGTCGTCACCTCGACGAAGAGTTTGGAGGGATGATTGCGTCGTGCCGGGCTTTCATCAGGGGACTGGGTCATGGTTTCCGTCCTGATCTGCTCAGAACTCCTGTGGCATGGCCTTGACCTGGGCGGCGGTAAAGACGGGGCCGTCCTTGCAGACGTAGACGTTGCCCACGTTGCAGCGGCCGCACTTGCCCAGGCCGCACTTCATCCGGTTCTCCAGAGTGGTGTAGATGGCGTCGTCGCTGAAGCCGAGCCGCTCCAGCACCGGGAGGGTGAACTTGATCATGACGGGGGGGCCGCAGACGAGCGCAATGGTGTTGTCGGCCGAGGGGGCTGCCTCTTCCAGCACTGTGGGGACGAAGCCCACCGTGCCGTCCCACGCGGGGGAGTTACCGCCGGGATCCACGGTCTTCACCAGGCGCACGTCGCCCCGCTCCTGCCACTCTTTCAGCTCCCGCTGGTAGACCAGATCCCCCTCGGTGCGGGCGCCGTAGACGATCGTTATGGCGCCGAACTTCTCCCGCCAGTCGAGGCACTGCCAGATGAGGGTCCGCAAGGGGGGGAGCGCAATCCCTCCCGCCACAAAGACGAGATTCTTGCCCAAGAACTCCTCGATGGGAAAGGAGTTGCCGTAGGGGCCCCGCACGCCAATGGCGTCGCCCACTTCGAGGCTTCTGAGCGCCTCGGTGACCCGCCCCACGGCCCGGAAGCAGCACTCGATGTACCCTGTGCGGGTGGGGGCCGAGGCGATGCAGAAGGTGGCCTCCCCGGCGCCAAAGGCCGAGTACTCGGCGAACTGCCCGGCCCGGAAGGAGAAGTTCTCGCGCACCGCCTCATCCTGGAACACGAGCCGCAAGGTGCGGATGTC
>CAJPFF010000192.1 GCA_905339345.1 Geobacteraceae bacterium | reverse complement strand
CTCACGCTCGGCCGAGAGTCCACCCATGAGTACACCGATCTTCTTGGTTTTCAGTTCGTCGCTGGTCATCGTCTTCCCGCCCCGACGCTCCTTGGAAGCGCTTCTTTAATCACTCTTCACCGACAATCCGCACCTCTTCTTCAAGAGCTATGCCGGTTATTTGTCTTACCTCGTCTTTGATCCGGGCTGCCAGGGCCAGAAAATCCGCAGCCGTCGCATCTCCCCGATTTACCAGGAAGTTGGCGTGGGACTCCGACACCTGGGCGCCCCCAACCCGCTCTCCCCGAAGCCCTGCGCCGTCGATGAGGCGCCAGGCCGCTGCCCCCTCGGGGTTCTTGAAGAAGGACCCGGCGTTGGGAAAGCCGATTTTTTGACTCGTGGCCCGGTGTTCCAGGTAACCGGCGATCCGTGCGCCGATCTGGTCGGGATCGGCCGGTTCGAGGCGAAAGGTGGCCCCGACAATGATCTCGCCGGGCGCAAGCCTCAGGAACCGGTAGCCGTAATCGAGACCGTCGCGGCCGGTTTGCAGCACCTTCCCGTCCCGGATGGTGACGAGCTCCTCCACATGGTCGAGAACCGCTTCGCCGTGGGCACCGGCGTTCATGGCCAGGGCTCCGCCGACCGTGCCGGGGATGCCGCAGAGGAACTCGAGGCCGCCAAGCCCGCCGTCTCGCATAAATTGCACGAGCCGCCGGTTGGTCACCCCGGCCCCTACCCGAACCTTTCCCCCACCGAGTTGTTCCATCTCCTCGAAGCACGCGAGGGAAATGATTGCTCCCCGGATGCCACCGTCCCGCACCAGGAGGTTGTACCCCCCGCCGACCACCAGGAACGGGGTTCCGGTCTCGGCCAGGAGCACCAGGAGTGCCGCGAGATCATCCCGGTCGGCCGGGGTGACGAAAAAGTCGGCCGGCCCTCCCACCTTCAGCGACGTGTGGCGCGCCATGGGCTCGCCCCGAAGAATTTTCCCCCTCACCCGCGCGCGGAGAGCGGCAAAGAATTCATCATTCAAAGAACTATCCCTCGGATGCTCCCAGCTTCCGGAGCAGGGCCTCCCCGGCCTGCCAGATGTTGCCGGCGCCAAGGGTAAGGACGATATCGCCGGGCCGCACGACCTGCAGCAGGTGATCGGGCAGGGCCTCCCGGTCGGCGACGTACGTCACGTCGCGCTGGCCGTGCTTGCGGATTTCTTCTGCCAGCCGCTCCGCGGTGACCCCCTCGATGGGAGCCTCCCCGGCCGAGTAGATGTCGGTGAGCACCAGCACGTCTGCGTCGTAGAAGCAGGTGACGAATTCGGCAAAGAGCTCCTTCGTCCGGCTGAACCGGTGGGGCTGGAAGGCCACCACGAGCCGACGCTCGGGCCAGCCGCTCTTGCCGGCGGCCAGGGTTGCCCTGATCTCGGCCGGATGGTGACCGTAGTCGTCCACCACGGTGATGTCGTTCACCTCTCCCTTGACCTGGAAGCGCCGCCCCACGCCGCCGAACGTGGCAAACCCTTCCTGAATCTGGGCGAAGGGGACGTCAAGCTCCATGGCCACGGCGATGCACGCGAGGGCGTTCAGCACGTTGTGGGCACCGGGCATCGCGAACGAAACCTCACCCATCCGGTACCCCTTGTAGTGGGCGACAAAGGAGGTGGTTCCCCCTTCGAGACGGATGTGGGTGGCCCGGATGTCAGCCTGGGATGAAAGACCATAGGTGACAAACCGTTTCTTCACCCGGGGAAGCACCTCAGCGATGTTGCGGTCTTCGAGACAGAGGACCGCCAAGCCATAGAAGGGAATTTTGTTGATGAAGTCGACGAAGGTATCCTTGATTTGCTCGATCCCGCCGGTGTAAAAGTCCAGGTGGTCGGCGTCGATGTTGGTCACCACGGCGATGGTGGGGGAGAGCTTCAGGAAGGAGCCGTCGGACTCGTCGGCCTCGGCCACCAGGAACTTCCCCTGGCCGAGTTTGGCGTTGGTGCCAAGGGTGTTGAGCTTGCCGCCGATGACGATGGTCGGATCGATGCCGCCGTGGGTGAGGACCGTGGCCACCATGGAGGTGGTGGTGGTCTTGCCGTGGGTGCCAGCGATGGCGATGCCGTACTTCATCCGCATCAGTTCGGCCAGCATCTCGGCCCGGGGGATCACCGGAATCATCCGCCGCCGCGCCTCGGCAACCTCTGGGTTGTCTTCATGGACCGCCGTGGAGGTCACCACCACGTCGACGGCGGAGATGTTCTCCCGGGCGTGGCCGAAATGGATCTCCCCCCCAAGGGATGCGAGCCGGTCGGTGGTGTCGGACTGCTTCAGGTCGGAGCCGGACACCGTGTACCCAAGATTCAGGAGCACCTCGGCGATGCCGCTCATGCCGATGCCACCAATGCCGACAAAATGGATTTTTTCGATTTTTCCGTACATGGTTCCTTCTTTTTCGTGTAGGGGTGGGGTTTCCCCGCCCCTACGGTTTCGTTGTTGCCATCATCTCGTCGACAATCACCTGCGCCGCATCCAGCCGCGCGAGCCCTTGGGCCGCTTCACCGACGGCTCTGAGCCGCGCCGGGTCGTCCATGAGTTCCCGGATGGTCTTCGCCAGCACCTCGCCGGAGAGTTCCTGCTCAATGACCAGGAACCCGGCCCCGTGTTTGAGGAGAGCCTCGGCGTTGCGTCGCTGGTGGTCATCCACGGCGTGGGGGTACGGGATAAAGACGCACGGCTTGCCGCAGGCGGTTATCTCCGCGATGGTGGTGGCTCCGGCCCGGCAGACGACCAGGTCGGCCCAGCGGTAGGCATCGGCCATGGAATCGATGAATGCAACCGCCTCGGCTGCGAATCCCTGCTCTTCGTAGGCGGCAGTCACGTCCTCCAGGTCGTTCTCTCCGGTCTGGTGGGTGATCCTGAGCCTCCCCTTCACGTCTGTCAGGTACGGGAGCGCCTCGCCCATGGTGATGTTGATCCGGTGGGCGCCGGCACTACCTCCGAAGACGAGAAGACGGAAGGCTTCGTCACTCCGTTCCACCTGCGGAGCCAGGGCGACCTGCTCCAGAATCTGGCGACGGAGGGGGTTCCCGGTCAGCAGCGTCCGCTCTTCGGGAAAAAACTTCCGCGACTCCTCCAGGGAGATGAAGACCCGTTCGGCAACCGTGGCGAGCATCTTGTTAGTGAAGCCGGGGATCGCATTCTGCTCGTGGATGAACCGGCGGATCTGCATCCCCCGGGCGGCCAGAAGCGCCGGGGCCGAGGCGTAGCCCCCCACCCCGAGAACCAGGTCGGGCTTGAACTCTTTCAGGATCTTGCGGGACTGGGCGTAGCCGTAAAGGAACTTGGCGAGCCCCTTGGCCCGAGCCACACTCCCCTTGCCGCGGATACCGGCGGCGGTGATGCACTCGAGCCGGTAGCCCAGTTTGGGCAGCACCCGCGCCTCGATCCCCTTCCAGGTCCCCACGAAGAGCACCTCGTTCCCTTTCTTGCGGGCGAGGAACTCCTCCGCCACCGCAATGCCGGGGAAAAGATGCCCGCCAGTTCCGCCACCTGCGATCAGAAGCCTCATGGCGTCCCCTTCATCCTGGTTGACACGTTGAGGAGAATCCCCACCGCAAAGAGGGTTACAATTAGGGAGCTGCCTCCGTAACTGATGAACGGAAGCGCCAGCCCCTTGGTCGGCAGAAGCCCCGTGACTACCCCCATGTTGACGAAGGCCTGGATGCCGAGCAGCGTGACAATCCCGAAGGCCAGAAAGCGGCCGAAGGGGTCCTGGGACATGAGGGCGACCCGCACCCCCCGGAGCACGAGCATCAGGAACATGGCCGCGATAACGAGCACACCGATGAGCCCCAGCTCCTCCCCCACCACCGAGAGGATGAAGTCGGTGTGGGCCTCGGGGAGGTAAAACATCTTCTGCTTCCCTTCGCCGAGCCCCTGGCCGATGACGCCGCCGTTGCCGAAGGCAAGCCACGACTGGATGATCTGGAAGCCCGTGTTCGTGGGGTCCTCCCAGGGGTTCAGGTAGGCCAGGATGCGGCGGCGCCGGTAGTCCACGTTCATGACGAGAAAGTAGAGGAACGGCAATGCCAGCACCACCATCCCGAGAATATAGCGGGGGCGGGTGCCGGCGGCAAAGAGCATCAGGATGGCCACCCCCCCCATGGTGAGGGCCGCCCCCAGGTCGTGCTGCTTGAGGAGAATCGCCAGGAGCACCGCAAGGAGCACCATGTAGGGGGCGAAGCCGGTGGAGAAGAACTTCACTTTCTCCTGCTTCTTGTCGAGGGAGTAGGCCATGTACATGATCAGCGCGATCTTTGCCAGCTCCGACGGTTGGAAGTTGAAACCGGGGAACCTGATCCAGCGGGAGGCCCCCTTGGCTGCGCCGCCGATACCCGGGATAAAGACGAGGAGGAGGAGCACCAGGCAGCCGAGCAGAATCGGAACCGCATACTCGCGCCACTGCCGGTAGTCGATCCGCATGGCGATCACCATGACCCCGAATCCCAGCAGCGCATAGATCCCCTGGCGCTTCAGGAAGTAGAACCCGTCATGGAACTTCTTGGTGGCCATGACCGACGAGGCCGAGTAGACCATCACCACCCCGAAGCAGGTGAGGGCCACCGCCATCAGGAGGATGACCAGGTCGTAGCGCTCGATCTCTTTCAGGTTCAGGTTGCAGTTCAGTTTCACGGGTTCTCTCCCGTGCCGAGGGCGTTTACTGCCGCGCGGAAGCGCTGGGCCCGCTCCTCGTAGTCGCGGAACATGTCGAAGCTGGAACAGGCCGGCGAGAAAAGGACCACCCCCCCCGGCTCCGTGAGGCTCGCGGCAAGCTCAACCGCCTCCTCAAGGGTCGCGGCCATGCGGGTGTCGGTGAGGCTCCCCAGCTCCCGGGCCATCCGTTCCCGGGCCTCGCCGATGAGCACCATGTGCCGCACCCGCTCCTTCACCAGCGGGGCAAGGGGTCCGTAGGAGCCCCCCTTGTCCTTCCCCCCAGCGATAAGGGTGATGGTGTCGAAGCTGGCCAGGGCCTTCTCCACGCTCCCCACGTTGGTGGCCTTGCTGTCCTCATAGTAACGGACGCCGGCCAGCTCCCGCACCAGTTCCATCCGGTGGGGAAGACCGGCAAATGCTTCGACGGCCGCAAGGGCCCGTTTCGCGTCACACCCCAGGAGGAGCGTCGATGCGAGGGAGGCCATGGTATTTTCGATGTTGTGAACCCCGGTGATCCGGAACCGGGCGGTGGGGAAACGCTCCTCGCGCCCCCGGTGGCGGAAGGTGATGACGCCGTCCCGGTGGAAGATACCCTCGGCAAGCTCCTGCCGCTGGCTCATGGGGAAGACCGTGG
The DNA here is from genome assembly GCA_905339345.1 of Geobacteraceae bacterium. Lineage (GTDB taxonomy): Bacteria > Desulfobacterota > Desulfuromonadia > Geobacterales > Geobacteraceae > Geobacter. The sequence continues at coordinate 12,061 of CAJPFF010000192.1, read as the reverse complement.
CGGCAATCCGCCCGGCAATGGCGGCCACGATGGGATCATCCAAGTTCAGCACGGCGAAGTCCGACGCATCCTGGTTCTCGAATATCCGCACCTTGGCGTCGATGTACTCCTGGAACGTGGCGTAGCGGTCCAGGTGGTCCTCGGTGATATTGAGGAGCACCGCAACCCGGGGGCGGAAGGAGCTGATCCATTCCAGCTGGAAGGAGCTGATCTCCACCACCACCCGCTCCACCGGCTCCCCCCCCTCGACCAGCTCGACGAGGGGATTGCCGATGTTCCCCCCCACGAAGGTCCGGTAACCGCAGGCGGAGAAAATCTCGCCGGTCAGGGTCGTGGTGGTGGTCTTGCCGTTGGTGCCGGTGATGGCCACCATGGGCGCGGCGACAAACCGGGACGCCAGCTCGATCTCGGTGATAACCTCGCGTCCGGCCTTGCGGGACGCCTGGAGATAGGGACTCTCCTGGGGCACACCGGGGCTCACCACCACCATATCGGCGGCGGCGAAGTCGGCCTCGTCGTGGCGCCCCAGTACGTACTGCACGGGAAGCCCCGCCAGCTCCCCGAGAGGCCCAGCTAGGGCGGTTTCATCGCGGAGATCGGTCACGGTAACCCGCGCCCCGTTTCGCACCAGGAAGCGGGCTACTGCTACACCAGTGCGGGCGAGACCGACGACGAGTATGTTCTTTCCCGTGATTTCCATGCTATCTCAGTTTGAGGGTCGAGATCGCCACCAGCGCCAGGATGATGGTGATGATCCAGAACCGGACGATGATCTTCGGCTCCGCCACCCCCTTGAGCTCAAAGTGGTGGTGGATGGGGGCCATGCGGAAGATCCGCTTGCCCCGGTACTTGTAGGACCCAACCTGAAAGATGACCGACAGGGCCTCGATGACGAAAACCCCCCCGACGATGACGAGGAGGATCTCCTGCTTGGTGATGACCGCCAGGGTGCCGAGCCCGCCCCCCAGGGAGAGGGAGCCCACGTCACCCATGAAGACCTCGGCAGGGTAGGCGTTGTACCAGAGGAACCCTATTCCCGCTCCCACCATGGCCCCGCAAAGGACCGCCAGCTCGCCGGCGCCGGGCACGTAGGGGGTCTGCAAATAGCTGGACAGTTTAGCATTGCCGGCTATGTAAGTAAACAGCAGATAGGTTCCGGCGTTGATGGCCACGGGACCGATGGCCAGGCCGTCGAGACCGTCGGTCAGGTTCACGGCATTGCTTGCCCCGACGATGACTACCATGGCAAAGGGGATATAGAACCACGAGAGGTCGGGGTGGAGCCGCTTGAAGAAGGGGAAGGAGAGTTCAGTGGATATATTCACCACAAAGACCAGGAAACAGACCGCCATGCCGGCGATCAGGAACTGGCAAGCCATCTTCTGCCGGGGGGAGAGTCCCTTGGGGTTTTTCTCCACGACCTTCTTGTAGTCGTCGGTGAAACCGATGAGCCCGTAACCCACGATGACAAAGAGGGTGGTCCAGACGTACCGGTTGGTAAGGTCCGCCCACAGGAGCGTCGGGATCACGATGGATGCCAGGATGAGGATTCCCCCCATGGTGGGGGTCCCCGACTTTTTCAGATGGGATTCGGGTCCGTCGGTGCGGATCACCTGCCGTGCCTGGAGGGCCTCCAGCTTCCGGATGACCCAGGGGCCGAGTATGAACGAAACGACCAGGGCCGTGATGACGGCATAGATGGTCCTGAACGTCAGATACTTGAAGACGTTGAAGATCCTGAAATCGCTCGCCAGTGGATAGAGGAGATGGTAGAGCATTAGGTCTTGGCCCCCTTCCCGAAGGACGCGGCAAAGACTTCACGTATCTTTTCCGCGACCCGATCCATGGCCAATCCCCGGGAACCTTTCACGAGAATGAAGTCGCCTGCGGCGGCAGCCCTCCGCAGGTCCGCCACGATTGCATCGTGGCTCGTCGCAACCGTAACCGCCTCTTCAGGAAGTCCCCCTTCGAGGGCTCCGGCGGCAACGATACCGGCCATCGCTCCCATCACGTAGAGACGGTCGATACAGGTGGCTGCCAGAAGTCCCAGCTGACGGTGGGCCTCTTCGGCACCGTCACCCAATTCGAGCATGTCGCCAAGAATCGCCACGGCCCGCCGCCCCTCGCGGATCTCACGAAGAGTAGTAAGGGCCGCCGCCATGGAGGCAGGGTTGGCGTTGTAGCTGTCGTCAATGAGGATGATCTCCCCCACCTCCTCCAGATTGAACCGCCTGGTGTAGGGGGCAAATGCACCGAGCCCCTTGGCTATCGCTTCGGGCGTCACGCCGAGGACATGGGCCGCTGCGGCGGCTGCAAGGGCGTTGGAGATGTTGTGCCGGCCGAAAGCCCGCAGATGGACCGAAACGGCGCCGGTCGGCAAGCAGAGTTGGAACTGCTGCCCGAGGCGACCGAGGTTCTCAACCGCTTCGGCCGTGACATCGGCATTCCAGAGACCGAAGGAAACCCGCTTGACCCCCTCGGGGGTTGGACACCGGGCGATGAGCGGGTCATCGGCATTGAATACGGCGCACCCTTCCGCAGGCAACCGCAGGAAAAGCTCCCCCTTGGCTTTCGCCACCCCCTCGACGCTTCCAAGGGTCTCCAGGTGTGCCGGGAAGGCGTTGGTGATTATACCCACGTCCGGCCGGGCGATCTCGGCCAGACGGTCTATTTCGCCAAAGGCACTCATCCCCATTTCCAGAACTGCCCAGCGGTGCGACGCATTGAGGCGGAATAGCATCCGGGGGAGGCCGATCAGGTTATTGAGGTTTCCCTCGGTCTTGAGCCCCTCGCCGGTCTGTTCCAGAATGGCGGCAAGCATCTCCTTGGTGGTAGTCTTGCCGTTGCTTCCGGTTACGGCAACCACAGGGATGCTGAATCGCCGCCGATGGAAGGCAGCCAGGTCGCCAAGGGCCTGGAGTGAATCATCAACGGCGATGCCGGTGACACCGGCGGGGAGTTCATGTCCCTCCAGCCACCGGCGCTCGGCAAGCACAATCCCCACGCCGCGGCCACAGGCTGCAGCGAGATAGTCGTGTCCGTCGAACCGCTCGCCCCTCAACGGCACGAAGAGCTCATCCGGCAGGACCGTCCGGGAATCGGTGGACACACCGCTCACCCCTGCCGCGCTCACCCCTCCGGTGAGGGTGCCGCCGGTTGCTTCGAGTATGTCTGTGAGAGCAAATAACACGTTTATCCCCGACCTTCGGGTAACTCTTGCCGGAAGGCATTGGCTGCCTCTTCCCGGTCGTCGAAATGGTGCTTCACTGAACCAATTATCTGGTAGTCCTCATGCCCCTTGCCGGCCAAAAGCACGATATCGCCCGGTTTTGCCACACAGGCGGCCAACCGGATTGCTTCGCGTCTCGATTCCACGGCAGTGAATCCTTTGGCCTCGAACCCGGTCGAGAGTTCGCCCGGCCCATACTCCCTGAGCCCAAGTGGACGGATGCCGCCGAGAATTTCGACGATGATCGCCCCGGCATCTTCAGTGCGCGGGTTGTCAGAGGTGACGATCGCGAGATCGCTGAAACGGCCGGCGATCTCTCCCATGACCGGCCGCTTTCCCCGGTCCCGGTCGCCGCCGCAGCCAAAGACGGTGATGATACGCCCCGTGGCGATCTCTGCAACAGTCCTGAGAACATTCTCCAGGGCATCGCCGGTGTGGGCGTAATCGACCAGCACCGTCACCCCTCGGTCATTCTCCACCCGCTCCAGTCGCCCCGGCACCCGAACGTCACCCTCAATCCCGTCACGGATCGCTTCCAGTGGGAGGCCCAGGGCCACTCCGGCCGCCACGGCTGCAAGGATGTTGTAGAGGTTAAACCGCCCCAGGAGCCGCGAGCGGAACGATGTCGTCCCAAGGGGTGTAACGAGGGAGCCGGCAATGCCATTGACCGAAAAGACAACCTCCTCGGCCCGGACCAGGGAAGAGGAAGACAGTCCGTAGCTCAGTACGGGTGCGGCTGAACTGCCCGCAAGGCGGACACCGTACGGGTCGTCCACATTGATGGCCGCAGCCCGCCGGGGCTTGGTGTCGTCCGCCGCAAGGAGTTCCGTAAAGAGCCGCGCCTTGCTCCCGAAGTACGACTCCATGTTCAGGTGATAGTCCAGGTGGTCACGGGTGAGGTTGGTGAAAATGCCGACGTCGAAGCGGCACCCGTCAACCCGACGCTGCTCCAGGGCATGGGAGGAGACCTCCATCACCACGCCCTGCGCCCCTTGGTCAACCAGCTCGCGGAGGATCCGCTGCAGGTCCACCGACTCGGGGGTTGTATGGGGAGCAGGGATATTCCGATCGCCGAAGCGGTAGCTGATGGTCCCGAGAACCGCCGCAGAAATGCCGGCTTGGGCCATGATCGCCTCTACGAGGTAGGTTGTGGTGGTCTTGCCGTTGGTGCCGGTAATGCCGATCACGGGAATGCCGTCGGTGGGGTTGCCGTAGAAGGCAGCGGCCGCGCGGGACATGGCGAGACGCGCGTCGTCGACCTTCAACCAGGCCATTCCCTCGGGGACCCGCGACGGATCTTCGACCACCACGGCAACCGCACCTCGGTCACGAGCGTCGGCGATGAAATCATGGCCGTCGGTTGCCACTCCCCTTAACGCGAAAAAGAGACCACCGGGCCGCACCTGCCGTGAATCACAGCTAAGTCCCTCGATCTCCCGCGCCAGAGCTCCCCCCGTTCCGGAGGGACTAACGACCCGTGCCAGATCTTCCAGTCTCATGATTCCTCGCCGTTGAGAATAATGGTGGCCGCTTCCGTTCTCATCTCCTGCCCCTCTTCGTTCACGCCGACGGCGCGAACTTCACCCACACCTGGTCGTTGGGCCTGATCCGGTGCCCGGGAAGGGGGCTCTGCTCAACGGCCCGTCCGCTTCCGTGGAGTCGCACGTTGAGTCCCTGCTCTTCCATCACCTTTAACGTCTGTCGCATACTCATCCCCCGAAAGTTCGGCATCGTATTCCCCTCGCCCTCCTCAACGATGACCCCCTCCGCTGCCGGACTATCCTCCTCTACTACCAGACCTGCCTGAACCCCAACAGTCTTCGGCTTGCTTCGAACGACCGTGTCAGGCGGAACTTTCAGGTAGCAGAGCCCCTGCAGCGCAATGGCGCTGAATGCCGGGGCGGCTACCACGCCGCCGTAGGAGCTCGTCTTTGGCTCGTCAATCATCACGAGAATGGTGAGTCGGGGCCTGTCGGCCGGAACAAAGCCGATGAAAGATGCGGTCCGCTTAGTGGCTGAGTACCCCTTCGTAACCGGGTCAACCTTCTGGGCAGTGCCGGTCTTCCCCGCGACCCTATATCCCTCCACTGAGGCATTGATTCCGGTACCACCCTCGGCGGCAACTCCCTCCATCATGCGGGCCACGGCCTTTGCCGTCTCGGGGGACACGACCCGCCGCCGGGCCTGGGGCTCAAAGGACTTCACAACATTTCCTTCGTTGTCGGTGACCCTCTCCACCAGATAAGGCTTCATGAGCACGCCGCCATTGGCAATGGCCGAGAAGGCGGCGGCAAGCTGAATTGAAGACGCCGTCACCCCCTGACCGAACGATATGGTGGCGAGATCAATGCCGTACCACTGACTCCACTGGCGCAGCATTCCGGACGTCTCCCCCGGCAGGTCAATGCCACTCTTCTCGCCAATCCCGAAATTGCTCAGATACGTGTAGAGACGGGACGGACCGAGCCTGCTCCCGATCTTTGCGACCCCGATGTTGCTCGAATACTTGAGTATCTCGGGAATGCTGAGCCGGCCGTACTTGTGGGTATCGTGAATAGTCCGGCCACCGATGGCATAACTTCCCCCTTCACAGTTGATGCTGTCGCCAGGGCGGATCACCTTCTCTTCGAGCGCCGCGGCAATCAGCAGCGTCTTGAATGTGGAGCCGGGCTCGTAGCTGTCGGCAACGGCACGGTTGCGCCAAACCGGCGGGGCATAGGATACATGGGCGTTCAGGTTGAAGGTCGGGTAATTGGCCATGGCAAGAACCCTGCCGGTCTGGGGATCCATAACGATAGCGGTCCCGGCCCTAGCTCCACTCCCTTCCACTGCCTTGGCCAGTTCCTTCTCGGCGATATACTGGAGGTTCTTGTCGAGGGTAAGGGTAACGTTGTGCCCCATGGCGCCGTTCTGGATTACCGTCCCCTTGAGGGCCACGTTGCGCCCCAAGGCGTCTCGCTCCGTCACCAGGTAGCCGTCTCCACCCAGAATGGTGGAATCGTACCGGCGTTCGACCCCTTCGAGCCCTTCAGGGTCGAGCCCGGTGAATCCGATAACATGAGCAGCCACCTCCGAATTGGGATAATAGCGCTTCGTTTCCTTGACGAAGCCGATCCCCTCGATATCCAGGTCATGAATCCGCTTCACCACGTCAGGGGTGAGCCGTCGCTGGAGCCAGACGAAATTCCTGTTCCCCTGAAGCTTCTTGAATATGGTCCCCTTCGGCATCCCGAGGACCGGCGCCAACCGCGCCGCTGCGCTGTTCAGATCGGCAATTGACTTGGGCTCGGCGTAGCATGAGTCCATCTCCACCGACACCGCCAAGGCGGCACCGTTCGCGTCGTAAATGGACCCACGGGCCGGTGTCAAGGGGACAATCTTCTGGTGCTGCCGATCGGCAAGTTTGAGAAGATAGTCACGCTTGATCACCTGGAGATAGAAGGCGCGACTGGCCGTCAATGCAAAGAGGAGAACGAAGAACCCCCCGATGAAGCGGATACGGAGAGTTATCCATTTCTCCGCGTCGTACCTCATTTCACCACTACCACCTGTTGGTCGGTGGGGAGTGCCATGCCGAGTTCTCCCTTGGCAACGGCTTCGATGCGGGCCGGCGTCTTCAGGGATGCAACCTCAAGACGGAGCCGGTTCTGTTCTTCCTGGGACTCCTTGAGGAGCCGACTGGCCTCGGCAATCTCCAGGTTCAGATCGATCACCCGCACCCGTGACCAGACATGGAAGACCGACACGACGGTCAACAGGACCATGACCGCCAGAATGTACGGGAAAAGCTCTCCCCGCTGGGCGTACACTTCCTCAAGCTTTTTCGGTGCCGCCACCTTGCTGAAATCGGTTCTTGCCTGTGCCATAACCCCTCCACCTTACTTACAGCTTCTCAACCGCCCGCACCTTGGCGCTACGGGCCCTCGAATTCTCCGCAATTTCATCCGCTCCTGCCATAACCGGCTTGCCGGTAAGTACCCGCGCTCGCGGTTTTCCACCGCAAACGCACCGGGGAAGCATCTTCGGACAGGTGCATCCCTGGGCGTAACGGCGAAAGACGTTCTTTACGATCCGGTCTTCAAGGGAGTGGAACGAGATAACCACCCCCCTCCCTCCCGTGGCCAGGAGCTCAATGCCGGCGGCAAGTCCCCGCTCCAGACTCCCGAGCTCGTCGTTCACTGCAATGCGGAGCGCCTGGAACGTCCGCGTGGCCGGATGGATCCGCTCTTCCCACGCGCCCCGGGGTATCGCCCCTTTTACGCAGTCAACGAGCTGAAGCGTACTCTCGATGGCGCCATGCTCTTCCCGCATCTTTACGATGAATGAGGCGATCCGCTTCGCCCACCGCTCTTCGCCGTACTCCCGAATGATCCGGGCGAGTTCGTCAGAGGAGAGTTCATTCACCAGATCCGCAGCCGTCGCGCCGGACTCCGGGTCCATCCGCATATCAAGGGGAGCATCGACCTGAAAGCTGAACCCCCGCTCCGCCGTATCGAGCTGGTGGGAGGAAACCCCAAGATCAAGGAGGAATCCGTCGATTGCGTCAACCCCAAGCTCAGCCAGCGATTCGGCCATGGTCGCATAGTTAGACCGGACAAACTTCACCCGGTTTCCGTAGGGAGCAAGCCGTTCGCGGGCCGCCGCCAGCGCCTCCGGATCCCGGTCAAAGCCAATTAGAATGCCATCGGGTGCGGAAGCCTCCAGGATCATCCGGCCATGGCCCGCACCGCCGAGAGTCCCATCCACATAGACTCCGCCGGCCCGGGGGGAAAGCAACGCAAGCACCTCGGCCGGCATCACCGACCGATGCCCGAACTCAGCCACTAGAGCCCCAACTCCGCGACAGCCTCGGAGTCCGAGGGGAACGCCTTCATGTCATGGGCGCGAACCTTCTCCCACTCCGCCTGGCTCCAGATCTCCACCTTCTTCATGGCCCCCACGAACAGGATCTCCCGCTCCAGGACGGCATTCTTGCGCAGATGGGGAGGAACGAGCACCCGTCCTAGCTTGTCTGCGGAACACTCGACCGCCGGCGCCACGATCGTACGCATGATACTGTTTCGCTGGGCCGAGGTGAGCCCCTTGCCATTCAGAAAGGTCTCCTCGAAGAGAAACCACTCCTGATAGGGGAAAATAAGAAGCCCGGAGCTGTAGCACCCACCTCCGAGATCAACGGGGACCGAGTTGGTAACGAAAAAACGCTCATCGCCAAAGCTCTCCACGAGCACATCCCGGAACCTGGCCGGCAGGCTCGTACGCCCCTTGGCGTCGATGGTTGTCTCGTAGATCCCCCGGAACATCCCCATTCACTCCTTGCCACATTTTTCCACAATTTACCACTTCGTGGCACAAATCATACCGGCCACCCCATGGGTTGTCAAGGCAAAACCTGTCTGGAAAGTGTGATTTTTCCTGTATATTTTTCAATATGTTATCGAACGGATACCGGCGTCACGCGAGACCGGCCGTCCCCACTCTACGCAACAATAAGGACATCGAAAATAGTGAGCAATTCTTGGATCTTGAACGGAAATAAAGGGCGAGGGAGAGTCAAGGTGGAAAAGAGTGGCAGGATGGAGGGACAACAAAAATAGAAGGGGGGCACCGCCCCCCACTTCACTTATCTTTTTTCCGATCGAGGAGTGAAACCACCTTCCCTCCCTTGTCCTGCTCCTTCGCCTCCTCTGCAGGAGAGGGGGAAGGGGTTTGCAGAGGGGAAGGAGCAGTCGCCTCTTCCCGAGGAACCGGGGAGAGCACCTTCTCCATCCGGATGGGTGTCCCCCCCATGGTAAAGGGAGTCCCGTTGATCTGGGCCTCCTCGAGAATCCAGGTGTAGATCTCAAGGGGAACCGTCAGAACGAGGAGCTTCAACCGCCACCACCCGGCCTTCACGTCCGGCGTGACATCCTCGATCCGGGCGTAGAACCCGGGCTTGTTGTCGATATGGACCAGCACGAGATCATTGATTGTTGTCGCCATCGGTTCACCTTTCCAGAACGTGGTCGTATCCCAGGATCGCTATTCTTCGGTCGGCCCCGGCTCGCTCGCCAAAGAGCCTCTCCAAATTCTCGTAGAGTTTTCGGAGCTCCCGTTCGCGGCGATAGAACTCCTCAACCCGCTCCGACTCCCAAAGCCCCTCGACCCGTTCACAATTGAAGGTGATGCAGGTGAAGGGACGGAGGGACGGCTCCATTATGCAGCCGTGGCTATCAAGGTAGGGGCAGGCGTCGCGGTCGAAGCGCGGAACGAAAAGAGACTCCCCTTCCGCCAGAAAGACCAGAATGTCAGCCACGGTCACGTGATACTTTCCCCGCATGCAGCATTCGCCACCACAGGAGGCGCAAATGACCGTGCTTTCCCGGTCCTCGGCCAGACGGTGGAGCTCCCGCCTGGCCATCCTGATCGCCTGAGCTGCTTCGTCCACCTGGGCCAGAAGCATTGGCGGCAGTGCGGCATAGTCGGCAGCGACGGCAGCGGTGGCGCGCTCCCAGCGTTCATAATCGTTCATTGTATTCTCATGAAAAAAATTGGCCGAAGCAGCCCATAAGCCGGGTTCTGTTCCCGCCTCGGGTTACCCCTCGACGGACGATGACCATTCCTCTGGGACCGCCGTTACCGACGGCCTCAAGCAGCCAACCCGGAAGCACGGACGGGCAGTCCTTGACGCTTCCCTATTCGGCCTTGCTCCTGGTGGGGTTTACCTGGCATCCGACGTCACCGCCGGATCCGGTGAGCTCTTACCTCACCCTTTCACCCTTACCCGCCGGAGCGGGCGGACTTCTCTCTGTGGCACTATCCCTGGGGTCGCCCCCGCTGGACGTTATCCAGCACCATGCCCTGTGGAGCCCGGACTTTCCTCCCCCCGCGAACGGAGAGCGGTCATCTGTTCTGCTTCGGCCAAACCTTGCGTTCTGCCAATCCTACTGAACGTCCTGGCGCACGAGCAGCATCCGCTGGCAGTGCGGACAGAGCACCAGGTCGTCGCCCCGGAAAAGACTGTTGTAAAGCTGCGGCGGGAGATTCATGTTGCAACCGGAGCAGCTCCCGGCCCGCGCCTCCACGATGGCAATCCCCTGACGCCGCTCGCGCAGGGCTTGGTAGCGCTTAATGAGCGAGGCTGGGATAGCCTTGGTCGTGGTCTCTTTGGCGGCAGCATCGGCGGCGAGCTCCCGGTCGATCCGCTCGAGCCCGTCCTGGACCTCTGCCTTGCGGGTGGCCATGTTCTCCTCCAGGGAGTTCAGGTCAGTTTCCCGGGCTGCGATGTCAGCGGCAAGCTCCTCGCTCTGGGCCGATTTCTGAAGGATCTGCTCCTCCAATTCCCCCTTGAGCTTGCGTGCGGCCGTGATCTCCTTCACCACCGCCTGGTACTCCTTCTGGGTCTTGATCTCCTTCTGGCGAACCTCGGAACGAGCGATGTTGTCGTCCTCGGTAATCAGATTCGCCTCAAGCCCCTGCTTCTCCTCTTCGAGAAGGGCCAGCTCGCTCCGCTTCGCGTCAACCGCAATCCGCGCCTCTTCCACCTGCCGGTCGAGCTCCGCCATCTGATCGAGCAGCGCCTGCCGCTCCCCCTGACGACCGTCAATCTTCAGGTCGAGCTCCTGCAGTTCCTCAAGCATGAACAGATTCTTGCGCACCCATCAACCTCCCCTGAACCTCTTTTGATACCTTCACGGCCGAACCGGAGCCGTCACCGCCACGTGAACGGATCCCGCCCCCCCCTGAAGGGAATTACCTCTGCTTCGAAGCGACGCAATGCGAGCTCCGACTCCATACGCGACGCAACACTGTCAACCATGATCACCTCGGTACCGAAGTGCCCCCCATCGATGAGGGCCACGCCGAGGGCCTCGGCATCGCGGGCCTCATGGTACTTCACGTCGCCCGTCACCAATACGTCTGCCCCCTGCCGCTGGGCGTCGTGCAGCAGCGACATGCCACTCCCCCCGCAGAGCGCAACCTTTCTGACCGGACGACCGCCATCACCCACGAACCGCACCCCGGCAAGACCCAGGCGCCCCTTGACCTCGTCAGCAAAGGCACTGACCGTCGTCTCCTCCGCCAGAACGCCGACCCTCCCGAGCCCCCGCTCCATCCCCCTGTTCAGCACCGGGAAGAGGTCGAAGGCGGGCTCTTCATAGGGATGGACCTTGATCAGGGCGGACACGGCAGCCGAGACGTCGCGCTTCTGCAGAAGCACCTCGATCCGCGACTCCTCCACGTATTCCCGCGTCCCCACCTGGCCGACGAACGGCTGTGCCCCGGCAAGTGGCCTGAAGGTGCCGGTGCCGGCGCACTGGAAGGAACAGTCGCTGTACGCACCGAGGACGCCGCTAACGCGGAAGAGGGCCTCCCTCACCTGCTCTTCGTGCCCCTTCGGCACGAAAACGGCAAGCTTCACCAACTCCTCTGCCGCCGTCACCCGCAATGGCCGGCACGCTCCGACGCCGAGCCGTTCCGCCAGGAGATCATTCATCCCTCCGGCGGCTATGTCGTAGTTGGTGTGGAGGGAGATGACCGCCAGATTGTGGCTTGCGGCTTTCAGGACAAGGCGTTCGGTGGGGTTTGCGGAGGAGATGCGCTTGAGGGGGCGAAAGATAAAGGGGTGGTGGGTGAGAAGGAGCTGACAGCGGTGGGCGATTGCCGCCTCGACCGTATCGGGGGTTCCATCGAGGGCCACCATGATCCGGGCAGCCTCCGAGAACGGATCCCCCACCATGAGCCCCACGTTGTCCCACTCCTCGGCAAGGGCCTGTGGAGCAATTTTATTAACAATTCCAACTATATCCGAAACTTTAGGCGTGATCATTGGCGATAAAAGAAAAAGAGTGCCAC
>CAJPFF010000191.1 GCA_905339345.1 Geobacteraceae bacterium | reverse complement strand
CCGAGCACGAGCGCCATGCCGAGGGAGATCTGGTCGAGGGGGTTCTTGAGGAAGAGCCCCGGCTCAAGGAAGCGCTGCCCGTAGTCGAAACCGGCCACCGCGATGGGGTCCTTCAGGACCACCTTCTGGACGTGCTCCATGATGTTGGGGCTGGTGGCGATGTCGTTGAAGAACGTGAACGGGTTCATGCCGGCCTTGAGACCCACGAGGACGGAGAGGATGGCTGCGCCGGTCATGAGGAGGCCTGCCTTGATGATCTGGACCCAGGTGGTGGCGGTCATGCCGCCGAAGACGACGTAGCCGACCATGAGGATGCCGACGCCGATGATGGCGAACTTGTAGGGGATGCCGAGGAGGAGCTGCATGAGCTTGCCGGCACCGACCATCTGGGCGGTCAGGTAGAAGGTGGAGACGGCCACGACGGAGATGGCGCAGACGGCCCGGACCTTCTTGGGCTCGGTGCGGAAGGAGAGGATGTCCCCCAGGGTGTATTTGCCGGCGTTGCGGCAGGGCTCGGCCACGATCAGGAGCACCGTGATGTAGGCCACGAGCCAGCCCACCGAGTACATGAACCCGTCATACCCGTAGAGGGAGATCATGCCGGAAATCCCCAGGAACGAGGCGGCCGACAGGTAGTCGCCGGCGATGGCCCAGCCGTTCTGGGTGCCGGTAATGCCGCCGCCGGCGGTGTAGAAGTCCGAGGCCGACTTGGTCCGCTTGGCCGACCAGACAACGACGGCCATGGTGACGCCGATGATGATCAGGAAGATCGGGATGGTGACCATCGGGTTGGCCTTGATTTGGGTCTTCTTCTCAGCAGGAGCGGCCGGGGCCGGTACGGCCACCTTGGCAGCGTCGGTGGCTGCTGCGGGGGCAGTGGCTGCCGGTGCCGGGGAGGTGTCGGCCGGAGCGGTTGCGGCGGCCGGAGTGCCGGGAGCCGCCGGGGCCTTGGCAGGCTCCTCAGCGAACGCGAACGAGCCCAGGGAGAGGGCCAGGGTGATGCCAGCAATCAGTTTTTTCATCGCAGACCTCCTTCCTTATTTGAGCTCATCCACCAGCTCGCGGGTGAGCCGGTCGAAGTCTTTGTTGGCCACATGGGCGTAGTACATGGCGATCCCCCAGGAAACGAAAAACTGGGAGAGGGCGAACATATAGCCGAAGTTTATCCGGCCGAGGATCTTGATCTTGAAGAGGCCGGGGGCATAGGCAGCGCCGATGGGAAGGAGGAAGTAGAAGACGGTGGAGAATACCCACCATCCGACGAGAAACGTAGTTTTCTTGCGGTGGAGTTCGACGAACTTGGGGTTCTTGGCGATTGCCGCCCAGTCGTACTGTCTTTCAGCCATGGTTTGTTACTCCTTTCTCCAAAATAATCACACATCCATGGAGCGGCGTCCCGCTCCGATTCCGTATCAACTTCCGTATCCGTCGTGTCTCCCCTCCTTTCGTCGAATGGGTTGGTCCCGTTACTCCTCTGGTGCTATAACTTGGCGTAGCCGAACTTCAGGGAAAGCATCTCGGCCCCCTCGCGGAGGGAAGGAACGATCTCATCTTCCAGTCGCGAGGTCATCAACCGGAACGACGGGCCGAGCATGGTGAGGGCGCCGATAACCTTGCCAGCGTAGTCCCTCACCGCCACGGCGACAGTGACAATTCCTTCGCCGAGGCCGTCGAAGTCGACGGCGAAACCCCGCTCCCGAATCGTCTTCAGTTCTGTCTGAAGAAGTGCCGGGTCGAGGGTGCCACCGTTTTTCCGCTTCTTGAAGAATTTCTCCAGGAGATCCGCCGACTCCAGTGACTTGATGGCCTTGCCAGCAGCGTTGGTGAAGAAGGGGAAGCGCTTTCCGACCAGAGAGGTGGTCTTGATGGCCTGATCGCAGTCGACCATGTCGAGGAAGAGAACTTCCTCTCCCTTGAGAACCGCGATATAGACCGCCTCGTCGTGCTTGCGCGCCAGCTTCTCCATGACCGGGTGGGCGTGCCGGATGAGGCTCGTGCTGTTGAGAAGCCTCTGGGCCAGTTCCACCGATGAAATTCCCAGGCGGTAGATGCCGCTGGCGTCGTCCCGCTCCACGAGCCCCTTGCTCTCGAGGGTGGCCAGAAGGCGGAACGCCTTGTTGCGGGAAAGATCGAGTCTTTCCGCAAGATAGGGAAGGGTGGCGTGTCGGGTCTCCTCGGTGAGTGTCTCGAGAATATCCAGGGCCTTTTCGACGGTCTGCACCGCGTATGAACTTTTTTCCCTGGTCATCGTTACCTTCCGTCAGTGTTGGGTGCGCAGGTATGTTTTATAAACGATGTTATATTTGTAATTATTTTTTAGCACGGCGTTTTACTGACGTCAAGTTCAATTTTACTAAAAAAATGCTGTTTGCAAAAAAAATACGTCAATTCGGTATATTGATGATAAATCATGTCATATATAGACGCTGAATTAACGTTTAGTTGCACTGCAAAACATGGTTTATTACGGTGCCTGAGCCTGTAGGCGCAGATTTGGCGGTGCTTGGTATTTCATATCAAGTGTAATGAGGTTTGACCGGGTTGCAAGGAGATGGGTGCGCAGATGAGGGCGGAGAGGGGGCAGGCCGGATGTGGGTGAAAAAAGGGCGGGGAAGCGGTCAGTTGAATTTTATCGCTATTCCCTTCGCCTTGATGGCGGTTGACGGGATGAAGAGGTATGTCCCCTTTTCCGCCCGGACCTCGGGGAGGATGATTGCATCGGCGCCAAGCTTGGCGGCTTCGGCTCCCAGTGCGTCGAAGGCCCATTCGTCGGCCTCGTTGGTCAGGTCGTCAATGTGCCCCAACCGTTCGCGACTAACCTCGACGGTGCCGAGCTTGGTATAGGGTCGGAAGATCTCGTCCTGGGAGAGAATGGGGGGGAGCGTGTTCGGGTCAGGGGCGCTGGTGGGGGTCAGGGTAGCACAGGCTGCGGTGAGGATGGCAGAGGCCGCCATGAGGCGAATGAGCCTTCCAGTGCGTGTGGTAGTGGCTCCGGGGATGGTGGTGGGACGGGCCATGGTGTTACCTCGCGGATCGTGGTTTAAGGGGGCCGTAAAACGCCCTGTTCGCTCATTTTACATGAACTTTCGACCTTTACAACCAAGATTTTCCCATGCTAGTATCTGCCGATTTCGGGCGCCGCCCCATACCGTTTTCGCAGAAGGAGCAGTCGCAATGTCGGGACATAATAAATGGAGCACAATCAAGCATAAGAAGGGGGCCGCCGACGCCAAGCGGGGGAAGACCTTCACGAAGATCATCAAGGAGATCACCGTTGCCGCGAAGCTGGGTGGAGGCGACCCCGCCGGAAACCCGCGCCTGCGTGCCGCTGTGGACAAGGCCAAGTCCGAGAACATGCCCAAGGACAACATCGAGCGGGCCATCAAGAAGGGTACCGGCGAGTTGGAGGGGGTCAGTTACGAGGAGATCGTCTACGAGGGGTACGGCCCTGGCGGCGTTGCGGTTCTCGTGGAGTGCATGACCGACAACCGCAACCGCACCGTCAGCGATGTCCGCAGCACCTTCACCAAGTGCAACGGCAACATGGGTGAAACCGGCTGCGTCTCCTGGATGTTCGACAAGAAGGGGCTTATCGTCGTCAGCAAGGATGTCGATTTCGAGAAGCTCTTTGAAGTCGCGTTGGAGGCGGGGGCCGAGGACGTGGCCGACGAGGAGGAGCAGTTCGAAGTCCTCACTGACCCGACCACGTTCATCGAGGTACGCGAAGTCCTGGAGAAGGCCGGGTTTGCCCACGAGTCGGCCGAGGTTACCATGATCCCCCAGACCATGGTGAAGCTCGACGGCAAGAACGCAGAGAACATGCTCAAGCTCATGGACCGGCTCGAGGACAACGACGACGTGCAGAATGTGTACGCAAACTTCGATATCTCCACGGAGGAGATGGAAAAGCTGATGTAAGGTTGGGAAGGTTGGCGGTATTGTGATAATGTGGGGGGGCGGGTCTGAGACCCGCCCCTACGAGTTTTGGTCAAGGCACCCATGAGAGTTCTCGGCATCGACCCCGGTTCGCGCATCACCGGCTACGGCATCATCGAAAAGATCGGCAACCGCCTCGTCCATGTGGACAACGGCGCCATCTTTACCGACAGCCACAAGGAGTTTGCGCTCCGTCTCCACAGGATATACGAGGGGCTCTGCCAAGTCATCGAAGAGTACCATCCCGACGCCATGGCCATCGAACAGGTGTTTCTCGCCAACAACGCCCAGAGCGCCCTTAAGCTGGGCCAGGCCCGGGGGGCCGCCATCGTTGCCGGGGTGAATGCGGGTCTGCCGGTCAGTGAGTACACGGCCATGCAGGTGAAGCAGGCAGTGGTGGGGTACGGCCACGCCCGTAAAGAGCAGGTGCAGCAGATGGTCAAGTCACTCCTGAATCTCCCCGAGATTGCCCAGGCCGACGCCTCCGATGCCCTTGCCGTGGCGGTCTGCCACGCCAACTCGGCCGGCATGAACACTATCCTTCGGAGCATCAGATGATCGCGCTTCTCACCGGAAGGCTCGCCCACAAATCCCCCGACGCCATCATCCTCGACGTGAACGGGGTCGGCTACCGGGTACAGATCCCCTTCTCCACCTACTACGAGCTTCCCGAGGAGGGGAAGACCGTTTCCCTCTCCATCTACACCCACGTGAAGGAAGACGCCATCAGCCTCTTCGGGTTCCGGACCGTGGTCGAGAAGCAGTTCTTCCAGCTCCTCATCTCCGTTTCCGGCATCGGCCCCAAGATGGCCCGGGACATCCTCTCCAATATCCAGCCCGAGGAACTGGCCGCCGCCATCGTCCAGGGGAACCTGGTCAGGTTGTCTGCCATCCCCGGCATCGGCAAGAAGACCGCCGAGCGGCTCGTGCTGGAACTGAAGGAGAAGGTTCGCAAGATGGACGTGGCGCCGCCGGCCAGGGAAACGGCCCCCAGCGAAGCCTCCCCCGAGGTGGCCGATGACGTGGCCTCCGCCCTCGTGAACCTGGGCTACAAGGAAGCGGTGGTGCGGAAGGTGCTGGCGGAAATGGCCATCGAACCGGGTGCGTCCACCGAGACCGTCCTCAGACAAGCGTTGAAGATATTGATGAAATAAGCCATGACCCGACTCGTTACACCCGACATAATCGAAGATGATCTGATCGAATCGTCCCTGCGTCCCCGGGCCCTGGACGACTACATCGGCCAGGAAAAGGCCAAGGGGAATCTGCGTGTCTTCATCGACGCAGCCAGAAAGCGGGGCGAGGCGCTGGACCATGTCCTCCTCTACGGTCCGCCGGGCCTGGGGAAAACGACCCTGGCCAACATCATCGCCTGCGAGATGGGGGTGAACATCAAGTCCACCTCCGGGCCGGTCATCGAGCGCCCCGGTGATCTGGCGGCAATCCTCACCAACCTCGAGCCCCACGATGTCCTCTTCATCGACGAGATCCACCGCCTCTCCCACGTGGTGGAGGAGATCCTCTATCCGGCCATGGAGGACTACCAACTCGACATCATCATCGGCCAGGGGCCCAGCGCCCGGACCATCAAGCTGGATCTGCCGAAATTCACCCTCGTGGGGGCCACCACCCGGGCCGGCCTCCTCTCCTCGCCCCTGCGGGACCGCTTCGGGGTCATCTCCCGGCTCGAATTCTATACCGATGACGAACTTACCACCATCGTCACCCGCTCCGCCCGCATACTGAACATCGGCATCGAGCAGGAGGGGGCGCGGCAGCTGGCCCGCAGAAGCCGCGGCACCCCCCGCATCGCCAACCGCCTGCTGCGCCGGGTCCGGGATTTCGCCCAGGTGCGTGCCGACGGGGTAATCACCGCCCAGGTAGTGGACGATGCCCTGGCCCTTCTGGAGATCGACGAAAAGGGGTTCGACCAGATGGACCGGACCATCATGCTCACCATCATCGACAAGTTCGGCGGCGGCCCCGTGGGACTCGACACCATCGCTGCAGCCATCGGCGAGGAGCGGGATACCATCGAGGACGTCTACGAGCCGTTCCTCATCCAGCACGGCTTCATCAACCGCACCCCCCGTGGGCGCGTGGCGACAAGGGCGGCCTTTGAGCACTTCGGCCGCGTTGCGCCGCCGTCGGCCCAGGGGACCCTGTTCTAGTGTTCATCCCATGCAACTCGTCTTCGACTTCCCCGTAAACCCAAAGTACTCCCTTGACAACTTCGTCGTTTGCTCCGGCAACGAAACCGCCTATCGCTTCGCCCGGCGACTGACGGATGAGGGGGGGGCGGAGAACCTCCTCTACCTCCATGGCCCGTCGGGGTCGGGGAAGACCCATCTCCTCATGGCGATCGGCGCCCGGTTCAGCGAGCGGGCCGGTCTGTCGTCGGTCCCCTGCATCTCCTTCAAGGATGTGGACGAGGTGTACGGGGGAGAATACCCGGCTGAAGCGGTGTCGAAGCTGGCCGAGTGGTTCCGCGACGCCCCGGCGCTCCTGGTCGACGACATCCACCTGATCCCCGACCAGCAGAGCGTCCGTGTGGAGCTCTGGCAACTCTTCAATGACTTCTATCAGGCGGGCCGCCCAATGGTTATCACCGGTCTCTTCCCCCCCAAGGAGTTGCCGCACTTGGACGGCCATCTCACTTCCCGCCTCCTCTGGGGGCTCGTGGCAAGGGTCGACATCTCCGACGACGACTCCCGCCGTCTCATCATGAAAAAGCTCGCCGATGACCGCCAGATCGTCCTCCCCTCCGACGTCATCGACTACCTCCTCCTCCACGTTCGCCGCGACGTCCCCTCCCTCATCGAGGCGCTGGA
>CAJPFF010000190.1 GCA_905339345.1 Geobacteraceae bacterium | reverse complement strand
GCTCTTCGTTGGTGGCGAAGACGAAGATCCCTTCCTGCCGGCAGACGGTGGTGACGCAGTAGGTCATGAGCTCGTCGGCGCTGAAGAGGATGACCGACGGGGTGATTTCCTCCCCGCCTCCCCCCGCTTCGTCGGCGTGGCCGGAGTAGCTTCCGAGGAAGGCGAGGAGTTCCTCCTGCTCCTTCTCCGAGAGATCGGCGCCCAGTTCCTGGATCTTCAGGTGGGGGGTGCGATCCTCCAGCCCCGCAAAGACCCGGGGAATCGTCTTTTCCAGCTTGTCCACATCGGCAAGCCCCAAGTCGGCGGCGGAGATGGTCAGGCCGGTTCCGTCGGCGGACGCCTCGTCCGCCGGGAGCTCTTCCGTCAACTCCTCCTCCACCAGGAGCCCGTCGCGCATTTTCTCGTCAAAAATCCGCAGGGCGTCCATCAGGACGTTCTCGGTGTGGAGCGTGATCTCCTCGTGCAGTTTCTCGGGGAAATAGCGGTATTCATCCGACACCGTGACGTTGGAGACATCCAGGTTGAAGGTCCCCCGTTTCCAGGTGAGGATCTCGACCACTGTCAGCTCGATAAGCGCCTCCAGCCCCCGGTAGGCGTCCTCCTTCCGGACTCTCCCCCCTTCGAGCAGGGTGGCGACCAGGGGAAGGCGGTTCTCTCCGGCGCTCCGTTGCTCGTCGAGGGCCTTCTCAAGGGTGTCGGCGGTGATGACCCCGGCTTCCACCAGGATATTGCCGATCCGGAGGCTGTTGTCGTAATGGTTAGCGCTGACGATGTAGCCGTCGCTGAAGACGAGCTGGCTCTCCCCCTTGCGCCCCTTGACCGTGAGGGTGCCCGACTTGCGCGTCGCGTGCAGGAGCTGAATGACATCGACGATGGACAGGTGTTCCAGATCTCCGGTGAATGACATCCGTTGCAACGCTCCTCTCGTGGCAGGTTCAGGCAAAGATTCTATTAAACTCGAAAAAGTTGCAGCATTCAAGCACTAACCGGCGGGAATCGCGGAGCTTCCCTCTGCCGAGGGCGCATGACCCCCTTGACCTGCGGCCGCCGGACCCTGTATGGTTTGGGCAGACCGCAACCGGCACCAGACCGGAAAGGAGATCTTCCATGGAATCCGTCTTGAACCCCAGCGAAATCCGCGTCCTCGGCTGTCTCGTCGAGAAGGAGCTGGCGACTCCCGAGTACTATCCCCTCACCCTCAACGCCCTGACGGCGGCGTGCAACCAGAAGTCGAACCGGGACCCCGTCATGTCCCTGGAGGAGGCCGACGTGGTCCGCGCCCTGGACTCGCTCCGCATGAAGGGGTTTGCCCGGCAGTCGGCCGAAGGGGTGCGGGCCATGAAATACTGCCACTGCCTGGCCGAGAAGTTTCTCCTGGAGCCGCCCGATCTCGCCATTCTGGCCGAGCTCCTCGTGCGCGGCCCCCAGACCGTGGGGGAACTGCGGACCCGGGCCGAGCGGATGCGTCCCTTTGCCGATCTGGCGGCGGTGGAGCAGGTCCTGCAGGATCTTATGGAGCGGGAGGAACCCCTCGTCGCCCGCCTTCCCCGTCAGCCCGGCCGCAAGGAGCAGCGCCATGCCCATCTTTTCGCCGGCCTCCCCGATGCGGACGCGGAGGAGTTCGTTCCGCCCCCGGAGGGGGCGCGGCTTCAGGTGCGGGTCGAGGATGAGCGGATGGCGCGGTTGGAGGAAGAGGTGGCGGCCCTGCGCACCGAAGTCGTCGAGCTGCGCCGGATGATGGAGGAGTTCAGGTCCCAGTTCGAGTAACGGCATCAGGCCACGGAGGTACATCATGAACGCGATCATCAACGGTATCACCCTGGCATACGACGACCACGGCAGCGGCCCGGCGGTGGTTCTCATTCACGGCTTCCCCCTCTGCCGTCGCATGTGGCACCCCCAGATTCAGGCGGTGACGGAGGCGGGGTTCCGGCTCGTGACTCTGGACCTGCGGGGCTTCGGCGAGAGCGACGCCCCCGAGGGGCCCTACTCCATGGAACTCTTTGCCGACGACCTCGTGGGGCTCCTGGACCATCTGGGGATCGAGCGGGCGGTCATCGGCGGGATGTCCATGGGGGGATACGTCCTCTTCAACCTTGTTGAACGTCATGCCGGGCGGCTTGGGGGCGCCGTCTTCATCACCACCCGCGCCACGGCCGACGACGAAGGGGGGAAGGCCCGCCGGCTCCAGCTGGCCCAGGATACGATGAAATTCGGCCCTCAGGTAATTGCCGACGCCTTCGTGCCGATCCTCTTCGCGGAGGAGTCCCTGGCCGAGCGGCCAAAGCTCGTGAAGGAGGTTGGTGGTTGGATCGTGGGGACCGACTCCCGGGGGCTTGCGGGGGGGCTCCTCGCCATGCGGGAGCGGAAGGACTACAGCGGGCTTCTCGGCACCATCGGGACCCCGTCCCTGGCCATCGGGGCCGAGGGGGACCGGGCCGCGCCGCCGGAGGTCGTCCGGGCCATCGCCGCTGGCATACCCGGCTGCCGGCTCAAGATTGTCACCGAGGCGGGACACATGGCCAACCTGGAACACCCCGGGGCCTTCAATGGGGCGCTCGTGGCGTTTTTGAGGGAGTTGAAGAGTTGGTGAGAGGTTCTAGGGTGGACACTTGCCGCAGACGGACCGGAAGAGTACAGTGCTGAGATAGCGGTCCCCCCGGTCGGGGAGCAGGACGACGATGGTGCTCCCGGTCGGGGCGTCCTTTGCTACCTGGATGGCGCCGTACACGGCCGCGCCACTGGACATCCCCACGAAGAGCCCCTCGCGGATCGCCATATCCCGCGCCGTTTCGAAGGCGGGCTCGTCGTGGACCGTGAGCTTCAGGTCGAGGGCCGCGGGGTTATAGATGGCGGGAACGATGGCCTCCTGCATGTTCTTGAGCCCCTGGACCTTGTGCCCGAGCCGGGGCTCCACGCCGACGATGCGCACGGATGGCCTCTTCTCCCTGAAGTAGCGGCTCACCCCCATGAGGGTCCCCCCCGTCCCCATCCCAGCCACGAAGAAGTCCACAACCCCGTCGGTGTCGCGGTGGATCTCCGGACCGGTGGTCTCGTAGTGGGCCAGGGGGTTGTTGGGGTTGGCGTACTGGTTCGGCATGTAGTAGCGGTCGGGCTCCCCGTCGAGAATCCGGTGGGCCAGGCGGATGGCGCCGTCGGTGGCCTCCTCGGCCGGGGAGAGGACCAGCTCGGCACCGTAGGCCTCCAGCACTGCCCGCCGCTCCAGGCTCACGCAGGCCGGCATGACGAGTTTCACCCGGTACCCCTTTGCCGCGCCGAGCATGGCGATGGCAATGCCGGTGTTTCCCGAGGTGGGCTCCAGAATGGTCCTGTCCGCAGTGAGTTCTCCCGCTTCTTCAGCCTTGGCGAGCATGTAGAGGGCAGGGCGGTCCTTCACCGAGCCCCCCACGTTGTTCCCTTCGAGCTTGGCGAGAATCCTGACTTTCGGGTTGGGGTTCAGCCGTCTGATCTCCACGAGGGGGGTCGAGCCGATGCTCCCTGACAGGGAAAAGGGGGTATGTTCCATGGACGGTGTCCTCTGTTTGGTTGGTTAGTAATCGCTTATGCTATAGGAATGCGCTGGAAAATACAACAGCCGCGAGCGCGGGAATTGCCGCGCCGCCCCCTGGAAAGAACGCAATGCCTCTTCACGGACTACCCCTGACCTTCTCTGACCTTGCCGCCAGCCTCGCGGACCATCCCCCCGCCGATATTCCCGCCTCGGGGCTGACGCCCGCCGCCGTGGCGCTCATTCTCCGGGAAGGGGGAGAGGGGCTTGAGGTCCTCTTCATCGAGCGGGCATCCCACGACGGCGACCCCTGGTCCGGTGACCTGGGGTTCCCGGGGGGGAAGATCGAGCCGGGGGACGCCGGACCCCGGGCCGCCGCGGAGCGGGAGACGTGGGAGGAGCTCGGCCTTGATCTCGCAGCGGCCCGTTGTCTGGGGCGTCTGGCCGACATCGCCGGTGCGCACGTGCCGATCCGGGTATCCTGTTTCGTCTATGGTCTGGCCGGGAATCCCCCGCTGATGCCGGGGGGCGAGGTGCGGGACGTCTTCTGGGTCCCCCTTGCCGATCTCCGGGATCCGGTCCGCCACACGGCCGCCGCGGTCAGCTTTGACGGCGAAGCCTTTGAGCGCCCGGCCATCCTCCTTCCGGCGGAGGGAAAGCCGGTCCTGTGGGGGCTCACCTACCGGCTGATCATGCAGTTTCTTGCCGTGGCAGCGGGTGGTTGCGGTCCTGAGGGCGGTATGGTTGGTGGTGAGATTGAGGGGAACGGGTAGGGGGCTACGTGACGACCCCTTCCTTGCCGGGGGCTAGGGTGTCCGCGTGGGAGAGGAACTCCTCCATGAGTTGCGGAGGGTCGTAGCCGAAGGATAATACCGATTCGTAGCTAAGGAGTTGGAGCGGATCCAAGTGGGGCGAGGCGAAGCCGATGCCGTCCGAACCAGAGCGGACGATACGGCCCGGCACGGTAATGGTGAGGGTGGAGCTGCCGCTGAGGAAGTAAATGGAGACGAGGGCCTCCTCGTCCGGCTCATGGTCTCCCCGCACGGACAGGTAGAGGCCGTGGAGGCTGATATCCCGCACCTCGCCGTAGGTGATCCGCGAATCCTTTTCCAGAAATGCCGGGGCCGAGAAAGGGACCCGAGGATGCCGCCGCCGTTCCATTGAACCCATGGCTTCCTCCATGCTTTGTAGTGCTTCTCAGTGTGCGTCGATTTATAGGCAAAAGTATAGCGCAAATTCTCCCGTGCGCGGCGTTTTTTTTGTGAGCAACTAAGGCTATCTCCAGGAGTATCCGTGGAAATCCTTTACCACGACGAACTTGTCGTGGCGGTCCACAATACCGTCGGGGCTTCTCGTTCACCGTTCACCCATTGACCGACACGAAATACGGGCTCGGCCCGCGGGGAGAACAATGCGGAGGAGACGTGCCACAACCGAGACATCCTGATTTCCCTGTGCTACCCTTGTAGACGAAGGATAGCAGCATCGCAACGGAGGTTCACATCAATGGAAGAGACTATAACACATGAAAAGGCCACATTCGGCGCCGGGTGCTTCTGGCATGTGGAGGCCGAGTTCCGGCGGGTAAAGGGAGTTCTCGCCACCAAGGCGGGGTACATGGGGGGCTGGAAGGAGCACCCCACCTACGAGGAGGTCTGCTCCAGGGAGACGGGTCACGCGGAGGTGGTGGAGGTCGTCTACGATCCCGCCCAAGTCTCCTACGACGAGCTCCTGGGGACCTTCTGGTCGATTCACGACCCGACCCAGCTGAACCGCCAGGGGCCGGATATTGGCACCAATTACCGCTCGGTCATCTTCTTCCACACCCCCGAGCAGGAGCAGGCCGCCCGGGCCTCGAAGGAGCGGGAAGAGCGTTCAGGCCGTTACGCCCGGCCTATCGTCACCGAAATTGCCGCGGCCTCCACCTTCTGGTGGGCCGAGGAGTACCACCAGCAGTACCTTGAGAAGCGGGGGGGCGGAAGCTGCAACTGGTGAAGGGAAAGGAGCGACCCATGACAGTGAGAAGATGGCTTGCAGGGATAACCGTGGCAGCTATTGCGGCGGCCGGCATCAGAGGGGAGGCCGGTGCCGAGGTGCAGATCGCCAAGGGGCAGACCCTCTACGTGCCGGTCTATTCCCATGTCTACACCGGAGATCGTGCTCTCCCCTTCAACCTGGCGGCAACTTTGGGGATCCGCAACACCGATCCGGCGAGTCCCGTGACCGTCACCCGTGTGGACTACCACGACTCCAGCGGCAGGCTCGTTAAACGCTACCTGGCCACCCCCCTGACCATTCCTCCCCAGGGGTCCACCAGTTATTATCTCAAGGAGCGGGATACGAGCGGCGGCTTCGGCGCCCATTTCATTGTTGTGTGGGAGTCGGCCAGGGAGATCAACGAGCCCATTGTGGAGAGCGTCATGATCGGCGCCCGGTCGGGGCAGGGGATCTCCTTCGTGAGTCCTGCCCGGGAGATCCGGTCTTCGACCGGAAAATGAGGGGGAAAGGAATCCCGTGAAGATCATCGACCTGCGGAGCGACACGGTCACCCGGCCCTGTCCGGCCATGCGGTCCGCCATGGCGGCGGCCGAGGTGGGGGACGACGTCTACGGCGAGGACCCCACCTTGAACCGGCTCGAAGCCCTGGCCGCGGAGATGCTTGGCACCGAGGCGGCCCTCTTCGTGGCCAGCGGCACCCAGTCCAATCTCCTGGCCATCATGGCCCACTGCGGGCGGGGGGACGAGTATATTGCCGGCCAGACGGCCCACTGCTATCGCTTCGAGGGGGGCGGTGCGGCGGTTCTCGGCGGGGTCCAGCCCCAGCCCCTGGACGTGGAGCTCGACGGCACCCTCGACCTGGTGAGGGTGGCCGCAGCCATCAAGCCCCGCGATCCCCACTTCGCCCGGACGCGGCTCCTCTGTCTGGAGAATACCCAGGCGGGAAGGGTGCTTCCCCTCGGCTACTTGGGCCGGGCCCGCCTCCTTGCCCGGGAGCGGGGTCTCGCTCTTCACCTGGACGGGGCGCGGCTCTTCAACGCTGCCGTGGCCCTCGGCGTGGAGGCCCGGGAGATCGCGAGCCATTTCGACTCGGTGTCGGTCTGCCTCTCCAAGGGGCTCGGCGCGCCGGTGGGATCGCTCCTGTGCGGGAGCGGCGGGCTCGTGGCCGAGGCCCGGCGCTGGCGCAAGGTGCTTGGCGGCGGCATGCGTCAGGCGGGCGTCTTGGCCGCTGCGGGGATCGTCGCCCTTACGGAGAACGTGGAACGTCTCGCCGAGGATCATGCCAATGCCCGGCGTCTGGCCGAGGGGCTGGCGGCCATGGGCGGGCTTACCGTCGATCCGGCGGCCGTCCAGACGAACATGGTCTTCCTCTGCCTTTCTCCTGACCGGGCCGAGGCCCTGGCAACCTTTCTCCGGGAGCGGAGGATCCTCATTGCCGGACGGGAGGGCATCCGCCTCGTCACCCACCGGGACGTGACCGCCATGGATATCGACCGGGTGGTGGCGGCGTTTGGGGATTTCTTCGGGCGCCTCTGACCGGTTCATTTCCCCTTCCGTTGCAAAAGCTCCCCCCTGTGGTTTACTTGAACATGTCGGCACGGGGCCGACAGAAAAAGCCGTTCCTTCGACATCACAAGCCGGGAGCCCAGTAATGCGCACTAAAACCCTTTCGTTGATTCTTGCCGTCGTTGCGGGATTCGTCGCTTCATGCGCCTTTATCACCGTCAACATCTACTTCCCCGAGAAGGAGGTCAAGAAGGCCTTCCAGACCCTGGACGAGAAATATCTGGGGCAGGAGGGGGAAAAGGAGCCCGTTCCGGAGCCCTCCCCCGCCGGCGTCGAACCGGGGGCAGGGGAGAAGCCCCAGAGCCGGCTCGAAGGGATACGGTGGCCCTTCTCGTTTGCGGCCGTGGCCTGGGCCGCCGAGGACCTGACCGGCGACCTGGTGGCGGAACTGTCGCGGATGCCCGAGGTGGTCAAGGCCTATGAGGAGATGAAGGAGCGGCTTCCAGTCCTCGATCAGCTGCGGGCTGGCGGCATCGTGGGTGAAACCAACCAGGGTCTCGTCACCGTGCGCGACCCGACCCGGATCGGCGACCGGCAGGGAGTGGTGGACGCGGAGAACGCCAGCCGCAAGACGGTCATCACCGGCATGGCCAGGGCGATCCTCAAGCTGGCCGAAAAGCCCGAAACTCCCGACACCATGGGTCAGGTCCTTGGCAAGGCCGCAGCCACTTATGCCCAGACCCGGCAGGAGGTGGCCCGGCCCGGCTGGTGGATTCAGCTGGCAAACGGAAGATGGGTGCAGAAATGAAGCGATTCGTGACAATACTGCTGTCCGCCCTCTTCGTCCTAACGTTCGTTGCCGGTTGTGCCGCATTCCGGATAACGGAGCAGGGGCCGGTGGCCCCTCATCCCTCCGACGGCAAGAACCACTGTCTCCTTGATTCAGAGGATTGCCCCGCCCGAAAGATGACCATCATCGAGCTGATCGACGGGTTGAGACAGGAGCTGGCCAAGGGAGAAGCGGTGTACACCCCTGCCGAGCTCCGCAAGCTCGGAAACAAGCTCAGGGAGTATGAATTCATGTACGATCGCCTGATGTACGGCGATAATGACTGAGGTGTATCTTTTGCTTAAACGATTTCAAGATGTTAGCCAATATGGCGTAAAATGGAAACTAATTTGCCGACAAGTAGTTATTGACTTTTAATGTAACCCTGTTTACTCTTGCGCGCTAATCAGCAGGAGGCGACGGTACCTGACTCCGCACGAAGTGTGGATCCCTTCGATTCCCCTGGGAATCGCCCCTCAGGACACATTCCCCCCCATCCTGCAACACATCACCACAACGAGACGTGGAAATCGGTGGCGACGGAGCACCGGCCCTGCACGCGATACGCGAGAGCAGGTCTGGCCCTGTCCAGTCTGGCGCCCCGGCGCCCCGGCGCGCCAGACGGAGTATCGCGATCACGAGAGTTTCCACGCGAGGTTTTCTGCATGCATCTGACCGACTGCTTCATGGAGCTGGTGGCCTACGTCACCCACTTTCTCCGCACGGCCGCCGTGCGTCAGCCCCCCTACCCTGAGGTTCGCCGCGAAATCGACCTGCTGCTGGCGGCGGGGGAGTCGCTGGTCAAGCGGGAGGGGCTTTCCCGTGATGACTACGACCTGGCTCGCTTCGCCGTCTGCGCCTGGACCGACGAGGCGATCCTCTCGTCGGCCTGGAGCGAAAAGAGCCTCTGGCTCCGGGAACAACTCCAGCGCCTCCACTACAACACCACGGAGGCGGGGGAAGAGTTTTTCACACGGCTGAACGCCCTGGGGCTCCACCAGCGGGAGGTGAGGGAGGTCTACTATCTCTGCCTCGCCCTCGGTTTCACCGGCAAGTTCTGCAAACCGGGGGACGAGTACCAGCTGGAGCAGGCGAAAACCGCCCAGCTGAAGCTTCTCGTGGGGAGCTCCGTGGGGCTTCCGTCCCTGGAGCGGACCGAACTCTTTCCCGAAGCCTACCCGGGGGATGCGCCTGCCCGTGCCCCAATGGGGCGCAGAACCGGCTTCTCGCCCCTTGCCGCCGCCTGCCTCGCCGGACCGGCGGTGCTGTTTGTGATCCTCTTCTTCGTATACCGCTTCACCCTCTCGGGGGTGGGGGAGAATTTCCTAAGGACGGTGCCGTACTGAGATGAAAACGAAGCTCGTGACATTTCTCAAGTGGTTTCTCGTGGCGGGGGGGGCGGCGGTGGTCGTCCTTCTCGTTTTTGGTAGTGTGCTTGCGCTTAACTGGCCCTGGTGGGTGGCCCTCTGCATCCTGTTGCTTCTGGCGGGAATCGGGGTCGGCATTGCGCTTCTGCGGGCCATGTGGCTGCGTAAGCGCGAGCAGAACTTTGTCCAGGAGGTGATCGCCCAGGACAAGGGGCTCCTGAAGTCTCTCACCGGTAAAGAGCGGGAGCACCTGGCCCAGCTCCAGGAGCGGTGGAAGGACGCCATCGGCACCCTGCGGAACTCCCACCTCAAGAAGCACGGCAACCCCCTCTATGTCCTCCCCTGGTACCTAGTCATCGGCGAGAGCGGCTCCGGGAAGACCACCTCCCTCAACAGCGCCCGGCTCTCGTCCCCCTTCATCGATGTCTGCCGCACCTCCGGCGTGTCGGGAACGCGCAACTGCGACTGGTGGTTCTTCGAGGAGTCCATCGTCATCGACACGGCCGGCCGCTATGCGGTCCCCGTCGACGGTGAGAAGGACCGGGACGAGTGGCAGAAATTCCTGTCGCTTCTCGTCAAGTACCGGAAGAAGGAGCCCCTGAACGGCCTCATCGTCACCGTGGCAGCGGACCGGCTCCTGGCGGCGGGCCGTGAGGAGAATGCCGAAGAGGGGCGCACCATGCGCAGCCGCATCGATGAGCTGATGCGGGCATTGGGGGTACGGTTCCCGGTCTATGTGCTTGTCACCAAGTGCGATCTGGTGGAGGGGATGAACCGCTTCGCCGGCCTTCTGCCGGAAAAGGCCCTGCAGCAGCCCATGGGGATGGTCAACCAGGAACTGGCCACCGACGTGGCATCGTTCACCGACAAGGCGGTTGCCGCCGTGGTGGAACGACTCCGGACCCTGCGGCTCCTCCTCCTGCACCAGCCCGAGGCCCGGGAGGCTGACCCGGGTCTTGTCCTTTTCCCCGAGGAATTCGCGGCGCTTCGCGAGGCCCTCGGCGCGTTCATGGAAGGGGCGTTCCGGGAAAATCCCTACCAGGAAACCCCGGTCCTGCGGGGTCTCTTCTTCTCCAGCGGCCGCCAGGAGGGAAACCCCCACTCCCGCTTCTCCGAGGCCCTGGGGCTGGCCGGGGAAAGGGCCACCCTCCCCGGCACCAGCAAGGGGCTTTTTCTCCACGACTTTTTCGCCAGGATACTCCCCGCCGACCGGGCGCTCCTGACGCCGACCCGACGGGCCGCGGAATGGCGCGCCCTCACCGGCAATCTGGGGCTCGTCTCCTGGATGCTCTTTGGCGTTGCCCTTTGCGGCCTCCTCTCCTTCTCCTTTGTGAAGAACATGACCACCATCCGGGAGGTCTCCCGCCAGTTTGAGCGCACCCCGCGGCTGGCGGGCAACTCCGTCAACGATCTCCTGGTCCTCGATGCCTTCCGGCAGGGGATTTTCAAGGTGGAGGAACGGAACCGCGCCTGGTGGATCCCCCGCTTCGGCCTCACGGAGAGCGTCAAGGTGGAGCGGGCACTCAAGGAAAAGTTCTGCCGCCAGTTCAGGGACGGCTTCCTCGCCCCCTACGACCGGCAGCTGGCCGCCGGCGTTGCGGGCCTTTCCTCAGTAACCCCCGACGAACTCTACGCCCAGTACGCCATTCACCTGGCCCGGAGAATTAATATCCTCAATGCGGGGATGAACGGGAAAAAACTGGCTGAACTGACTGCCATGCCCCAGCCCGCATCGGTTTCCTTCCTGTCTGCCGAAACCAGCGCCGGGGTCGATGCCCGCAAGCGTTTCGGCACCCTCTACCTCCACTACCTTGCCTGGCGGGCCGATTCCTCCGATCTGGCCAAGGAGACGGCGCAGCTCCAGGGATGGCTCCGCCAGATCATCGGCCTCAAGGGGGGAAGCCTCGCCTGGCTCGCCCCGTGGATTGACCGGCAGTCGGGGCTTCCGGCGGTGACCCTGGCCGAATTCTGGGGAGGGGGCGCACCGCTTCCGGGAGAGCCGGCGGTTCCCGCCTCCTTCACCCGCAAGGGAAAGGGGGAGCTGGATAGTCTCGTGGCCGAACTGGAAACGGCCCTCGGCGACCCGCGCATCGTGGCCACGGCAAAGGGGGGCCTCGCAACCTGGTACAGGGGGAGCTGCCTCGCTGCGTGGCAGCGCCTGGCGGCAGCATTCCCGTCGGGGTCCGACCGGCTCCGCACCATCCGCGACTGGCAGCAGGCGGCCGCCCGGATGGCCACGGACCAGAGCCCCTACTTCGCCCTCATCAACCGGATGTCCGCCGAACTGGATACCCTGGTGGGTAAGGAGGGGGTGCCCCCCTTCGTGGCCCAACTCTATGCCTTCCAGGTGGCCCGGGCAGGGGGAGCCGTTCCCGGAACCGTGGGGAAGGCGGCCGAGGGGGGCAAGCGCTTCCTTAACTCCCTCGGAGAAAAAATACACCCCGACGCGGTGGCGAGAGGGATCGATACACCCCTTCTTGCCACCAAGTCGTGGCAGGAGTACCAGACGGCCCTGGCGGCCATTGCGCCAGCCGCCTCGTCGCGCCAGCAGGCCTTCCTCCTCGCCTCCCAGACCTTCGGCGACGACCCGGCCACGGGAAAGACCCCCTTCATGGCCGCCTGGGGCGCTGCAGGCCGGCTTCGGGCCGGAGTCGCCGGGGGCGGGCCCGACGAAGCCTTCTGGAGGCTCGTGACCGGCCCCCTCGACTACCTCTGGAGCTACGTCCGGCGTGAGGCCGGCTGCCAACTCCAGACCCTGTGGGAGGAGCAGGTGATCGCCGCAACCCTCGGCATGCCCCCCCAGCAGGCAGGCCCCATGCTCCTCGGCCCCGACGGCCTTGCCTGGCGCTTCGTCAAGGGGCCCGCCGCACCCTTCATCCGGGGGACCGCCGCCGGCTACGCCCCCCGGCAGGTCCTCGGGGGGGCGCTACCGCTGGAGGGCTCCCTCTTCGCCTTCCTCTCTAAGGGCGCCCAGGTTCAGGCTTCGGCGGCGGGACGCCAGCCCAACTACACCGTGGCCGTCAAGGGGCTCCCCACCGACGCCAACGCCGATGCCCGGATCAAGCCCCACGGTACGCGGCTGGAGCTCCAGTGTGCCGGCAGTGCTCAGACCCTCGTGAACCAGAATTTCCCGGTGGGCAAGACCTTCTATTGGTCCCCTGAGACCTGCGGCGATGTCATTTTCCAGATCGAGGTGGGGGACCAGGTGCTCACCAAGCGCTACGGCGGCCCCCAGGCCTTCCCCGACTTTCTCCGGGAATTTGCCGGCGGCTCCCGGAGCTTCCCCGCCCGGGAGTTCCCCGGCGAGAAGGAAGCCCTGGAGCGGATGGGCATCAAACATATCCGCGTGAACTACCAGATCATGGGCGGCGGCCAGGTGGTCAAGCAGGGGAGCGCCATGGCAGGAGCCACGGCCCCACGGGTGATCGCGCGTTGCTGGTGACGGCCTTAAGACCTCAACTCACGGAAGAGAAGGAGCACGACTGATGCTCGGCACAACTGACACTACGGCACACTGGCGCTGGGCAGCCTTCGGCAAGCACCCGGCCGCGGCGGATTACTTCCGGCTTGGGGTGGACTCCCCCTTCGTGGAGGGACTCACGAAATGGGTTGAAAGCGGCTATCGTCTCCTGGCGGAGCGGGTAGAGGAGCCGTCTTCCTTCTGCTCCTGGCGCTTCTGGGGGCGGGGATACGGAAAAGACGGGCTTTTGGTGGGGGTGGTGCGGGTTTCCAGCGACAGCCTCGGCCGTCCCTATCCGCTCCTCATCATGGGGAGCGGACCGCTGGAAGGGTGGGAGGCGCGGTGGGATCTTCTCCCCTTCGCCTGCGAGCAGAGCTGGTGCCAGATCGAGTACCTGGCAACGAATACCTTCGACGACCTGAAGAAGCTGGCACAAGAGCTTCAGACCATCCGTCCCCCCACCAGCGACTGGGATGAACTGGCATCGCGCCGGCAGGGGCTCAACAGGCTCGGCTCACCCGTGGACCCCTACGCTTCGTTCCTGGACCTGCCGGAGTTGGAGCGGCTGGCCGCGGCCCATGGCGGCAAGGGCGAGCTCCATGTTTCCCTCGACCGGGGACCGGTCAACGACAAAATCACTCTCGTAAGCCTCTGGCATCTGCTGACCAAGGGGGGAGCGAAGGGGGTGCCCAACGCCCTCTTCATGGGGGGAACCCTGGAGCGCTCCTTTCTCGCCTTCTACCGGCGGGCGTTGGCACCGGGGGATTTCCTCCACCTCTGGTCCGCTTCAGAGGCGGGAGGATGGAAGAACAGCATAGGAACGGAGTATGCCATGGATATAGCAACCCTCGGGCGCGAGCCGGTTCGCCCCGACCAGCCGGTAGGGGAGGATGTCCGCTACGACCCCCTCTTCGACACTCTTCAGGCGGAGGTGGACAAACTGACCTCCCCGTCCGTGGCCGGGACCATCGATTGGGAAAAGGTGGTGCGACTATCGGTCGACATTCTCGCTACCCGTTCAAAGGACCTCCTTGTGGCCAGCTATCTGGCGGTGGGGCTCATCCAGACCCGCAAGGGGGATGGCCTTGCCCTTGGGCTTCGGGTCTATCGCGATCTTTTAGACCGATTCTGGAACGACCTCTATCCCACGCGAGCACGGGGCCGGCAGCGCTCCGTCGAGTGGTGGCTGGAGCGGACCGACATGGCCCTGCGCCAGTTCGGCGACCTCTCGCTTCCGCCGGAACAGCTTTCGCTCATCGGAGAGTCCCTGGACGCCATCGACCGCTTCCTGCGGGACAATCTGGAGGGTGCCCCCTCCCTTGCTCCACTCCGACAGCAGGTGAGCGCCGCCGTTGACGAGTCCCAGTCTGCCGTACCGGAGCCGCCACGCCCCCTCCTAGAGGAAGTCCCCCGCGACCTCTTTACCCCACCATCCCGACCGGTGTCGGCAGCCGCTCCAGAGCCTCTACCTGCCGGCACCCCCGCGCAGGTGCTTGAGGCGGGGCTCCGCCAGGTGAGTGAGGCGGCCGGTGCCCTGCTGCGCCAGGATCCGGTCAACCCCCTGGCATATCGGCTATCGCGTCTCGCGGCCTGGAGCATGGTGACGGACCTGCCTCCGGCCAGTGACGGCCGGACCCGGATCCCGGCACCCGACCGCCAGGTTCAGACCCTGCTCCAGGAGCTGGCCTGCCACGGCGACGGAGAGGCCCTCCTCAAGGCGGCCGAGGTGCGGTTGCCCGAATTCATCTTCTGGCTCGACCTGAACCGCTTTGCCGTCGATGGCATGACCCGTCTCGGCGATCGCTTTACCGAGGCCCGCGAAACCATCTGCCGCGAGACTGCCGTGCTCCTCCAGCGGCTGCCGGGGCTCGATATCCTCTCCTTTGCCGACGGCACCCCCTTTGCTGATCCGGAGACCCGCCAGTGGCTGGCCGGAATCGTCTCGCGGGAGACTTCCGATGCAGGGTGCGCTGTCGTGACCGACAGCAACAGCCGCGCCGAGGCCATCGCCCGGGAGGTGGAGGAGGCCCAGGCCCTCATCCGGAGCGGCAAGCTCCTGGAGGCGGTGGGGCGGTTCCAGAAGCAGCTCGGCAACGGCGCTTCCCGCAAGGAGAAGCTCCACTGGCGCCTCGCCCTGGCCCAGCTTCTGGTGAACACCAACCGGGCCCGGCTGGCGCTCCCCCATCTGGAGCAGGTGATTGCCGACATCGGGGACTTCGGCCTCGAAGAGTACGATCCGGCCCTGGCCCTAAGGGGGCTCAAGCTGGCCTGGCTCGGCTTCGACTCCCAGTCCGAGCCCCGCTTCAAGGAGAAGGCCGCCGATACCCTTCACCGCATCGCCCGCCTCGACCCGGTGGAGATGGTGCGGCTGGCCAAGGGGTAGAAATGGCCCCCACAAGATTTGCAAGACCCTTACGCTGATTGCAGCCTCCACGGATGGAGAACCAGTCATCGTTACGATCGTACGAAAGGAGAACGACATGTCGAAAGAAGCATCCGTAGCACCGAAGGAACGGGTCAACATCGTCTACCGTCCGGCCACTGACGGAGCTAGCGAAGAGGTTGAACTGCCGTTGAAAATGCTCGTCATGGGGGACTTCACCGGTAGCCCCGACGGGCGCCCCGTGGAGAAGCGGGACCCCATCGCCATTGACAAGGAGACCTTCAACGATGTCATGAAGGCCCAAGGGATCAGCCTGAACATCGCAGTCCCCAACCGGCTTGCGGTCGAGGCGGGCGAGGAGTTGCCGGTGAGCCTGAAGGTGGAATCCCTCAAGGACTTCGGCCCCGAGGCGGTCGTTGAGCAGGTACCCGAGATGAAGCGCCTCCTGGAACTGCGCGAGGCCCTG
>CAJPFF010000189.1 GCA_905339345.1 Geobacteraceae bacterium | reverse complement strand
CGCCCGCTGATACCGCCCATCCAGAATGGGGAAACATCACCGGACTGATCGGCAATCAGTACATCCGCATTTCTGAAATCATCGTCTCGGGCATGCCCGCCGACACCCTGGAATGGCAAGTGTTTGCGCACGCACGTCCCGGTACGTCCGATACCTCGGCTATTCCCACCGATCAGGTTAACAACGCTGGCACGATCAATGCGCTTATCAACATTGCACAGCGCCCGGTTCACGGCGATACGCAGGTTCTCAGATGGCGCAAAACGGACAGCTGCCCAACCGGCGCGAAAGAGAAGGAGTGCTGGTGTGAACCGAATAAACCCGGGAAGTGCTGGCAGCGCAGCATCAAGACTGAGGCAGTGCATCACATACTCAAGGGCGGTGAAGACTCGACCGGCGCAATCGGAGCGATCCAGCGCGTGTATTTCAACATTGGTTCGTGTGCAGAAAAGTGCTGGCTGAATCACCTGACCGATTTGCGCCAGCTCGATCCCACCGCGCGCAACTTCGGCCAGACGCCTTTCAACATCGGCCAGTGTCGGCGCGATTGCGCAAATTTCCGTGCCATAGAAGATCGCCTGCACGACATCCTGGCCTTCTTTCTGTCGCCTGAAAGCGCGGCGGCCGATCTGCAAACTGCACGTGCAAACATGCAGCCAGCGAAGGTCTATGACAAAGACGATCTGATTGCCGACCTTGAAAAGGAATTCGGCAAGGGCGCGGTCAGCCGTGGCCGTGCCGTGTTCGCCGCCAATTGCGCGCGCTGCCATTCCAGCAGCAAAGAACCAGTAGAGACGGTGAATTTTAACGCAATCGATCCCAAGAGCGGCTTGCGCACCGACTGGCTTGGAAACGACGAGCTTAGCCCGGCGTCGGAAATTGGCACGAACCGTTGCCGTGCCCTGCATTCCAATCATATGAAGGGGCATGTATGGGAAGAGTTTGCATCCGAGAACTACTATGCCCGCCCGGCTGATGCAAATATCCCGGAACCGAACGGCGGCGGGCGCGGTTATTTCCGCAATATCTCATTGCTCAATCTGTGGGCACATGCTCCGTTCATGCACAACAATGCGGTGGGGCCGGAATTGTGCGGGGGCGGCAGCGGAGCATACGATTTCTATCGCAGCAGTTATGTCGATGCCAGCCAGCCCGGCAATCCCAGGCTGCCGCTGGATAAGAGCCCTGCCTGCTGGAAATATGACCCCAGTGTGGAAGGCCGCTTCAGGCTGTATGTCGCGTCAATGAACGATCTGCTGAATCCGTCACAACGCATCCCCAAGGCGACCAAGCTCGATCAGGATATTGTGATCGACGTTGGCCCGCGTGTGTGGGACGGGGCCGAGGAAAAACTCGTCGGCTTCTCGGTGCGCATACCTGCAGGATCGACCGCAGGCAATGTTGGTAACTTCCAGCACAAGGCCTTCATTGACGATTTGATCGGCGCCAAGCTGCATCCGGGGCAGCTCGAGAAAAACTACGCTGCGAGAGTAGGGGCAGACAACGCACGCCAGCTTGTAGCGGCCATGCAGGATACCGCCAAGGCCATCGTAGACGACCCCGGCAAACTGGTTGACGCAATCAAGGCGGCACGTGCGCGACTGCCGCTGTTGGGTGAGGTGTATTCCTCATGCAATGCGGAAATCGAAAATGACGGCCATCGTTTTGGCGAAGATCTGTCACCCTCCGACAAAAAAGCCCTGATCGCCTTCCTGGCAACGCTTTAAGGAGAATCAACATGCGCATCCTGCCTCTGCTTATTCTTGCTGCCGGCTTGCCGTTGTCTGGCTGTGACTACATCAGTAGCCAGTTTGCGGCCAAGCCGGATATTTTTTATTCCCCTTACGGCGAGGGCTATGCCGAAAAGCCCGATCTGGCCCAGCTTGAATACGAGCATCCGCTGTCAGCCATAGAACTCATC
>CAJPFF010000188.1 GCA_905339345.1 Geobacteraceae bacterium | reverse complement strand
CTTCAGTTACTCGGAGGAGAACCGCCGGGCCGTGGCCCAGCGCCTGAAGGGCAGCATGACCGTGCCTCCCTTCGTCACGGAGCCCCTGCCGGAGCCCCCGGAGGAGCTGCTGACGGTCTCCCTCGCCGGCCTCCTCTCCTTTTTCGACAACCCGGCCCGCTATTTCGTGCGGACCCGGCTCGGGATCCGGCTTGACGAGCTCCCGCCCCCCCTGGACGACCGTGAGCCCTTTGCGGTGGACTCCCTTGACGCCTTTAGGCTCCGGGGGGAGATGCTCGATCTGGCCCTTGGCGGCAAGGATCCCCTGGCGATTTTCCCCGTGGCCCGGGCCAGGGGGATACTGCCGCCGGCCCGCCAGGGGGAGCTCATGTTCCGGGAGCTCGGCGACGGGGTGCAGGAGCTGGCCCAAAGGATCAGGGGACTGACTGGAGGGAGGGACCCCCTGGGGTCTCTTCCTGTTGACTTGGCGATTGGCCCGTACCGGATAACCGGGACCCTGGTCGACATCTGGCCCGATGCTCTCTTGCGCCATCGCGGTGCGAAACTCTCGGGGCGCGATCAGGTGCGGCTCTGGATCGAGCATCTTGTGCTGAATCTTCTCATCTGTGAGGGGTATCCGACGGCAAGCATTCTTGTTGCAACCGATACCACCATATGCCTTGAGCCGGTGATGGAGCCCCTCACGCATCTGGAGACTCTCCTCGAACTCTACGGAGAAGGGCTCCGGGAGCCGCTCCGATTTTTTCCCCGCACGGCGGCCGCCTACGCGCGAAAGAAGGAACTCTCCGCCGCCCGTACCGTTTGGGAGGGGGAACGCTTCCCCGAAAACGACGACCCCTATTACCGGCTCTGCTTCGGCGCCATTGATCCCCTTGACAGGGAGTTCGAGCGGATCGCCCAAGCCGTCTTCGGGCCCCTGGCCGACCACCGGGGGGAGTAACTATGGAGACCTACAACAATCTGACAATCGCCCTCACGGGGCGCAACCTCATCGAGGCCAGCGCCGGTACCGGCAAGACCTACGCCATTGCCTGTCTCTACCTGCGGCTCGTGGTGGAGAAGGGGCTCACCCCGGAAGAGATCCTCGTGGTCACCTTCACCGAGGC
This sequence comes from Geobacteraceae bacterium, assembly GCA_905339345.1. Lineage (GTDB taxonomy): Bacteria > Desulfobacterota > Desulfuromonadia > Geobacterales > Geobacteraceae > Geobacter. The sequence continues at coordinate 27,056 of CAJPFF010000188.1, read as the reverse complement.
GGCCACCAAGGAACTCCGCTCCCGCATCCGCGAACGGCTTCGGGAGGCCCGCGACGTCTTTGCCGGGGCCGGGACGACGGATGGCTTCCTCTTGGGAATGGGCGACCCCGACCGGGAGGAATGGCCGGGGACGGATATGACCCTCGGGCGCCTCGACCTGGCGCTGCGGACCTTCGACTGCGCGGCCATTTCCACCATCCACGGCTTCTGTTCCCGGGCACTGCAGGAGAACGCCTTCGAGAGCGGCTCCCTCTACGACACGGAGCTTGTGGCCGACCAGGCCCCCCTCATCCAGGCGATCGTGGACGACTTCTGGCGACAGACCTTCTTCGGCGCCGAGGCGCCGCTCCTTCCCCAGGCCCTCCGGCTTAAGTGGTCCCCCGAAGGGCTTGCCCGCTTCCTTCGGGGAAAACTCGGCAATCCCGAGCTGGTGCTCGCTCCCCTTTACACCGAGGGGGAAGTCGCGGCGCTCGGGGGGGAGTGCGAGTCAGCCTACACTGAGCTGACCCGCCTCTGGGAGGCGAAGCGGGGGGAGATCGAGGAGATCATCACCACCCACAAGGGATTGAGCCGCTCCCGGAACAACTACCATCCCGAGCTGGTCCCCTGCCTCGTGGACGGAATGGCGGCCTATGCGGCCGGGAGGAACCCCTGGTACCTCTGTGACGGTTTCGGGAAGTTCACCACCACCTTTATCCGCGGTCAGGCCATGAAGCGGAACGAGCCGCCGGCGCACCCCTTCTTCGACCTGTGCGACCGGCTGCTCCGGCTTGTGGAAAAGCGCTACGTGGCCTTGAAGGGGAGCCTCTGCGCCCTTGCCCGGGAGCGGCTTCCCCTCCTCAAGGCCGAGCGCGCCATCCGCTCCTACGACGATCTCCTCGTGGATCTCTACCGGGCGCTCCAGGGGGCCACGGGGGCCGAGCTGGCCGAGCGGCTCAGGACCCGGTACCGGGCCGCCCTTATCGACGAGTTCCAGGATACCGACCCGGTCCAGTACCGGATCTTCCGGCAGATCTACGCGGACGAAACTGCCCCCCTGTTCCTCATCGGCGACCCCAAGCAGGCGATCTACAGCTTCCGGGGGGCCGACATCTTCGCCTACCTGGAGGCGCGGGACGACGTGCCCGCGGCGCTCCGCTTCACCATGGGGGAAAACTGGCGATCTACCCCTGCCATGGTGGAGGGGGTGAATGCCCTCTTCCGCCAGAAACAGGAGTCCCCCTTCGTCGTGGAATCCATCGGCTACCCCAAGGTGACGGCGGCGAAGAAGGAAGAGCCCCTCGTCCTCCAGGGGCGCGATCCTGCCCCTCTCCAGCTCTGGTTCATGGGGCGGGCCCCGGAGGATGGCGCCTGCATCTCCATGGGGCCGGCCAGGGAGCGGATCGTGGCGGCGGTCAGTGCCGAGATTGCCGGGCTTCTGGCCGACGGTCGGGAGGGGAGGGCGACCATTGACGGCAGGGGGGTGGTGCCCGAGGATATTGCCGTCATCGTTCGGAGCCACGACCAGGCCGCCCTCATGCAGGAGTCGTTGCGGGGGCACGGCATTCCATCGGTGGTGCAGAGCGCCATGGGTCTCTTCGCAACCCCCGAGGCGGGGGAGATTTGTCGTGTGCTGGAGGCCATCGCCGAACCCTCCAGCGAGACCAGGGTGCGGGCGGCCCTAGCCACGACCCTCTTCGGCGTTTCGGGAAATGCCATCGCCAGACTCCTGGACGACGAGAGGGGATGGGAAGAGCGCCTTGCCGCGTTCCGGGAGTACCATGATCTCTGGCAGGGGCGTGGCTTCATGACCATGTTCCGGACGCTCCTTGCCCGGGAGGGGGTTCGGGAGCGGCTCCTTCCCCTCGTTGACGGCGAGCGGCGGCTCACCAACATTCTCCACTGCGGCGAGGTGATCCACGAGGCCGCCACGGCGGGAGGGTCTGGTATGGATTCTCTCTGCGCCTGGTTCGGCGAGCGGGTGAACTCCCCACCCTCCAACGAAGAGTATCAGATACGGCTCGAGTCGGACGAGAAGGCGGTCCGGATCGTGACCATCCACGTAAGCAAGGGGCTCGAATACCCCATAGTCTTCTGCCCCTTCTCCTGGGGGGGGGTCCGGGATGACGGCGACACGGCCGTCTGCCACGACGGCTACCGGATGGTGGCCGACTTCGGCTCCGACGAGTTCGAGGCCCGCCGCCTGAAGGCACGGACCGAGTCCCTTGCCGAGAACGTCCGGCTCCTCTACGTGGCGCTAACCCGGGCCAGGCACCGCTGCTACCTGGTCTGGGGGAAGTTCCGCTACACAGAAACGTCAGCCCCCGCCTATCTCCTCCACTCACCGGACGATTACGAGAACGACGACATTACCGCGGTCCTCGGGGAGGTGATGAAGGATATCCCCGATGCGACGCTGGTGGCGCGGCTTGCGGAACTGCGGAAGGAAGCGGGAGGGGCCATTGCGGTCACCGTTGATCCTGAACCCGTGGCCGGGAGTTTTCTGAGCGAGCCGAAGACGATCGCCGTCACCGGCTGTCCGCCGTTCCGGAGGCGGATCGAGACCGACTGGCGGGTGACGAGCTTTACCTCCTTTGCGGCCCACCATCGCCCGGAGGAAGAACTCCCCGACCGGGACCAGGCCGCCGCCGTCGTCGCCGAACCCGCACCGGAAGTGGAGGAGTCTGCGCCGGTGGATGGTACTATCTTCGCCTTTCCCCGGGGCCCCCAGGCGGGGATCGTCCTTCACGCCGTCTTCGAGAAGCTCGACTTTACCGATACCCTCCCCAAGAAGGTGCAGGACATAGTTGCCCGGGAGCTGGAGCGACACGGCTTCGGCGTCGAGTGGTGCGGGGCGGTATGTGCCATGGTCCAGAACGTACTGGCATCGCCTCTCGCAGGGGGGGATAGAGTATTCAGACTCGCCGACCTGTCGCCGAAAAGCTGGCGCACCGAGCTCGAATTCTTCTTTCCCTTGCGGTTCGTTGGTTCCGGACAGGTTGCCGCGATCCTGCGCCGCTGGGGCGTTCTCCCCGACGGCGCCGATCTGGGGGAAGTGGCCGCGCGCCTCGATTTCGCGCCGGTGCAGGGTATGGTGCGCGGTTTTGTCGACATGGTCTTCCAGCACGACGGCCGGTTCTACCTCGTCGACTGGAAGTCGAACCACCTGGGGAACCGGATCGAGGAGTACGGCCGCGAGAATCTAGCCCGGGAAATGGAGCGCAAGCTCTATCCGCTCCAGTACCTCCTCTACACGGTGGCCCTCAACCTGTATCTCGCACAGCGGGTTCCGGGGTATCGGTACGAAACCCACTTCGGCGGTGCCCTCTATGTTTTCCTCCGGGGGGTCGACCCGGGACGGCCAGGGTCAGGCATCTACCGCCATATCCCCCCTGCGGGGCTCATCAGCGACCTGACCTCCTGCCTGGTTGCATTCAAGGAGCAACTCGATGGCAACTGAGACCAGCGAATACCGCGAAATCGACTACCGTTTTGCCGATTTCCTCTGCAGTCTCGCCCGGACGGAGGGGGGTGACCTGCGCCGGGCAGCGCTCCGCCTAAGCAGCGCCGTGGGGCAGGGGGACATCTGTCTTGATCTCTTCAATGAGGCTGAGGATGGAGAGGAGTGCGACCGGCTTGCCGCCGCCCTGAAGGCATCCGGAGTGGTGGGTTCTCCCGGCGAGTACGTCCCCCTGGTCCTCGACGATAGCCGCCTTTATCTCTACCGTTACTGGAAATATGAGTCCGAACTTGCCGAAAAAATAATAAAAAAGGCGGCACATCGAAACCCGGTCGATGTGCCCCTTCTCCGGGATGGAATAATCCGCCTCTTTGGCCCCGTGGATGACGGTGAGACCGACTGGCAGCGGATTGCTGCAGCCGCGGCGGTTCGAAGCGGCTTTACGGTCATCTCCGGTGGGCCGGGCACCGGCAAGACTTCGACGGTCGTCAAGATCATTGCCCTTCTCCTGGAGCAGTCAGGCGGTGATGGGATGCGCGTCGCCCTCACGGCTCCGACTGGCAAGGCGGCGGCGAGGCTCAAAGAGTCGATTCGCGGTGCCAGGGAGCAGCTTGCCGATGCAACTCCCGTGAAGGACCTGATACCCGAGGAGGTGGCGACAATCCACCGGCTCCTGGGAGTCATCCCCGGATCTCACCGTTTCCGGCACCACGAAGACAATCTTCTCCCCTACGATGTGGTGGTTGTCGACGAAGCCTCCATGGTGGCACTCCCGCTCATGGCACGCCTCGTGGCAGCCATGGCGCCGGAGGCCCGGCTTATCCTCCTAGGTGATCGGGACCAGCTCGCATCGGTGGAGGCAGGCGCTGTGCTCGGCGACATCTGCGACACGGAGAGCCCCGATGGGTTCTCCCCGGAATTTTGCCGCTTCATCGAAGACACCGCAGGCGAGCATCTGGAAGGAGCCGAAACGGATGCTCCACGTCCCCCCCTCGCGGACTCCCTCATCTTTCTCCGGAAAAACTTCCGGTTCGGCTCCGGCAGCGGCATCGGCGCCCTGAGCCGGGCTGTGAACGACGGGGAGGCGGACGCGGCGCTGGCGATCCTTCGCAAAGGGGGTGCATCCGGCCTAACATGGCGTGAGACACCATCCGTCGAAACACTGGAACAAACGCTCGCATCTGAGGTCGTGGCCGGATACGTCTCGTATCTCTCCCGTGATGACCCCGCGGAAGTCCTCGCCGCCTTTGACCGATTCAGGGTCCTCTGCGCCGTTCGCAAGGGGCGGTACGGCGTCACCGGCCTAAACATGGCAATCGAGCGGATCCTTGCCGAAAAAGGGCTCATCACTCCAAACAGTGGCTGGTACCGGGGCCGCCCGGTCATGGTGACCGTCAACGATTACGCCCTGCGGCTCTTCAACGGTGACGTCGGCATAACCCTTCCCGACCCGGATAACCCCGGGAGCCTCGCCGTCTTCTTCCCTTCCGCCGGAGAGGGGGTCAGGAAGGTGTCTCCCCTGCGGGTGCCCCGGCACGAAACGGTCTTCGCCATGACGGTTCACAAGAGCCAAGGCTCGGAATTTGACGAGATACTCCTGGTGGCCCCCCCCTACGAGAGCCCGGTGCTGACGCGAGAGCTCCTCTACACCGGCATCACCCGCGCCCGGACAGCCGCCGGACTCTGGTGCGCGGAGGAGATTTTTAGCGCTGCCGTTTCCCGTCGGATCGAGCGCAGGTCGGGGCTCCGGAAGGCCCTAAAGGGGTGATGGAAGCGAGTTTCGCAGGAGAGCTTTTTTCTTGACACACAAAAAAAGATGGGGTAGATAAGACGTCTCTTTTGCGGCGGTGTAGCTCAGCTGGTTAGAGCATACGGCTCATATCCGTAGTGTCCGGGGTTCAAGTCCCTGCACCGCCACCAATTACCCAGAAAAACCCCTCTTCGCCAAAGAGGGGTTTTTTCGTTTCCGCGCCCCGGTAGTCAGGTGCGCCCCTGGAGTGAGCCGATGAAATCGGTCCTCGCGAAAGTTTTCGCCTTTGTCGGCGAGCATTCCCTTTTCTCCCCCGGCGACACGGTAGTGGTTGCCGTTTCCGGCGGCCCCGACTCCGTCGCCCTTCTTGATATTCTCCTCGGTCTCCCTGATCTGCGCCTGAGTCTTGTTGTCGCCCATCTCAATCACTGCCTGCGCGGCGTTGAATCCGACGGAGACGAGCGTTTCGTTGCTGATCTCGCCGAATCCCGCAGCCTTCCTTTCGTAGGTGAAAGAGTCGACGTGCGGGACCTGAGTCTCCGGGAGCGCCTCTCCCTGGAGGATGCAGGCCGCCGCGCCCGCTATGAATTTTTCGACCGGGTGGCGGCACGCTATGGCGCCCGGTCCGTGGCGCTCGCCCATCACGCCGACGACCAGGCCGAGACGCTCCTGCTGCGTCTTCTCCGGGGGGCCGGCGTCACGGGTTTGGCCGCCATGTCTCCCCGCAGGGATGGCCGGTACGTGCGGCCGCTCCTCTCCCTCTCCAGGCAGGAGATTGAAGGGTACCTCCACGCCAGGGGGGTTCACTCCCGCATGGACTCATCCAACGCTGATACGGCCTTTCTCCGCAACCGTATCCGCCACGAGCTCATCCCCCATCTTGCCCGTTTCAACCCCGAGATTTCCCGTCGACTTGCGGTCACTGCCGATCTTCTGGCCGCCGACGAGGAGGTGCTTGAAACCGTTGCCGCAGAGGCCCTGGGGCGGACGGTGCGGGAGGAGAGCGCCGGGCGAATGACTCTCGATGTCACCAAACTCCTCAGGGAGTCGAGGGGGGTGCGCTACCGGATCTACCGGCGGGCTTTGGCCCTCATCGGGGGTGGGCTGCAGGGAGTATCCTTCAGCCACGTGAGGCAGATCGACGATCTCGTCCACTCGCGGAAGCCGAATCTCAGAGTCGTTGTGCCCGGGGAGATAACGATCGTCCGAGCCTATGACGTGGTGAATTTCAGTGCGGGTGATGTTGAAGCAGTGTGTGAAGGGGAGTTTCTTGTGGAGGGGCCGGGGTGTTACCCCTTGCCCGCTGGTGGCGAGCTAGTGGTGGAGGTTGCGCCGCCTCCTGATAATGTGGCAACATTGCCCCCCGAACGGGCCTGCTTCGACCTTGACTCTGCTCCGTTTCCCTGGGTGGTGAGGGGGTTCCGTCCCGGCGACCGGATCAGGCCCCTTGGTATGACGGGGACCAGGAAGGTGAAGGATCTCTTCATAGACGAGAAGGTGCCGCTGGGACTTCGTCGGTTGGTTCCCCTGGTTTTCAGTAACGGCGAGCTCGTCTGGGTCTGCGGTTTCCGGACCGGACATCCCGCATGCGTCACCGAAAAGACGGTCCGCACTGTGCTCTGCGAGGTCCGCGCCACCCCGGGAATTGCCTTGAAATGACTTGTCAACCGGCACACGTTATGATAGCTATTTCAATTAATCAGATACATCGTGAATACAATGGCCAACATGGCCTTAGGACACATCCACGGGGGTAACCTTGAACCAGTTCTACAAAAACCTGGCGCTCTGGCTTGTGATCAGCTTGATGATGATTCTTCTCTTTAATCTGTTCAACAAACCTCGTACCACCCATGAGCGTCTGAGCTACAGCGATTTCATCGCCGCTGTGGATGCGGGGAAGGTGAACGCGGTCACCATTCAGGGAAGCGAGATCATCGGCAAGTTTGCCGACGGCAAGGAGTTCAGAAGCTACAAGCCCATGGACGCCACGCTCTCGGATAAGCTTCTCGAGAAGAAAATCAGCATCTCCGCCAAACCGGAAGAGGAGAAGGTCTCCTGGTTCTCTATCTTTATCTCCTGGTTCCCGCTTCTCTTCCTCGTCGGGGTCTGGATCTTCTTCATGCGCCAGATGCAGGGCGGCGGCGGCAAGGCCATGGCCTTCGGCAAGAGCCGCGCGAAGCTCCTCACCGAGGCCCAGGGACGGCTCACCTTCGAGGATGTGGCCGGGGTTGACGAGGCCAAGGAGGAACTGGAGGAGATTATCCAGTTCCTGAAGGATCCTAAGAAGTTCACCAAGCTCGGTGGCCGCATTCCGAAAGGCGTGCTCCTGGTGGGCCCTCCGGGGACTGGCAAGACGCTCCTGGCCCGTGCCGTGGCCGGCGAGGCGGGGGTTCCCTTTTTCTCGATCTCCGGCTCCGACTTCGTCGAGATGTTCGTGGGTGTCGGCGCCTCCCGGGTCCGCGACCTCTTTGTCCAAGGTAAGAAGAGTGCCCCCTGCATCATCTTCATTGATGAGATCGATGCGGTCGGTCGTCACCGTGGGGCAGGCCTTGGTGGCGGCCACGACGAACGGGAGCAGACCCTCAACCAGCTCCTGGTGGAAATGGACGGCTTCGAGTCAAACGAGGGGGTCATCCTCATTGCCGCTACCAACCGCCCCGATGTCCTCGATCCGGCCCTGCTTCGCCCCGGCCGCTTCGACCGCCAGGTGGTGGTCCCCCAGCCCGACGTGAAGGGCCGGGAGATGATCCTCAAGGTCCATACCAAGAAGACCCCCTTGTCGCCCAACGTCAATCTCGGCATCATTGCCCGCGGCACCCCTGGCTTTTCTGGTGCAGATCTGGCCAACGTGGTCAACGAGGCGGCGCTTCTCGCCGCCCGCAAGGACAAGAGCGTGATTGATATGTCGGACTTTGACGACGCCAAGGACAAGGTCCTCATGGGTGTGGAGCGCCGGAGCATGGTCATCTCGGAAGACGAGAAGAAGAATACCGCGTACCACGAGGCGGGCCATACCCTGGTGGCAAAGCTCATCCCCGGAACCGACCCGGTCCACAAGGTCTCTATCATTCCCCGCGGCCGTGCTCTCGGGATTACCATGCAGCTCCCCAGCGAGGACAAACACAGCTACTCGAAGGAGTCGCTCCTCAACCGCGTTGCCGTTCTCATGGGAGGCCGCGCAGCCGAGGATATCATCTTCGGAAGCCTGACCACCGGCGCGGGCAACGATATCGAGCGGGCCACCGAGCTTGCCCGCAAGATGGTCTGCGAGTGGGGCATGAGCGACAAGATGGGCCCCGTCTCCTTCGGCAAGAAGGAAGAATCGATCTTCCTGGGCCGCGACATGTCCATGCACAAGAACTACAGCGAGGCCACTGCGGTTGAAATTGACGGAGAGATCCGCAGGATCGTCGAGGAGAGCTACAGCCGTGTTACGACGCTCCTGAGAAACAACATCGACGTGCTTCACAAACTCTCCTTGCAGCTTATCGAGAAGGAGAACCTGACTGGCGACGAGGTCGAGCAGATTATCAAGTCCGTCAGCGGGCCGGTGCCGGTTCCTGAGGGAACTCCCGCCGCCTGATGACGAGCGGTTACAAACAATCAGGCAATGCATCGTTGCCGTCTTCATGGCGGTTAGCGGGGAGATCCCTCGACCTCTCCCGGCGTCCCTGCATCATGGGGATCCTGAATGTGACCCCCGATTCCTTTTCTGACGGCAGTCGGTATCTTGATCTTGATCGTGCCGCGGCGCGCGCCTTCCGGTTGGTGGAGGAGGGGGCGGACATTATCGACATAGGGGGCGAGAGTACCCGCCCCAATGTTGCACCGGTGGATGCCGAAGAGGAGTTGCGGCGGGTCGTTCCGTTGGTGGAGAGGCTTTCGGGGCGCATTCCGGTGCCGATTTCGGTGGACACTTACAAAGCGGTTGTGGCCCGCGAGGCGCTCCGGGCCGGCGCCGAAATCGTGAACGACATAAGTGGTCTCACCTTCGACCCGGCCATGGCCACCACGGTGGCGGAGGCTGCTGCGGGACTGGTGGTGATGCACACCCGCGGCAGGCCCGACTCCATGCAGAAGGATACCACCTATGGCGACCTGATCGCCGAGGTTCTCGACTCCCTCCGCAACTCCGTTTCCACAGCTGTGGCCGCTGGTGTTGCGAAGGATCGGATTGTCGTTGATCCGGGAATCGGTTTCGGTAAGAGCGTCCCGGGCAATCTGGAAATTCTCCGGCGACTCGGGGAATTTGAAAGCCTGCACCTGCCCATTCTTGTCGGCACATCACGCAAATCGTTCATCGGCACTGTTCTCGGCCGCGACGTGGATGACCGGCTTTTCGGCACAGCCGCCACGGTGGCCCTTGCGCTCGCTAACGGCGCCTCCATCATTCGGGTACACGACGTGCGGGAGATGCGTGATGTGGCCGACATGACCCATGCCGTGCTGCACCCTGACGCCTATTGACCCGTTGGACGATCCTTCCGGGCGGTGACTCCGCCGAAATCCCTGCGGTCTGGTGACCACGATGTCCGATTCCCTGCAACTCTTCGGGTGGCGTGACCTGATAGACATTATGGTCGTCGCCTTCGTCATCTACCGGATCATCCTTCTCCTGAAGGGGAAGGTCGCCGCGCGTCTTCTGCTTATCATAGTCATTCTCGCCACGCTCTACTTTCTCACGGGCCTTGCCGGCTTCGATGCGCTCCACTGGATATTGAGCTCGTTGTTCGGCTCGTTCATCCTCATACTGGTCATCATTTTCCAGCATGATCTGCGCCGGGCCCTGGTAACCCTGGGGAGAAGCAGCAAAGGCAGAGAATATGAGATGGAAGAGGCCTCCGAGGCCATCGATGGGCTCATAACCGCCATGACCGATCTTTCAGCCCGCCGGCACGGCGCTCTCATTGTGATTGAGCGCGAAATGGGAGTTTCATCCCATCTGGAAACCGGCACCGAAATCGACGCAAAGATAACGAGCGAGATCCTGGCGTCGATCTTCCTTCCCTATTCACCTATTCACGACGGTGCCGTGGTTATTCAGCGGGGGAAACTGACGCGAGCCGGATGTTTTCTCCCTCTTTCACAGAATCCCACCATCAGCAAGACCCTCGGCACCCGCCACCGGGCGGCGTTGGGGCTGACGGAAGTTGTCGATGCGGTGGCTCTGGTGGTATCCGAGGAAACGGGGCAGATGTCGGTGGTGGCTGGCGGCAAGCTCACCCCCATGCCCGATGGGGGAAGTCTCCGCAAGGCCCTCAAGCGGCTTGTTGAGCCTCGGTGGCTCGTGTCATGAAATGGCATCGTCTTGCCCAAGACTGGGATCTCAAGCTCCTTTCTCTTGTCCTGGCCGTGATCGTCTGGGCCGGTGTTGCCGGTGTGCGCACCGCCGAGGTGGAGATCAGGGTGCCCCTTGAGGTACGCAACATCCCTTCCGGTCTCTCGCAGGCCGATTCTCCTCCAAAGGAGATCGCAGTGACCGTCGCCGGGCCGAAAATTCTTTTGTTGAAGCTCCGTAGTGAAAGGATTATCATGCCCCTCGACGCGGGGGGGGTAGGCGAGGGAACCGCACTATTCACGGGATTTGAGCGTAGACTCGATCTCCCCCGCGAAGTGACGGTCACGCGGCTCTTTCCCGCAACCGTCGAAGTCAGGCTGATCCGAACTCCCTCCGGACAAAAACCGTAACCTTTGATATCAGGAGTAACCATGAAGAAGCTCTTTGGAACCGACGGCGTACGCGGTGTGGCGAACGTCTATCCCATGACTACAGAGATGGCCATGCAGATCGGCCGCGCTGCCGCGTATCTTTTCAAAAACGGCAATCGGCGGCATCGGATCGTTATCGGCAAGGACACCCGTCTGTCCTGCTACATGCTGGAGAATGCACTGGTGGCCGGCATCTGCTCCATGGGGGTAGATGTACTCGTGGTGGGGCCTCTGCCCACACCCGGCATTGCCAATATCACGTCGTCCATGCGGGCCGACGCAGGGGTTGTCATCTCCGCATCCCACAACGCCTTCCAGGACAATGGCATCAAGTTCTTCTCCCGGGATGGTTTCAAACTCCCTGATGAGATGGAGCTGAAGATCGAGGATCTGATCTTCTCCAAGAAGATCGATTCCCTGCGCCCCATCGCCACCGAGGTGGGAAAGGCCTATCGCATCGACGACGCCGTGGGACGCTATGTGGTTTTTCTCAAGAACACCTTTCCGAAGGAACTCGATCTCACGGGGATGAAGATTGTCCTCGATTGCGCCAACGGGGCCGCCTACAAGGTTGCGCCGGCGGTTCTGGAGGAGCTCGGGGCAGAGGTCATTCCCTACGGGATCAAACCCAACGGGACGAACATCAATGCCGGCTGCGGGTCGCTCCACCCCGAGGTGATCAGCGAGGCGGTAAAGGAGCACCGTGCCGACTTGGGAATAGCCCTTGACGGTGACGCTGACCGGGTCATCTTTGTGGACGAGTTCGGCAACGAGGTAGACGGCGACCATATCATGGCCATCTGTGCCACCGATATGATCAGACAGAAAAAGCTCCGCAAGAATACCCTCGTGGCGACAGTCATGAGCAACATGGGGCTCGATATTGCCGTGAAAAAGGCGGGGGGGAAGGTGGTAAAGACCGCCGTCGGCGACCGCTACGTGGTTGAGGAGATGCTGAAGGGGGGGTACAACCTCGGCGGCGAGCAGTCGGGCCACATGATTTTCATCGACCACAACACCACGGGCGACGGCATGCTCTCTGCTCTCCAGGTCCTCGCCATCATGCGTCGGAGCGGCAAGACCCTCTCCGAATTGGCCGAGGTGATGATTCCGCTCCCGCAGGTCCTCGTGAATGTTCGCGTGGCGGAGAAGAAGGATGTCATGACGATCCCCGAAGTGGCCGCGCTCATTCGGGGTGTCGAAGAAAAACTGAAGGACGAAGGGCGCATCCTGATCCGCTATTCGGGCACCGAGCCGCTGCTGAGAATCATGCTCGAGGGGCAGGACAAATATCAGATTACCGGCTGGGCCAAGGAGATCGCAGACCTGGTCGAGAAGAAAATCGGAGGGAAGTAGGTGGCAAAGCTTGGTGTGAACATCGACCATGTGGCGACGATCAGGCAGGCGAGGGGAGGGGAGGAGCCCGATCCTGTTGCAGCGGCTACCTTGGCAGAGCTTGCCGGAGCCGACGGCATTACCATCCACCTGCGGGAGGACCGCCGTCACATCAATGACCGGGACCTGAAGCTCCTTCGCCAGACAGTGAAGACCAAGCTCAACCTGGAGATGGCGGCAACCGCCGAGATGGTCGCCATAGCCCTTTCCGTAAAGCCCGACATGTGCACGCTGGTCCCTGAAAAGCGCCAGGAACTCACCACTGAGGGGGGGCTCGACGTGCGGATGGCCATGCAGGGGGTCGCCGAGGTGGTGGAAAAACTCCAGGACGGAGGCATCGTCGTAAGCCTTTTTGTGGACCCCGATACCGACCAGGTGAAAGCCTCCAACAAGGTGGGGGCAGATTATATCGAAATTCACACCGGAGCCTTTGCCGATGCCAAGGACTGGAAGGCCGAGCAGGCCGAGCTCGAGCGGATAGAAAACGCCGTTAAACTCGGCGTCAAGCTTGGCCTTGGCATCAACGCCGGCCACGGCCTCAACTACACCAATATCAAGAAGGTGGCGGCGCTGGGCGGAATCGAGGAATTCAACATCGGCCATTCCATCATCTCCCGGGCGGTTCTTGTGGGGCTCGACCGGGCAGTGCGGGACATGGTAGATCTCATCAAGTACGCATGAGGCACGCGTGATTTTCGGCACCGGCATCGACATCGTTGACATAACCCGTTTTGAGCGCCTTCTGGAAGAGGGTAATATCCGCCTGTTCGAACGCCTCTTCACCATCCACGAACAGGAGTACTGCGCGGGGAAGGCCCGGAGCGCCCAGCACTACGCCCTTCGCTTCGCGGCCAAGGAGGCCTTTCTCAAGGCCTGTGGCCTGGGGCTTCGCGAAGGGATGACTTGGCACGATGTTGAGGTGGTCAACGACGCACTGGGGAAACCGGAACTGCGACTCCACGGCAAGGCTCAACAGATATTCACCGAGATGGATCTCTCCAAGACGTTTGTATCCCTTTCCCACGACGGGAATTTTGCCGTCGCCATGGTGGTTCTGGAGCGGGCATGAAGGTTGTCACCGGTGGAACCATGCAGCGGATGGACCGACGTGCCATCGAGGAGTTCGGTATTCCGGGCATCCACCTCATGGAGAATGCCGGCCGGGGATGCGCTGAGGCCATCATCGAGCAATTCGGTCCGGCGGCTGACCGGCTGGCGCTCATCGTCGCCGGCAAGGGGAACAACGGCGGTGACGGCTATGTGATAGCAAGGATTTTGCGGAAGGCGGGGTGGGATGTCCAGACCGTCGTCCTTGCCGCCCGCGAAGAGATTTCCGGCGATGCCCGTGTCAACCTTGATCGTCTCGACCCGGCGACGGTTTCCTTTTCTCCTCCTCCGACGGGGCTTGTTCCTTTTGTTTCCCAACTGGCGCGGGCGTCGGTGGTCGTGGACGCCCTTTTCGGTACCGGACTCAGGAGCGACGTGCAGGGCACCATGGCAGAGGCTATCGAATACGTCAATGGCTCCGGGAAACCGATCGTGGCCGTTGACATCCCCTCCGGGATAGACGCGGGGAGCGGCCAAGTACTCGGTAGTGCGGTCAAGGCGGATCTCACCGTTACCTTTGTCCTTGCCAAGTTGGGCCACGTCCTGTATCCCGGCGTTGAGCACTGTGGCGAGCTCCGCGTGGTTGATATCGGAATTCCCTCTAGTGTGGCCGAGGATGCTGAAGGTGTCGATTTCATTGACTGCGAATCGGCGCGTTGTATCGTAAGGCCCCGCGATCGGCGTGCCCACAAGGGGAGCTTTGGCCACTGCTTTGTTATTGCCGGCTCCACCGGCAAGACCGGCGCCGCTGCCATGGCCGCTAACAGTGCGGTTCGTGCCGGATCGGGTCTTGTGACCCTGGCAGTGCCGGCAAGCCTTAACGCCATCCTGGAGATGAAGACCACCGAGGCCATGACACTGCCTCTCCCCGACGGCGGAAGCGGTCACCTGTCGGAGGATTCTGCTCCGGCCGTGGTGGAAGCCCTTGACGGCAAATCAGCGGTTGCCCTGGGGCCGGGCATCTCCTGGCATCCTGACACGGCTCGTCTGGTCCGGCATCTTGTCACCGAGATTGAGGCTCCCCTGGTGATCGATGCCGATGGTCTGAACGCCCTGTCCGAAGATCCCGGCTTACTGCTTCACAAACGAAGCAGGTGTCTCGTTCTCACCCCCCACCCGGGAGAAATGGCCCGTCTGACCGGCACTTCCGCCGTGGCAGTCGAGGAAGACCGGATCGCAACGGCACGGGCATTTGCTGCGCGGTATGGCGTGTATCTGATACTTAAGGGCGCACGTACGGTCGTTGCTTCTCCGGACGGGCGGGTAGCCATAAACGGAAGCGGCAACCCCGGCATGGCTTCCGGAGGGATGGGGGACGTCCTTACGGGAATTTTGGCATCGCTCCTTGGCCAGGGATACCCCCCCTATGACGCTTGCCGGCTCGGCGTTTTTATTCACGGTCACGCTGCGGATCTGGTGGCTGACGACAAAGGGGAGATCGGCATGTCGGCCGTCGACGTCCAGGAGCGAATCCCCTGGGCATTTCAAAACGCTCACAACATGATGGAATGAAAGGAATTATTATGCAGAATGTTCGAGACATAATGACGACGGATGTCGTTTCGGTCAAAAAGGAAACCACGATCAGGGAGCTGGCAGAGCTTTTTACGAAACATCGGGTTGGCAGCGTGCCGGTTGTGGATGACAACGGAAACCTCATCGGAATCGTGACCGAGTCGGATCTGATTGAGCAGGACAAGAGTCTCCATATCCCCACGGTCATCTCGCTCTTCGACTGGGTCATCTACCTGGAGAGCGAGAAGAAGTTCGAGAAGGAACTCCAGAAGATGACGGGGCAGACGGTTGGCGATATTTACACCGACACGGTGGAGACGGTGACGCAGGACACTCCGGTGAACGACGTGGCTGACCTCATGGCCAGCAAGAAGCTCCATGCCGTACCGGTTGTCGAGGGTAAACGGCTCGTTGGCATAGTTTCCCGTATTGACCTCATAAAAACGATGATCAAATAGCACGCCGTGATTTCCCTTTGTTCGCATAGTGTCGAAGAAACCGTCTCTCTGGGTGAGCGGCTTGGCCAGCTGGTGGAACCGGGGAGCTTCATTGCCCTCTCCGGTGACCTTGGCTGTGGCAAGACCCAGTTCGTCAGAGGGGTGGCCTCCGGCTTGGGGATTGACGATTCGGTTCCCATTACGAGTCCCACGTTTACCCTCCTGAACGAGTACCCGGGGAGGGTCAGGCTCTATCACTTCGATCTCTACCGCCTCCGGGGAGGAGACGATATCGCAGAGCTTGGTTTCGACGAATACTTCCATGGAAACGGCGTCTGTCTCGTGGAGTGGGCTGAGCGGTTGGGTGGTGATCTCCCTGACGAACGGCTTGATATTATGTTTGAGTATGCAGGTGAAACGGAGCGAAGAATCGACATAATCGCCCATGGGTTCAACCATGAGGCTTTATTAAAAAAATGTTTTGACCGTCGCTCTGATTCCTGCTATTAACTGACGACGCGAAGCGGCATATTCATTAGACCTCGACGCACTGACCATACATAAAGGAGGAACTGTAGATGGCTCTGGTGGTCCAAAAATACGGCGGCACCTCGATGGGATCGATTGAACGGATCCGCAATGTTGCCAAGAGAGTCGCCAAGACCTATGATGCAGGCAACGACATGATGGTCGTCGTCTCGGCAATGTCAGGGGAGACCAACAAGCTCGTGGCGCTGGCCAATGAGGTGTGCGAGTTCCCGGATAACCGCGAGTACGACGTCCTGGTTGCCTCCGGCGAGCAGGTCTCCATAGCACTTCTTGCCATGTGCCTCAAGTCCATGGGATATAAAGCTAAATCATACCACGGTTGGCAGGTTCCGATCATTACCGACAGCGCTTTCAGTAAGGCCCGTATTGAGGAGATTCCCGACACCAAGGTCAGGGCTGACCTCAAGGATGGAACTATCGTCATCGTTGCCGGGTTCCAGGGGATCGACAAGGCAGGGAACGTGACTACTCTGGGCCGCGGTGGCTCCGACACGTCGGCCGTTGCTTTGGCAGCCGCAATGAAGGCTGATGTCTGCGAGATCTACACCGACGTTGACGGAGTCTACACCACTGACCCCAACATCTGCGAGGACGCCCGCAAGATTGACAAGGTATCCTACGACGAGATGCTTGAGCTTGCGAGTCTCGGGGCAAAGGTTCTCCAGATCCGTTCGGTTGAGTTCGCCAAAAAGTACAATGTGGATGTGCATGTCCGTTCAAGCTTCAATGACAATCAAGGTACTATGGTTACCAAGGAGGATAAGGATATGGAAGCTGTACTCGTCTCGGGTATCGCCTACGACAAGAATGAAGCCAAGATTGCCGTCATGGGCGTACCCGACAAGCCGGGGATTGCCGCCAAGATTTTGTCGGCCCTTTCTGATGCCAATATCTCGGTGGACATGATTGTCCAGAATGTTAGTGGAGGAGATCTCACTGATTTCACCTTCACCGTCACCAAGGCCGACTTCAAAAAAGCTCTTGCCATTACCAAGGAAGTGGCCACGGAGATCAAGGCAACGGGTGTGACGGCCGACGAAAGTATCTCCAAGGTCTCCATTGTCGGCGTCGGGATGCGGAGCCATGCTGGCGTCGCCACCAAGATGTTCCAGACCCTGGCCCAGGAGGGAATCAATATCCAGATGATTTCCACCTCCGAGATCAAGGTTTCTGTTGTCATTGATGCCAAGTACACGGAACTCGCCGTGAGGGTGCTCCACGAGGCATTCGGCCTTTCCGGCAAATAATTCAGGCCCTTATCAAGCGTAATCGTGTATAGCGTCTAGTGTCCGGTGAACCCCGGTACGCTAAACGCTATATGCGTATCTAATACTTTCATTTCAAAGGTGAAACTATGAGCTTCGTTAAACTCTACGATACCACGCTTCGTGATGGCACCCAGGCGGAAGATATATCATTTCTCGTTGAGGACAAGATCCGCATCGCCCATAAGCTGGATGAGATCGGAATCCATTACATCGAGGGGGGATGGCCCGGCAGTAACCCCAAGGATGTGGCCTTCTTCAAGGATATCAAGAAGGAGAAGCTCGATCAGGCGAAGATCGCCGCCTTCGGTTCCACCCGGCGGGCCAAGATAACACCTGACAAAGACCACAACCTGAAGACCCTTGTGCAGGCCGAGCCCGATGTCTGCACCATATTTGGCAAGACGTGGGATTTTCACGTCCGGGAAGCGCTTCGAATCTCCCTTGAGGAGAATCTGGAATTGATCTTCGACTCTCTCGAATATCTGAAGGCACGGGTTCCCGAAGTTATCTACGACGCGGAGCATTTCTTCGACGGTTACAAAGCCGATCCAGGCTATGCTATCAAAACGCTCAAGGCGGCTCAGGATGCCAAGGCCGACTGCATCGTTCTCTGTGATACCAACGGCGGCACCATGCCGTTCGAAATTGTGGAGATCATTCGCGAGGTTCGCAAACACATTTCGGCGCCCCTTGGCATCCACACTCACAATGACTCCGAGTGCGCTGTTGCCAACTCCCTCCATGCGGTCAATGAGGGGATTGTCCAAGTCCAGGGAACCATCAACGGTTTCGGTGAGCGGTGCGGCAACGCCAACCTCTGCTCGATCATTCCAGCCCTCAAACTCAAGATGAAGAAAGAGTGCATGAGTGACGAGCAACTCAAAAAGCTCCGGGAACTTTCCCGTTTTGTGTACGAGTTGGCAAACCTCTCCCCCAACAAGCATCAGCCCTATGTGGGTAACTCGGCCTTTGCCCACAAGGGGGGAGTCCATGTGAGCGCCATTCAGCGCCATCCCGAGACATACGAGCACATGCGTCCCGAGTTGGTTGGTAACATGACGCGTGTACTCATTTCCGACCTTTCCGGCCGTTCCAACATCCTCGCCAAGGCCGAGGAGTTCAATATCAACATGGATAGCAAGGATCCGGTTACCCTCGAGATTCTTGATAACATTAAAGAGATGGAGAACCGGGGCTACCAGTTCGAGGGGGCCGAGGCTTCCTTCGAGCTTCTGATGAAGAGGGCCCTCGGTACACATCGGAAATTTTTCTCGGTCATCGGCTTCCGTGTCATTGACGAAAAACGCCACGAAGACCAGAAGCCGTTCTCCGAGGCGACCATCATGGTCAAAGTTGGCGGTAAGGTGGAACACACGGCTGCTGAAGGCAACGGCCCGGTTAACGCCCTCGACAATGCACTTCGCAAGGCCTTGGAGAAGTTCTACCCGAAGTTGAAGGAGGTGAAGCTCCTCGACTACAAGGTACGCGTTCTCCCGGCGGGTCAGGGGACTGCATCGTCCATTCGGGTTCTTATCGAGTCCGGTGACAAGGAAAGCCGTTGGGGAACTGTAGGCGTTTCCGAAAACATTATCGATGCCTCCTACCAGGCTCTGATCGACAGCATCGAGTACAAACTCCACAAAGCAGACGAAGCGGAGGCAGTCAAGAAGTGAATTGCCGGGCGCGACTCCTTGTGCTCTGGAGTCTTGCAGCACTGGCAAGTCTTGTTTTGATCATTAAAGGCCGGGGAATGTTACCCACAACGGGGGCATCCTCGGCCTTTTCTCTTGCCGGCCCGGACGTCATTCGGGTCAAGGTCACCGGCGTTCAAGGTAAAGCAGGAGTCTATTGCCTTCCTCATGGTTCGGTGCTAGGGAGCGTCATAAATATGGCGCCTCACGGATTAAATATAGAATCTGCTAAACTTGAGGACTCCACTCGTCAATTGAAGGACGGTGAGTGGGTAATCTTCAACATAACTGGAGTAGAAGCCACCAGAATATCGACAATAATGATGTCCGCTGCAGAGAGGATGCTCTTGGGTGTTCCCCTTGATCCCTCTTCCCTGACTGAGTCAGACTGGGAGCGACTTCCAGGAATAGGTCCAGTCCTTGCGCGAAGGATTGTTTTGGACCGTCAATGTAATGGCGGTTTTAGGTCTGTCAGAGATCTCGAACGAATTCCTGGGATAGGGAGGATAACCGTAGACAGAATAGAACGATACTTTTGAGTTCTTGTATCTCGTTGAATTAGTGTTGTTTATCAGAATCAGGCTCTCTTGTGTATGCATGAATCATAAAATAATGTTCTGGTTGGCATATATGGTGAAACCCCCATAGCACTCACAACAAACTTTACAGTGGGGGGCCGCCAAATGAAATGTCCGAAATGCAAGGGAAGAATGTTCGCGGAGAAGTTTTACGATTTTGTAAGATCATTCGACGCATGGAAGTGCACCTGCTGCGGCGAAGTGATAGACCAGACAATCCTGGCTAATCGCGCGAGGAACTATAACCTCTTCTTGGGCTAGCAGGATATCCCAAGAGGATCCAAAGAGGGGAAAGCAAAGTCTTTCCTCTCTTTTTTTGTCTATAGTGTGACCCGACAGGGAGTGGTTCCATGATGCACGGGGCTGAAATTCGGGATACGAAGCGTTTCACGGAAGAGATGCTTGACTGGGTCAGGGGCAGAGGGAAGATACTGATTGTAATCCACGATAATCCCGACCCTGACTGCCTTGCTTCGGCCATGGCGCTTCGTCATCTCTTTGTCATGAAGGTAAATCGGGAAGCCACGATTGCCTTTTCGGGGATGATCAGCAGGAGCGAGAACCTAGCCATGGCAAAGGAGCTCGAAATCCCCCTAACCCCCATGGGTGTTGTTGATTTTCGGGAGTTCTCAGTAATCTGCATGCTGGACACTCAGCCGGGGACCGGCAACAACTCTCTACCCTCCGATATCAGGGTTGATATCCTTATCGATCATCATCCAATGAGGGAGGCGAGTCTGAAGTGCAGATGGGTTGATATTCGTGATGATTATGGTGTTACAGCAACCATCCTGTATGAGTATCTCGTGGCACAGGGTGTCTATATGGGAACCAAGCTGGCAACGGCACTCTTTTACGCCATAAAGTCCGAAACACAGGACCTCGGACGGGAGGCGAATAAGCCTGACCGGGATGCCTACATCAAACTCTTTCCTCTTACCAACAAGAAGCTTCTCTACGAAATCACCCACCCGAAACTCCCTACCGAATACTTCCTCATGGTAAATCGGGCGCTCGAAAACACCAAAATCTATGGGAAACTCCTGATAACAAACCTCGCAAAGGTGAGCTTTCCGGAAATAGTTGCCGAAATGGCCGACTTCTTTCTCAAGCTGGAAGGAATCGAGCTGGTGCTTACCATGGGGCACTACGGTGATGGGATGCTATTATCGCTGCGCACGATTCGTCATGACATAAATGCTGGAGTCCTCATACGGCGTCTCGTGGAGGGGAGAGGGTGTGCAGGCGGGCATGGCATGATGGCTGGGGGGAAGATTGACAAGGTGTCCAGCTCGCCAGACGCAATTCATGAAGCAGAAACTTTTCTCACCAAGAGAATCCTTGCAGAGCTCCGGATAACCGACGCTTACCCGCAAACATTTCATGATCTCAGAGAGAAGCGAACTTCGGGCGGTTAGAGTACGGAGCCGAACCGTCGGGCAGGATTGACAACGTCAAGCCTATCGTTTAGTGTACACAGCCTCATATTACAATGGAAAAGGAGTATTATGCGTTCGGATGGCCGTGGGGCACGTAGCCTCAGAGAGATCAGCGTTACGAGGCACTTTATAAAGCATGCCGAAGGATCCGTGCTTGTTGAGTTTGGCGACACCAAGGTTGTCTGCACAGCGTCGGTGGAGGAAAGCGTTCCTCCCTTTCTCAGGGGCAAAGGTACTGGTTGGGTTACCGCCGAGTACTCGATGCTTCCCCGCTCAACACATACCCGTTCTTCACGGGAAGCCGCCCGAGGTAAAATCGGCGGAAGAACCCACGAAATACAGCGGCTAATCGGTCGTTCGCTCAGGGCCGTCACAGATTTGACGCTTCTTGGGGAGAGAAGTATTCTCATCGATTGCGATGTGCTGCAAGCCGACGGCGGAACAAGGACTGCCTCAATAACAGGCGCCTATGTTGCGCTGGTGGATGCCCTGCGCTTGCTTGTAGAGCGAGGCGTATTACCTGCGGTTCCCTTGAAGGAAGCCGTTGCTGCAGTCAGTGTCGGAATCGTGGACGGCGAAATTTTGTTGGATCTGAATTATGTGGAGGATTCAGCGGCCGAAGTAGACATGAACTTTGTCATGACTTCGTCTGACCGTTTTGTTGAAGTTCAGGGTACTGCTGAATCGGAACCATTTACCGTTGAGCAGATGGACGGTATGCGCTCCGTCGCTATAGAAGGAATACGAATGCTCTTCACAATTCAGGAAGAGGCGCTTTCCCGGTGAACAGCTTGATTGTCGCCACGCGGAATATGGGCAAGCTCCTGGAGATCAAAAAGATCCTTGAGGGGGTCCACTACCGCATATACTCCCTTGCTGACTTTCCCGATCTTCCCGAGATTGAGGAGGATGGTGCAACGTTTGAGCAGAATGCGGTCAAGAAAGCTTCTACTATTGCTAAAATATCTGGAATTCCGACTCTGGCTGATGATTCCGGGCTGGTCGTCGATGTCCTCGGTGGGAGACCGGGCGTTTTCTCCGCCCGCTATGCGGGGCCGGATGCCACAGACGAGATGAACAATGCGAAGCTCATTGAAGAGTTGCGAGGAGTTCCGGTTGAACGTCGTGGGGCGGCTTTCCATTGTGTGATTGCCCTCTGTTTGCCCGAAGGTGCATGCACGACATTTTCTGGTGAACTGAGAGGAACCATCCTCGAAGCTCCGCAGGGTAGAGAGGGGTTTGGATATGATCCTCTTTTCTTTGTGGATGAGGAGGGAGTGTCCCTTGCTGAGCTGCCCCTGGAGAGAAAGAATCGTCTCAGCCACCGCGGCAAGGCAATGGAGTTACTGAAGAAAAATTTACCAAGAGATGGTGCTGAATAAATAAAGCTTGCATGCTCTCCAGGGGTGTGCTACTAATGCAGCCTCTTTCGGGGTGTAGCGCAGCCTGGCTAGCGCACCTGCCTTGGGAGCAGGGGGTCGGAGGTTCGAATCCTCTCACCCCGACCATCTCTGCGCCTGTAGCTCAGCTGGATAGAGCAACGGACTTCTAATCCGTAGGTCAGAGGTTCGAATCCTCTCAGGCGTGCCAGAAATTCCCAAATAAAACTCATAGTTACAAAAGAAAGGCCACCCCAAAGCAAGGTGGCCTTTCTTTTTGGGTGCAGGCCGGGACCGGAGACGAGCCGCTCGGTGCTTACCCGGCCATGCTCGGCCCGCAGGTGGAGGAGCAACTCCGTCTCCAGTTCGTTGCGGGGTGCGAAGTCGGCGTGTCCCCCTTCGCTGGGGAGCGGCCGGTCATGTCGTTCCAGGCCTCATTCCCCGCCCATACGCCGCCATCCTCGTGCTAGATGGTTGCTCCCATGAATGCTCCTCACGTGTATTCTCTGCCGACTCAGCCTGCGCCGGCAGGAGCGCGGGCAAGCATGACCGCCAGAGAGTGCGGCGGCAGTTCATAGGTCCCACTTTTCACCTCTATTGCGTCTTCCATCGGCACGATGTCAGCGGGCGAGGCGAGTGAGGTGTCAATCCAGCGGCGCCAGATGCCGCCGGGGAGTTCACGGGGCGGCGGCAACTCGAAGGCAAGGGCTTCCTGCCAGGCATTGACCATGTAATGGAAGACGAACCGGCCCGACAGGTTCCAGACCGTGAAGGCAGTGCTGTGCGAATCGTGTTCCCAGTCGGGTCTGCCGAGTCTGACCCCGTGCCACTCCAGCCGTGCCTGGCCAAGGAGCTGGTTCAGGGTGAGGCCTGGATCCTTCGCCGCAAGGTTGCGTTTCAGCCGTGAAGCAATCAGAAGACGCACGAAGCGATGGACGTCTGCGTGCCGGTCAAGGAGCCTCCAGTCGAACCAGCTGGTCTCGTTGTCCTGACAGTAGGCGTTGTTGTTCCCACCTTGGGTCCGCCGCATCTCGTCTCCCATGAGGAGCATCGGCGCTCCGAGGGAGAGGAGGGTCAGTGTCAGGAAGTTCTTCACCTGGCGGTTGCGGATTGCCTCTACAACGGGGTCGTCCGCGGGGCCTTCGACCCCGCAGTTCCAACTCAGGTTGTGATCGCACCCATCGCGGTTCTGCTCACCATTGGCCTCATTGTGTTTGCGGTCGTATGAGACCAGATCGTTGAGCGTGAAGCCGTCGTGACAGGTGACGAAATTGATGCTCTGTTCCGGTTCCCGCTCCACGTGGCCGTAAATATCGGGACTGGCCAGGAGCCGTGAGGCGAACCCCGAGATCGTCCCTGCGTCACCCCTGAGAAAGCTCCGCACGTCATCCCGGAACCTGCCGTTCCACTCCTTCCAGAATTCGCCGGCGAAACTGCCCACCTGGTAGAGTCCCGCAGCGTCCCATGCCTCGGCTATGAGCTTGATCCCTGCCAGCACCGGGTCGGTCTCTATGTCGAGGAGGATCGTTGGGGCCTCCATGGGGCAACCATGCTCATCTCGGCTCAGGATGGAGGCAAGATCGAAACGGAACCCGTCCACGTGCATCTCGCTCACCCAGAAGCGGAGGCTGTCGAGGATCATCCTGCGGACAACCGGGTGATTGGCGTTGAGGGTGTTCCCCGTTCCGGTGAAGTTGGCGTAGCGGGAGCGGTTGTGATCCAGGATATAGTAGGCGTCGTTCTGCAGGCCCCGGAAACAGAAATTGGGGCCATGTTCATCACCCTCGGCGGTGTGGTTGTAAACCACGTCGAGGATCACCTCGATGCCAGCCCGATGGAGCGCCTTCACCATATCCCGGAACTCTTCCACCGGGCCCAGCGGGCCGCTGCGCGAGGAGTATCCCTGGTGGGGAGCGAAAAAGGAGACGGGGGCATAGCCCCAGTAGTTGAGCTGTCCCGGCGGCGCGTCATGGGGATCGAACTGGAAAACCGGCAGAAGTTCCACAGCCGTCACACCTAGTTCGGTCAGATAGGGGATTTTCTCGATGACTCCCGCGAAGGTGCCGCGCTTTTCCGGGGAGACGCCGGAACTGGGGTGTCTGGTGAACCCCCCAACGTGCATCTCGTAGATCACGGTCTGGGAAAAGGGGCGCTTCAGGGGGCAATCCCCCTCCCAGTCATAGCCGCGGGCATCGAGCACTACGCTCTTCATGGCGACAGCCGCTGTATCACCGTGCCGACAGGCGGCGGACCGGTCGTAGCCGGCCGGTACGGCTATTCCCCTGCCATAGGGGTCGAGCAGAACCTTGTTGCCGTCGAAGCGCAGACCCTGCCGGGGGGCCCAGGGACCGTGTGCACGGTAGGCATAGATCTGCCCCCCTGTCAGTCTCGGCACGAAGACGTGCCAGTAGTGGTAGGTGCGGTGCCGGCCCCGGTCGAGGGGGATAACCCTGGCTGGCACCCCATCGTCGGCCCGATCGAACAGCAGCAGTTCCATGCCGGTGCTGTCTTCGGAGTAGACCGAGAAATTCACTCCATCCCGGTGAACCGTGGCCCCGAGGGGGGAGGTGTTCCCTCTCGTCTGCTCTCCGGAAGCCGTGCATGTCCCTTCAGTGGGCCTCATGAACTATCTTCATCCTTTCTGGTTGACCTGCCTTTGTTTGAGCAGTCTTGCCCATGGATGCAACCGCCTCTTTCAGCTATTGATTTGCACCTTGTATCTCAAAGCATTTTCAGGGGCTGGCCGGTGGAGGCCAGTACGCTGTTCCAGAGCCACCCCGAGGGATCAATCTTCTTCCGGGCGCTGGTGGCCAGGGCGATCGGCACATGGGTGAACTGGTGGTTCCAAAAGCCGACCACCATGTTGGTGCGCCCGCCCATACCGGCATGGACGGCATTCTGCCCCAGCAGCAGACAGAGGACCGAGTCGTGGGGATTGGCCGGCAGGCTGCGGATGATGTAGCTCGGGTCGATGTACTTAAGGTTGACCTCCCGACCGGCGCGGGCAAAGTACCCCTTGATTGCGTCCCGGAGGGAGGTGCCGATGTCGCCTAACTTGACGTTGCCCGATGCGTCGCGCTCGACCGAGGCTGAGAGGAGTTCCTGGCCGGCCCCCTCGGCAACCACCACCACGGCGTGGCCCCGGTGCGTCAGGCGCTCCTCCAGGCACCGCAGGAGCCCATAGAGGGAGAAGGGGACTTCGGGCACCAGGCAGTAGTTTACCTGACTGTCCACCAAGGACGCGTAGGCGGCGATGAAGCCCGAGTCGCGCCCCATAAGCTTCACCAGGCCGATGCCGTTGCGGGCCCCCTGGGCCTCGGCATGGGCGGCGGAGATGGCCCGCTGGGCCTCGGCCACGGCGGTTTCGAAACCGAAGGTTTTCTGCACGAAGGAGATGTCGTTGTCAATGGTCTTGGGGATGCCGATGATGCTGAGGGGGAGCCCCCGCCGACGGGCCTCCGCCGCAATGGCGCTTGCCCCCTTGAGGGTACCGTCACCCCCCACAGTGAAGAGGATTCCGATCCCCAACTCCGCTAGGTAGTCCACCATCTCAGCCGGTTCCTGGGGGCCTCGGGAAGAGGCGAGGATTGTCCCCCCCAGTTCGCCGATCTGGCTCACCGTCTCGGGAGTCAGCTCCAGCGGGGTGTGGCCGAGGCGCTTCACCAGCCCCTCGTAGCCGTACCGAAAGCCGTAGATTTTGCGTACGCCATAGTGGTGGTGCAGGCTCAGGGTAACGGCCCGGATCACGTCGTTCAGCCCCGGGCAGAGGCCGCCGCAGGTGACGATGCCGCAGGCGATGGTCGACGGATCGAAGAAGAGCCGCTCCCGTGGCCCGGCCAGCTCCAGGGCCGGCGGCTCCTTGCCCGCTTTGATGTACCGCCTGAGCTCAGTGGGCTTCGCGTGGTACAGGATCCGCTCATCGTCGCCGGTGAACCGCATTCCCTTCATGGGGGAGGGAATGCGGCAGGGGCCGAGATGTTCAATGGTGAAATCAAGGTTTGGATCGTTCATGGGATGTCCCCTCTGAATAATTTCACCTGCCGCGGTTCAGAATGCGGGGCCTGCCTCTCCGACGGACACCGGCGGGACGTTATCACCCCGTCGGCGCCGGTTGCCGCTCATCCGAAGTTTCCGGAGGGGCAACTATTTCACGACATAGTCGGCAATACTCTGAGCGATCTTCTGGTTCTTGACCTTGCCGTTATTGAAGATCAGATGGTAATACAGGGGATCGCGCTCGTCTGCGTCCAGGAGTTTTCGGATGACCCTGTCTCGTTCTTTCTGCTGTTCTACGACGAGGAGTTCAGCATCCTGTTTCGACAGGTTCATCCGCCGGGCCATGGACTGAACCTTGAAGTTCTGATCGGCAATCAACCGGAAATGGTGACAGTTTTTCATATGCTGCGTAATGATTGCCGCCCCCAGACCGACGAAGACGGCGTTGCCTGCCGTGGCAATCGACACGACCTGCTCGACGAGGAATTGATAGTAGTCGCGGTCGCTTTTCCACTTCGGGGAAAGGGTGGCGAACATATCGTCAAGCCAGCGGGGTTTTTGCCCAAGAGAGCGTATGATGTCCTCGGAGATGTTTTTCTCCTTGGCGACCTCATCGAGGAGCGACTTGTCGACCAGTATCCACACTTCGTCGGTCATCCGCTCAAGCAGTTTTACCAGCTCTTCACCAACCGGGAACGCCTCGCAGCCGAATTCCCGGGAGAGGGTGATGGTCGGTTTCTTTGGAGCACCCTTCACCATGGTTTTGGTGCGGTGGCTGAGCTCGTGGTACGCCTTCATCCT
>CAJPFF010000187.1 GCA_905339345.1 Geobacteraceae bacterium | reverse complement strand
CTGTGTAGTTCAGACATTTACTTTCATCCTCCTTCAGCTGAAATTGGTACCGGCGCACCTCTGTGGGTGCATAGTCCGGTCCAGGGATTGTGTTGCAGTGTTGCAAATCGAACGTTCGTTCGAAATTATCATAGCAGCACGGTGTTTGGTGTGCAATAATTTATGCAGGCGCTGCGTCAATAAAATTGGCTTTGGGGGGGGACTTTGCTACTCTTTGCAGCGCACATTTACTCGGGTAGGGAGCGAAATGACAAAAGCGGACTGCCGCAGCAAATTGATGGAGGTGGGAACGCAGCTGTTTGCCGAACGGGGGCTGAACGGCGTCAGCATCAGGGAACTGTCCCATGCGGCCGGGGCCAGCATCTCCATGGTTTCCTATTATTTCGGCGGGAAGGAAGGACTCTATTCCGCGGTGCTGCAGGAGCAGTTCGCCTGTTTCGACCAGATTGAGGAAATCATGCAGCAGCAGGCAGGCCCCGTGGCCATGATCGAGTCCTACATCCGCTGGACCATCCAGAGGCACCGGGACAACCCTCATCTGCTCCGGTTCTACACCAGCGAGCTCACCAATCCCACCCCCTATTTCTCCAGCATCGCCTCCCCGGCAATCAGCAAGGTAATAAGGATTCTCGTTGAGATTGTCGATGAAGGGATCCGGCAGGGGCAGTTCAGGCAGGATATCCATGCCGCGAATGCAGTGCTGGCACTTGCTGGCATGGTCAATTACTTTTTTCTCAGCACACTTGCCACAGAAGACCTGATCAGCCATTCACCCGAGCAGGACGAGGAGCTTATTCACCAGTACCGGGAGATTTTCACCCGTGGCATTATGGCTTCCGTGCCGTAGTTTGCACAATCACCGCTCACAAATGACACTTTCTTTACCGGCATGTGCAGAGGCTGAACCGGGGGATGGGGCAGTGGATCCCTCATTGATACTGGAAGCTATCCGATGAGGGTCTTTGCCAACCTGTTCCTGATCCTGTTTCTTGCTGATGGGGGGATCTCCCTTCTTGACGAGATCGTGTCCCTTCTCTTTTCTCCGGTGTTACCCCTTGCGGAAGCCAGAAGCATCCTGGCCAACGCGGTCATCTTCATGGCGGTTGCGGTTTATCTCTGCCTCGGCATCGACCGGCGGCTCCCCAAGCGGGTTTTTATCCCCCTGATACTGTTTGTCTTCTTGTGCCCCCTGTTCACCTGGTTATTTTCGTCTCTCGCCGGAAACCGTGCCTATGGACTCTTTGCTGCGGCCGCACAGCTCGCGCTCTGCATGCTCCCCCTCTCCCGTTTCCGAAATGCGGGGGGACGCAGTCTGACGATGCCTCCAACGATGTTTGACGCCCCGCTATTCAGCCTCAGGAACACCCTGATCTTCAGTGCGGTTAACCTGTTTGTCATTCCTGTTGCCCTGACGATGCTCATACTCTCCGCGGCCAACTCGTACATGGCCGAGTATACCTCGGGTTTCATGCGCCTTGGGCCTTGCGGGCTCTCCATGGCCGAGCGGGTCTACCGGCGCGACAGCCGGACAATACGGCTTGTAAGCATGATTCACATGGGGGAGAAGGAATACTATGACGGACTGATGGAATCAATCCCTCCGGGCAGGACCATCGTGCTGGCCGAAGGGGTCACCGACAACGGCAACCTGCTGCGTAACAGGCTGGATTACGGGAGAGTTGCCGGTTTCCTGGGGTTGACCTCCCAGGACACGATGCTTTTCCGGGGAAGGCTCATCGAGGAGGACGCTCTGGAGGCTCCGCAGGTCCGGGCTCGTGGCGCGGGGGAAGAGAAGCATGCGGGACCGGCCGATATCCTCAGGGCCGATGTGGATGTGAGTACCTTTCGTCCGCCCACCATCCTCTTCCTCGACACCATCGGCAAGCACCTGAAGGAGAGCCCCTCCCTCGTGAACGGGCTTATGACCATCAACACCTGGGCGAAGAAGAGCATCACCCCGCACATGTATGAGGTCATCATGGACGACATCCTCTACCGGAGGAACAGGGAAGTGATCCGCCATCTGGGGAAGGCCCTTGAACGCTACGACACCGTCGTCATCCCTTGGGGAGCCTTGCACATGAAAGAGATCGAAGAGGATGTCCTCAGGCGGGGATTCAAACTGCAAAAAGTCGAGGAGAGGGTCAGCATCGATTTCCGAAAGATGTTCCTGGGCAGGTTGTAGATGCCCGGCTATGGGGCAAACGCTTTTTCATTTTATGCGCCGAACTCCCTACCGAAGAATCCAAAAAATTACGCATATCCTCCTTCTGTTCGCAATCCCAGTAGCGCCACGGGCTAACGTTTCAATGCAATAATATGTTTTATATTCCCATGCGGCGAAAAAATAATTGCTTGACACCTAAAAAGTAAAATAGTACCTTTATACCAAATTAAGCGTTAAACGGGTTTTGCTGGTCAGCAGGATTTTGCTGAACCAGTGGGTTCAAGGGTTATGGAGCTGAGGATAACGAACCAAGGTAAAGATCGTGGAGGTTTCTATGAAAGTACTCGTGTGTATCAAGCAGGTTCCCGACATGGAGTCACGGTTCAAGGCAAACAGTTCAGGAAACTGGTATGACGAAGCAGATCTCGCCTTCAGGATGAATGAGTATGACGAGTATGCCGTAGAACAGGCCGTGCAACTCAGGGAGCAACTGGGAGACGCGGCCGATGTGACCGTGATCTCAATTGGCCCCGACAGGGTTCAGGAAGCGCTCAAAAAGGCCCTTGCCATGGGGTGCGATCGGGGCGTGCATGTCCAGGACCCGGTTTCGTCCCTCAAGGATCCGTGGCAGATTGCCTCGATCATTGCCACATTTGCCAAGGACAAGGGATTCGACCTGATCTTTGCCGGCATGCAGTCCCAGGACCGGGGGTCGGCCCAGGTGGGTGTAACGGTTGCCGAGCAGCTCGGCTATTCCTGTGCCACGACGTTGGTCGGTTTTGCCTGCAGCGATGGTGTCATCACGGCGAAGCGGGAGCTTGAAGGGGGCCTGAAGGGGGTGGTGAAGCTCAAGACGCCGGCGCTGGTTACCTGCCAACTTGGCCTTAATGTCCCCCGTTATCCAACCCTGCCCAATATCATGAAGGCGAAGAAGAAGGAAATTCTGTCCATTCCGGTTGCGGACATTCTCAAGGAAGAGGCGCTGGCTACCACGACCAGTGTTCATCCTCCGGCCAGAAAGGGTGGCGGCATCGTTCTGGAAGGGGACTTGAACGATATGGCGGCACAGCTCATTGGCATCCTCAAAGAAAAAACGGCAGTACTGAGATAGGAGGTAAGGCATGAAAGCGCTACTCATCTGCGAATACCGGGAAGGAAAACTCCTCGACGCAAGCTACGAACTGGCGGCCTTTGCCGATAAGCTGGGGGCCGAGAAGGCGATGGTCCTGATCGGGAGCGAGGCTGAGGTTCCCAAGGTCAATGGCACGGTCTATCTGGCCGATGCTGGCAAATACGGCGAATACAATCCGGATGTCCATAAAAAGATCGTCCTTGCGGCGGTTGAGCGGGAAAATCCGGACTACATCGTTTTCGTCCATTCCTCCTATGGCTGGGATCTGGCTCCGCGTGTTGCCGCAACCCTGAAAGCCGCCCAGATTTCCGAGATCGTCAACATTGTTGATGGAAAATTCGAGGTCGGCATCTGCAATTCCAAACTTCGGCGGAACGTTACCCCGACGACGGGAAAGGCAGTTCTTACCATCCAGGCCGGGGCCTTCAGTGTTACCGACGCCTCTCAGGGGGTTCCGCAGTTGGAGCGGATCGATCTTGCCGATGGGGCTTCGAGTCTGGAATTTGTCGGCTATGAGCCGGCGGAGAAGAAGGATGTGGATCTTACCCGGGCCGAGGTAATCGTCAGCGCCGGGCGGGGAGTTGGGAAAAAGGAAAACGTGCCGGTCATTGCGAGCCTTGCCAAGGCCCTGGGTGGAGAGTTGGGAGCAAGCCGTCCGGTGGTGGATGCCGGGTGGGTCGAGCATAGCCACCAGGTGGGGACCACGGGGCAGACGGTCAGTCCCAAGCTCTATGTGGCGTGCGGCATCAGCGGTGCAATTCAGCACCTTGCGGGAATGAAGAAGTCGGATTTTATCGTAGCCATCAACAAGGATAAGGATGCACCCATCGGCGAAGTAGCAGACGTACTGGTCGTTGCCGATGTCCTGCAGTTTGTGCCGGCCTTGACGGGAATGCTCCAGAAATAGAACTCACAGATAACTGACATGTCCTGACAAAGGGGTAGGGCAGGCGTGCCTACCCCGGGTTCTTTCACCTTTAGGGGACAAATTTATCTATAAATTGGTAAACAGGTACCAAGTTGCATATATTGGTTCGGATTGTAAGCAGATGATTCATACGCACTTATAGTGAAACAACGTGACAAGGAGGAAGGACAATGAGCACTGCACCGCATCGCTGGACAATGACTGCCGTGGGCGAACCCATGGTTAAGGCGGATTTTGACGCGGCTCCGCCGTCTGACAATGAAGTGGTGGTTGAGGTTGCCGGCTGCGGGGTATGCCATACCGACCTGGGTTTTTATTACGATGGCGTGCGTGTCAACAATGGCTTTCCGTTGGCCCTTGGGCACGAGATCAGCGGCAGGGTGGTCGCCACAGGCAAGGGGACAGAGGCCTGGCAAGGCAAGGCAGTGCTGATCCCTGCGGTCATTCCCTGCGGAGTCTGTGATCTGTGCCTTTCAGGGCATGGCACCATCTGCCGCAAGCAGCAGATGCCGGGCAACGACATCCATGGGGGCTTTGCCACCCATATCAAGGTGCCGGCCCGGGGCCTCTGTGCCGTCGATGAAAAAAAACTTGCCGCGGCAGGCTTTGAACTGGCGGACATCTCTGTCGTCGCCGACGCCGTAACCACCCCCTACCAGGCTGTCGTTCAGGCGGAAGTTCAAAAGGGTGATCTGGCCATCGTGATCGGCATCGGCGGCGTAGGGGGCTATGCCGTACAGATTGCCCATGCCATGGGTGCCACTGTCGTTGCCATCGATGTGGACCAGGCAAAGCTGGACAACATGGCCAAGTACGGCGCCGGCCTCACCATCAATGCACGGGAGCTTCAGGGAAAAGAGCTGAAAAAAGCCATCCAGAACTTCGTCAAGGAAAAAGGCTTGCCGGAAACCTGCTGGAAGATCTTCGAATGCTCCGGCAGCGCCCCTGGCCAAGACACCGCCTTCGGCCTGATGACCTTTGGCGCAACCCTGTCGGTGGTGGGTTTCACCATGGACAAGATCGAACTTCGCCTCTCCAATCTGATGGCCTTCCATGCCCGGGCTCTGGGCAATTGGGGCTGTCTTACCGAGCTCTATCCGGCAGCGCTCGACATGGTGCTCGACAAAAAGATCGCCCTGGCGCCATTTATCGAGAAACATCCCCTGGAAAAAATCAACGAGGTCTTTGACGCGGCCCATGCCCACAAACTGACCCGGCGGGCCATCCTGGTTCCCGGTCGGTAAGTTTCCGATAATAACCGGCGGGGGCAGCGATGCCCCGCGAAACAGCAGACATTCTGATTGCGTGGAGGAGTATATAACCATGAGCGAGAGCCCTCTCAAGGTATGGCTGGAAAAAGACGGCACATTGCTGCGTTTGCGGCTGGCCCGTCCCAAGGCGAATATCGTGGATGCCGCAATGATCGCGGCACTGCAGGCAGCACTCACGGAGCATCTGTCCAGTGCGCGGCTTCGGGCCGTGCTTCTGGACGCGGAAGGCCCCCATTTCAGCTTTGGCGCCAGCGTTGAAGAACACATGCCCGACTCCTGCGCCGCCATGCTGAAAACGCTTCATGCCCTGGTTGTGCAGATGCTGGAATGCCCGGTCCCTCTGCTGGTTGCGGTGCGCGGCCAGTGTCTGGGGGGCGGGCTTGAGGTGGCTGCGGCAGGTAACCTGATTTTCGCGGCTCCGGGGTCGATGCTGGGGCAGCCGGAAATCAAGATCGGCGTTTTTGCCCCTGCTGCGTCCTGCCTGTTGCCGGAGAGGATCGGCAAGACCCAGTCCGAGGATCTCCTCTTCTCGGGCCGCAGCATCAGCGCGGAGGAAGCCTTCCGCATCGGTCTGGTTACCGCGGTGGCCGAAGATCCGGAGCAGGCAGCGGTTGCCTATTTCGACGAACACCTTGCGGGGCTCAGCGCCAGTTCCCTCCGGTTCGCCGTGCGCGCGGCACGGATCGGCGTCCTTGAGCGGACCAAAGCGAAAATAGCCGCGGTGGAAAAGTTGTATCTCGAGGAGTTGATGGCAACCCACGATGCCGTTGAAGGTCTGAATGCCTTCCTCGGCAAGCGCCCCGTTGTTTGGGAAGATCGCTGAACGTGAGCGGTTTACCATAGAGCCGGCACAACCCAAGGCTCAGGAAGTACCAGTAGTTACTCCTTTCATTGTTGGTTCAAGGGGCAGGACGCCATGCCTGCCCCGGTTTTTTCACATCCCATCCACCAAGCACGGTGAATGGGTTTATTAGTATCTATTTAAACCGATAGAACAGAGTTATAAATACAACTATATAGAAAAATATGTAAAAACCTAACTATCGATGCATTGTATTTCTGCCGGACAAGATTGCAGACAACGATGTTTGCCAGGAGATTGTCATGGACATCAGGGCAAAAGTTGAGCAGCTGTCGGCGCGCATGCACGACAAGCCTCAGTATCCAACCCAGGGAGCGGTACTTTTCGTCGACCTGGAACGCCGGGAATTTTTTTCCAGATACCTCCCGGTGGAGGCGGTGCGCACCTTTCTCACCAACCGCGGCGGGAACATGTACCTGCTTTACAATCTCATGGTCGACGGCAAGGAACCGCTGGACCCGGAGATCCCACTGATCTTCGGCAGCGGAGCCCTGACCGGCGTCGTTCCGACCGCAACCCGCGGCAACGTCAGCGGCATCTCGCCGGAAAGCAATGCCATCCTCGACAGCAGCTGCGGCGACGCTTTTCCCACCTATCTCAAGCAGCATGGCTATGACCACCTGGTCCTCTACGGCCGTTCTCCCCAATGGACCCTGCTGCGGGTAACGAAGCAGGAAGTCTCCTTTCACGATGCCACTCCCTACCGGGGAATGGACAACTCCGACCTTGCCCATGCCGTAGAGCGGGATTTCTCCTGCACCGAACGGAAGGATATGGCCATGGTCCGGATCACCAGCGCCGGTGAGAACCTCACCCTCTGTGCCGGCATCATGGGCGGGGTCAAGGCGGTCTATGCCCGGGGAGGAGCCGGAGCCAAGATGGGTTCGCTTCGGCTCAAGGCGGTCATGATCCTCGGGAAGTGCGATCACCCCTCCCTGTCGCCATCCTTCAAGGAGAACAATAAGGATATAGCCAAAAAGATACTTTCCACCAGCGTTATCAAGAATGCCTTGCAGACCGTCGGCACCCCCTTTCTCTACAAACCGAGCCGAATCCTCGGCGCCATGGGGACAAAGAACAACCAGGAGACCAGTTGGAGTGATTCCCTCGACGCCGATAATTTCGACGTCTATCGGCCCGGCATGGATGGCTGTCTCCGGTGCCCGGTCCGTTGCCGTCCGCTTAACGACCTTACTCCGGAAGGGAAAGGGGGGTGGGGGGCCAACGCCCTCAAGGGGCTGACCGGCAATGCCAGCTACGACCAGCGCCAGGCTGACGTGGAGCACAAGAAGGAGAAGGCCTATAACGGCATCAGGGGAGACGGGACGTTCGACCGGTACGACAAGGGGGATGGCCCCGAATACGTCACCCTGCAGAAGATGGGGCCGATGATCGGCATCAGCGCACCGGAACAGGTGCTGCGTCTGAACAATATCCTCAACGAACTCGGCCTCGATTCGGCCAGTGCCGGCAGCGCCATCTCCTGGGCCATGGAGCTCTATCAGCGGGGCATCATCACCAGGGAGGATACCGGCGGGCTTGAGCTCACCTGGGGGAATTACGAAGTGGTCGAGAGACTCCTCTTCATGGCCGCCCGGCGGGAAGGGTTCGGCGACGTCATCGCCGACTCCACGAGGGCTGTGGAGCGGGGCAAATATCCTGCGGAGGCGTTGAAATACCGAATGGCCGTCAAGGGCCTGTTCCAGTCGGACCCCCACGATGCCAGGATCCTCAAGGGGTTCGCCCTGGGTCTTGCAGTCGCGACCCGCGGCATGGACCACCTGCGAAACCGCCCCACCCTGGAGATCAACGCCAAGATCAACGACAACCGGGAGCTCAAGACCGCTCTCTATGGCGGCCATGTGGCGCCGGAGCCCAACAGTTACGTAGGGAAGGAATATGCCGTGCGCCGCTGCGAGAACATCTACGCTGTCGGCGACGCCGTCGGCATCTGCCGCTTTGCGACCAAGCTGTTCAACTCCCCTTCCACCGCCGACTACGATGATTTCGCCCGGCAGCTGAAGGAGCTGACAGGAGAGGAATTCACCCCTGGCGAGCTTGACGAGGTGGGGCGCAACATCACGGGAATCGAGCGGCTCATAAATGCCCGCCTGGGATTGACCGAGAAGGACGACACGCTCCCCGACCGGTGGTTCGACGAGGAAATCACTGTCGGCCCCTTTGCCGGGGAGAAGATCGACAGGACACAGTTCGAAGAGATGAAGGCCCGCTTTTATTCAATCACGGGGTTGAACAGCGCGGGTGTTCCGTCCCTGGAGTGGCACCGCCGTCTTGCCCTGGTTGCCACCGGATTTGCCGTCACGGTGAAGCTCCCCTTTGGCTTCCCGGGGGCTCCTGAAGGGGCAGTCATTGTCGATCAGCCCGTGGCAACCGCTGCGGAGCTGAGAGATGCGCTCGCAAAAAGGCTCCCCCGTGCCGTGGACAAGCTCGAAGATGGATCCATGAGCCTGATTGTCAACGGCACGGTGGTCCTTGAGAACGAAGCGGCATTTCCCGTCCGCAACGGTGATGAGATCACCATGCTCCCCCTCCTTGGGGGAGGCTAGACATCAAGAAAGGAGCATCAGATGGGATTCCTCAGATATCTCGCGTTGTTGGCCCTGTTGGCCGTCACGGCCTGTGCCGGTCCCCGGACCGCTGCCGGGCCCTCGGAAGAGTATGTGGAGATAGACAACCCGGCCTACACCATGTCTCCCAATGCCTCGCCCACCATCTGGGTCCCCCGCCGGTACGTGGAGAGCGGTATTCCCCGCGGCAGTCAATTGCTGAAAAAGGGGTACGAGGAGGTGGTTGGGAAGGAGACGCCTGCTCCGACTTCACCAGCGGTCTCACCACGGTTGCGTATCGCCGTTCTGCAGATGGGGGGAAATGATTTGGCGGCGGGACTCGGCGAGAAGCTGAGAAGCTCCGCCCTTGTTGGTGAGCCACGGCCGGAAGGCGCTCTTTCCGTTCCTGCGACCATGGAGGAACGCGGTGCCTACGTTCTGAGCCTCAACCGGAGCAGGGACTTCAATGCTGTCGTATTCATCGGATCCCAGAAGGGAGAGGGGGCCGGAAACGTGCTGGTGGCCGAGCTGTATGACGGCATGGGTGGAATCCTGCTTCGCCGGATCGAGGTTCCCATTCCGGTCCATCAGGAGAATGATGCGGCGTCCAGGGGGGCTGCCCTTTCCGCTTCCCTTGATTCCGTGGCGGAAAAGGTCCGTGGAGTTGCGCGGCATGTTCCGTGGCTGTGCGGGATTGTGGCGGTGGAGGGGGAGAAGGTTTACATCAACGCCGGCAGGGAAAGCGGCATCGGTATAGGTCAACGGTTGAGGATCTACCGTGGCGGAAAGGGGGTCAAAGGGCTGGGATTTGACCCCGGAAGCAGGATCGGGACCCTGGAGGTAACCGGCTTCGTGGGCCCCAACGGCGCCTACGGCACCATCAGGGAGGGAGAAGGGGCCCGCACGTCCGATCTGGTGGGTATCGAATAGCGAAAGGGGGAGCAGGGAGAAAGCGGAGTGGTGGAACATGTCATGTGTGCGACGGATAACGAGAAAGTTACAGCTCATTTCTAGTGTGTGGAGGAAAACATGAAGAAAAAGGGACTCACGGCGGCTGTTTCCATTTTACTGCTGGCCGCTCCGGCCATGGCCGAGGAGGTGCCACAGGTCACCGCGCCGGCCTATAACTGCGATTTTCAGCCTAACTGCGAAGTAGCTCCCGGCATCTACGGCAAGATGGCCTCGCCGGTCTACAGCAAATTCAACCTGACCATCGGTGGTTACGTCAAGCTCGATTACGCCTACAACTCGGTAAACCTGGGGTCGAACGGTGCCCTGGGCACGCTTCAGAGG